>CAIKZH010000018.1 GCA_903831865.1 uncultured Coriobacteriia bacterium
ACGGTCCTCGTGTTCGACCTCGGCGGCGGCACGTTCGACGTGTCGATCCTCGAGCTCGGCGACGGCGTCTACGAAGTGAAGTCCACCAACGGCGACAACCACCTCGGTGGCGACGACTGGGACCAGGTGGTCATCGACTGGATCGCCGATAAGTTCAAGGCGGACCACGGCATCGACCTGCGTGCCGACAAGATGGCGCTGCAGCGGCTCAAGGAGAAGGCGGAGCAGGCCAAGATGGAGCTCTCCGGCGCCCAGACCGCGAAGATCGAGCTGCCGTTCATCACCGCCGACGCATCGGGCCCGAAGCACCTCGACTACGAGTTGACGCGCGCCGAGTTCCTCAAGATCACCGCCGACCTGCTGGACCGCTGCAAGAAGCCGGTCGAGGCGGCGATGAAGGACGCGGGCATGAAGATGGGCGACCTGCACGAGGTCATCCTCGTCGGCGGCTCCACGCGCATGCCGGCGGTCCAGGAGCTCGTCAAGTCGCTGACCGGCAAGGACCCGCACATGGGCGTGAACCCGGACGAGGTCGTCGCGCTCGGCGCGGCCATCCAGGGCGGCGTGCTCGCGGGTGACGTCAAGGGGATCCTGCTGCTCGACGTGACCCCGCTCTCGCTGGGCGTGGAGACCATGGGCGGCGTCATGACGCGCATGATCGAACGCAACACCACGATCCCGACGCGCAAGACCGAGACCTACACCACCGCGGCCGACGGCCAGACGTCGGTCGAGATCCACGTGCTGCAGGGCGAGCGCGACATGGCCGCGGGCAACAAGACGCTGGGCAAGTTCCACCTCGTGGGGCTTCCTCCGGCGCCTCGCGGCGTACCGCAGATCGAGGTCACCTTCGACATCGATGCGAACGGCATCGTGAACGTCTCGGCCAAGGACATGGGCACCGGCCAGGAGCAGAAGATCACCATCTCGGGCACGACGGCGCTCTCGGACGACGAAGTCGACAAGATGGTGAAGGACGCCGAGTCGCACGCCGACGACGATCGCACCAAGAAGGAGGCGGCCGAAGCCCGCAACATCGCGGACACGCTCGTCTACCAGACCGAGAAGACGCTGAAGGACTTGGGTGACAAGGTGCCGGAGGAGACCAAGACCGAGGTCGAAGCCGCCCTCAAGGAGACGAAGGACGCGCTGCAGGCCGACGACGTCGAGGCCATCAACGCCGCGAGCGAGAAGCTGCGCGAGGCCGGCATGAAGGTGGGAGAGATCGCCTACCAGACAGCGCAGGCCGCGTCCGCTGAGGGCGAGACCGAAGGCGAGGGCTCGGCGCCCGCCGAGGATGAAGAGGTCGCTGACTTCGAGGTCGTCGACGAAGAGAAGAAGTAGGCCATGGCCCATCGAAACGGCGACCACGCGCGCGCCGGCAGGCGCCCGGAGCCCGCGCGCGGGTCCGATGTCGACCCGGAACTCGCGGACGACCTGGAGGCCCAGTTCGAGGGCGGGCAGGGTGTCGGCGAGGAGCTGGTCGCCGCCCGCGAGGAGGCCGCGCGCAATCTGGCGACCGCCCAGAGGTGGCAGGCGGACTTCGAGAACTACCGCAAGCGCCAGGAGCGCGATGTGGCCGAGTTGCGCGCTCGAGCGGGCGAGCGGATCGTCGTCGAGCTCCTGCCCGTGCTCGACGACCTCGATCGGGTGCTGGACCACGCCATCCAGAGCAGCGAGCGCGGTCTGGAACTCGAACAGCTGATCAAGGGTGTCGAGATGGTCCGCGCCCGTATCCTCACCGTATTCGGGAAGGAGGGCGTCGAGGTCGTCGATCCTTTCGGGCAGCCCTTCGACCCTCACATGCACCAGGCTGTGGGAACGCGCGAGGATCCTGAGCTTCCGGAGCACACCGTGCTGGAGGTCTACCAGAAGGGCTACGGACTCGGAGGGCGTCTCATCCGACCTGCGATGGTCGTGGTGAGCAGCGGCGGCCCCCTGCCGGCGCCAGAGGAGTAGGACCGCCCACATGGCCTCGACGCGCAACTACTACGAGGTACTCGGGCTTCCGAAGTCGGCGAGCGCCGACGAGATAAAGAAGGCCTTCCGCCGCCTCGCTCGCAAGCATCATCCCGATGCCGGCGGCGCGGAGGAGAAGTTCAAGGAGATCAACGAAGCGTACGAGGTGCTCTCCGACCCTGAGAAGCGATCTCAGTACGATCAGTACGGCGCCTACTTCGGGGGCGGCGGGCCGCCCCCGGGCCCGGGACCTGCGGGGCCGTTCGGTGGCCAGCCCGGAGGCACGGGCGGCTTCTCCTACAACAACGTCGACATGGGCGATCTCGGCGATCTCGGCGACATGTTCGGCTCCATGTTCGGCGGAGGCGGGCGCGCGCGGCCGCAGGCCCAGCGCGGCGGCGACCTCACCTACGAGGTGTCCCTCTCCTTCGACGAGGCGCTGTCGGGGACATCGACGAAGATCGACCTGCGCCGCACGGAGAAGTGCCCCACGTGCAAGGGCTCCGGAGCCGCGCCCGGCACCAGTCCGGTGACCTGCCCGGTCTGCCGGGGCACGGGGCACGTCGCGCAGGGGCAGGGGATGTTCTCTTTCTCGCGCCCGTGCCCGCGTTGCGGCGGCAGCGGACGTGTCGTCGAGACGCCTTGTCCCACCTGCAAAGGGAAGGGTCAGGTCACGCGCACCAAGCCGCTCACCATACAGATCCCCGCGGGGGTCACGGACGGCGGCAAGATCCGCTTCAAGGGCAAGGGCGAGGCCGGCGTGGCGGGCGGACCGCCCGGGGACCTGTATGTCGTGACACGCATCGCGAAGCACCCCTACTTCTCGCGGGACGGGGCCGACATAGTGCTCGAGCTGCCGGTGACGCTCACCGAGGCGGTACTCGGCGCGGAGATCGAGGTGCCGACTCCCGGTGGCGGCAGGGTGAAGCTCAAGGTCGCCCCGGGAACGCAGGACGCCAAGGTCTACCGGCTGCCCGGCAAGGGCGCGTCACGCCTCAAGGGCGGTGGCCGCGGGGACATGAAGGTGCACGTGAGGATCGTCGTGCCGAAGGACCTCAACGCGGAGCAGAAAGAGCTCCTGAAGCGATTCGCGTCCTCCCGCGGGGAGGCGGACGAAGTGCGTTCGCATCTCGCGAGGGACGAAGGAGGCGCCTGAGCTCATGCCACGAAGAAGACGGGCCGGCGAGGGTGACAGGCCCCTGTACATGATCAGCGTCGCGGCTCAGCTCGCGGGCGTCCATCCGCAGACGTTGCGGATCTACGAGCGCCGCCTGCTCGTGCAGCCCCAGCGCAGCGCCGGCAACACGCGCCTCTACTCCGATGCGGACATCGACAGGCTGCGGCTGATCCAGCAGCTCACGCAGGCCGAGGGGATCAACCTCGCCGGTGTCGAGAGGATCCTCGAACTGGAGGACGAGAGGACGCATCTGGAACAGGAGGCCCGCCAGCTCCGGGCGATCGTCGAGGCGATGCGCCGCCGTTTCGCGGAGGCGGCCGCGGCCCGCGCCGCTGTGGTGCGGACGGAGATCACGCTGGCGCCGCGAGGCGGCCTTCAGCGCCGCTACCAGCGCTGAGGGGTGGGTCAGAAGGTGGCTCCTGAGCGTACAATCGACGGGTCGCGCATCCACGTCGCGGCTCGAGGTCCTGACAGTGAACGCACCGTGAAGATCCAGGGGGTCGAGCGCATGAGTCACGTCCCAACCAGCCGTTCCGTCCGAATGACCGCTCTCGCCGCGGCCGTGGTCATCGCCCTCTCGGCGCTGTCCATCGTCGGCTGCGGCACAGTCGAGACCCCGGGCGGGCCTTCCGGCAACGGCGTGCCTGCGAGCATGAAGGTCGTGTCGGACAGCGTGCGCAGTCAGGCGCTCGACGAGATGCGCGCTCTGGGCTTCACCTTCGATCCCACCCTCGTGTCGGTGAGGTACGGCAACACCCAGACGCGCCTGATCGTGACGGGTCCCCTCACGGGCCCGGCGACTGCGAAGCTGAGCGCGGCCTCCGCGTCGAAGAAGGCGCCGGGGGTCAAGTACACCGAGGTCGACCTCTCCATGCAGGGCGGAGCCTGGGCCGTGGTGAGGACGAAGCTGCAATAGGACGCACGGCGAGGCCGACAGGCGCTCGACCGAGCCGGGGTCGTGTATGCGCGCGCGACCGTCTTCAAGAGACGGCGCGGCCGCACGAGTCTCGGCTCGGAGTCTGTCCGGCCCCCGGTGCCCAGACGAGACAAGAAGGGCGTGACGAAGCGACATGAGACTCGACCGACTCACAGTCAAGGTGCAGGAGGCCCTCCAGGCGGCGTACGGCGTCGCTGACGACGCCGGTCAGCAGGTGATCGAGCCGGAGCACCTCCTGAAGGCGCTGCTCGACCAGGCGGACGGCATCGCGCGCCCGGTCCTGCAGAAGGTGGGCGCCGATCCTGCTTCGATCGATGCGGAGGTCACCGCGGCCATCGACGCGATGCCCAAAGTGAGCGGCGGCGCCGGGCTGCAGGTGGGTGTGGGACCGCGCCTCAACACGGTGCTTGAGCGCGCGTTCCGCGCGGCTGAGAAGCGTGGGGACGCCTACGTGTCGAGCGAGCACGTGCTTCTCGGCATGGCCGAGGACGAGGGCGCCGCGGGCCGCGCGCTCGACAAGGCGGGCGTCAGCGTGTCGCGTCTCGACGCCGCGCTCGACGAGCTGCGCTCCGGGAGCAAGGTGACCGACGCGAACCCCGAGTCTCAGTTCCAGGCGCTGGAGCGGTTCAGCCGCAACATCACGCAGGCCGCGCGCGACGGCAAGCTCGACCCCGTCGTCGGGCGGGACGCGGAGATACGACGCGTGATCCAGGTACTCTCACGGCGCACGAAGAACAACCCGGTGCTCATCGGCGAGCCGGGGGTGGGCAAGACCGCCATCGTCGAGGGTCTCGCGCAGAGGATCGTGGCCGGCGACGTGCCGTCGACGCTCGCGGACAAGGACGTCGTCGCCCTCGACCTCGCCGCGATGGTCGCCGGGGCCAAGTACCGCGGGGAGTTCGAGGACCGCCTGAAAGCGGTGCTGAGGGAGATCGTCCAAGCCGAGGGGCGCCTCGTGGTCTTCATCGACGAACTGCACACGCTCGTGGGGGCCGGCGCGGCCGAGGGCGCGATGGACGCGAGCAACATGCTCAAGCCCGCGCTCGCACGCGGAGAGCTGCGCGCCGTGGGCGCCACGACCCTCGACGAGTACCGTGAGCACATCGAGAAGGACGCGGCACTCGAGCGGAGGTTCCAGCCGGTCTACGTGGGGGAGCCCTCCGTCGACGACACGATCGCGATCCTGCGCGGCATCAAGGAGAAGTACGAGGTCCACCACGGTGTGCGCATCACCGACGGCGCGCTCGTGGCCGCCGCCGTGCTGTCGCACCGCTATGTGAGCGGTCGCTTCCTGCCGGACAAGGCGATCGACCTGGTGGACGAGGCGGCGAGTCACCTGCGCATCGAGATCGACTCGATGCCCACCGAGGTCGACGTCGCCGACCGCCAGCTGCGGCAGCTGCAGATCGAGGAGGCCGCGCTCGCCCGGGAGACGGACGCCGCCTCAGCGGAGCGTCTGGAGACGCTCCGCGCCGACATGGCCACTCTCTCCGAGCAGCTCTCGGGACTCAAGGCGCGATGGGAGTCTGAGAAGCAGGTCATCGACGGCGTGCGCGTCGCGAAGGCCGAGCTCGACGAGGCGCACGTGGACGAGGAGCGCGCCGAGCGCGCGGGTGACCTCGAGCGCGCCGCGCAGATCCGCTTCGGCCGCGTCCCGGAGGTCGAGCGGCGCATCGCTGAGGCCGACACGCGGCTGAAGGAGCTGCAGGCGGGCGAGCCCATGCTGAAGGAGGAGGTCGACGAGGAGGACATCGCCGAGGTCGTCGCCTCGTGGACCGGTGTCCCCGTCTCGCGCCTGATGGAGGGCGAGATGGCGAAGCTCGCGCGCCTCGAGGAGCACCTGCATGAACGCGTGGTCGGTCAGGACGAGGCGGTGGCCGCGGTGGCCGGGGCGATCCGGCGCAGTCGCGCCGGCCTTTCGGACCCGGACCGGCCGATCGGGTCGTTCATCTTCATGGGGCCGACGGGCGTGGGGAAGACCGAGCTCGCCAAGGCGCTGGCCGCCTACCTCTTCGACGACGAGCGCAGCCTCGTGCGGATCGACATGTCCGAGTACATGGAGAAGTTCAGCGTGCAGCGCCTCATCGGGGCGCCTCCGGGATTCGTGGGGTACGAGGAGGGTGGCCAGCTCACCGAGGCGGTCCGGCGCAGGCCCTACTCTGTCATCCTTCTCGACGAGATCGAGAAGGCGAACCCGGACGTCTTCAACATCCTGTTGCAGGTGCTCGAGGACGGGCGGCTCACCGACGGCCAGGGGCGCACGGTCTCCTTCCTCAACACGGTGATCATCATGACCAGCAACGTGGGGTCGCAGTTCCAGCAGTTCGTCGAGCAGGGCAACGAGGAGGAGGCGAAGAGGCTCGCCGAGGACGCCTTGCGCTCGACGTTCCGGCCCGAGTTCCTCAACCGTGTCGACGACATCGTCGTCTTCCACCAGCTCAGCATGGAACAGGTGGAGCGGATCGTGGAGCTGCAGCTCGCTCTCGTGCGAGCGCGCCTCGCGGAGCGGAAGATCACTCTCGAGCTCACTCCCGCGGCCGTGGAGCGGATCAGCCTCGACGGGTTCGACCCCGTGTACGGCGCTCGTCCTCTGAAGCGCGTGATCCAGCGCGAGGTCGTCGATCGCGTGGCTAAAGCCATGATCGACGGGACCGTGAGCGAGGGCGACAGTGTGACCGTGGACATCGGTGAAGACGGGGAACTGGTGTTGCGCGATTAGCCCATCGCCCGTATCAGCAGCGCTTCGGCCACGATCAGGGCCTCGATCTCCCTGGGGTCGACGCTCTCGTTGCCGCCGTGTATGCGCGAACGGGCCACGTCCTCAGCGCCCCACAACACGAACTCGGCGCCCGGCGCCGCGCGACGCAGAGTCGTGAGCAGCGGGATCGAGCCACCCGAGCCGGCCTCGCCGGCTGGCTTCCCGTACGCATCGCTCATCGCGACGCGCGCCGCCGCGAAACCCGGGCCGTCAGTGGCGACCTCGAACGCGGGCGAGGCCGCGATCGGCACCACTTGGACGTCGACGCCCCACGGCGCGTGGTCACGGAGATGACGCATCAGCGCATCCAGCGCGGCCTTCTCGTCCTGGCCGGGCGCGATGCGCAGGGACAGGTGTGCCTTCGCCGACGGGATGAGGATGTTGGACGCGTTCTCGGTCCGCGGTGCGTCCAGGCCGGTGACCGTCACGTTCGGAGAGCTCCAGAGCCGCGTCGACACGGAGCCGTCCCCGATGGTCTCGACGCCCGAGAGCATACCGGCCTGCTCGCGGTAGAGATCCTCCGGCATCTCCGCCCCCAGCCAGTCGTACGAGCGCAGACCCGGGACGACGGTGTTGCCCCGGTCGTCCCACAGCGTCGAGAGCAGCTTGATCAGCGCGACGAGCGCATCAGGCGCAGGCCCGCCGAACAGACCCGAATGCAGAGCCGACTCTATGGTGCTGACCTCGACCGTGCAGTGGACGTCGCCGCGGAGGGTCGTGGTCAGGACCGGTTCGCCCGCGACGAGATTGCCCATGTCCGCCACGATCATCAGGTCGGCGGCGAAGAGCTCCGGCTGCGAGTCGACGAACGCCTCCAGATGGGAGACGGTCTCCTCCTCGCCCTCGAGGACGACCTTGATCCCTACGGGAAAGCGGCCCTCGAACGTGCGAAGCGCCCCCGCGTGGATGGCCACCCCACTCTTGTTGTCGGCGGCGCCGCGGCCATAGAGCCGTCCGCCGTCTCCCTCGGTGAGCGTCCACGGGTCGGTCGCCCAGCCCTGCTCGGGCGGGGCGGGCTGCACGTCGTAGTGCGCGTAGAGGAGCACCGTCGGGGCGCCGGCGGGCGCAGGGGACGAGGCCCAGACGGCGGGGTAGCCGCCCGGCACGTCGAGGAGCCGGGCGTCCGCGAGTCCCGCGGACTTCAGCACGCCGACCGCCTCCTGCGCAGCGGCCAGCACGGGCTCGGCCGGCCGGCCGGGGAACGCGATCGAAGCGTGCGAGACCAGCCGGGCGAGATCCGCGACGACCTCCGGCATCATGCCGCGCACCTTCGCACGCAATCTGTCCGGCTCCATGGTTCACACGCCCCTTCCCTTTGCCTCCGCGTTCGGACCATCAGTCTCGCACGTGTACGGCCGGAGGCGAGGGCCTTGAGCCTCCACCTGGGGGGCCGCGCGCGCGCCGATGTCGTACGCTTGTCTCGTGGCACGCCTCATGCGTGAGGAAGGCCCTGCCGCACGCGATCACAAAGGAACCGATGCCCGCTCTGGTCACCCCGGGATCCGACCCGCTCATCAGTCTCTCGTCCGTGGTGAAGACCTACGACACGGGCGAAGTGCCCTTCACCGCGCTCAAGGGCGTCGACCTCACGGTCGAGCCGGGCGAGTTCGTGGGACTCATCGGCAAATCGGGGTCCGGCAAGACGACGCTCATCAACATGATCACAGGCATCGACCGGCCGAGCTCCGGGGACGTCGTCATCGGCGGCACTCCGATCCAGCGGCTCTCCGAGAACCGTCTCGCCATGTGGCGCGGCCGCACCATCGGTGTGGTGTTCCAGTTCTTCCAGCTGCTGCCCACTCTCACTGTCGTCGAGAATGTGATGCTCCCGATGGACTTCTGCGACGTCCACGCGCCGCGTGAGCGCGAGGCTTTCGCGCTCGACCTTCTCGAGCACGTGGAGATGGCGGACCAGGCGCACAAGCTGCCCGCCGCGCTCTCGGGCGGCCAGCAGCAGCGCGTGGCGATAGCCCGCGCGCTCGCCAACGACCCGCCGATCCTGGCTGCGGACGAGCCGACGGGCAACCTGGACTCCGGCACCGCCGAATCGGTGTTCGAGCTCTTCGAAGCGCTGGTGGAACGCGGCAAGACCATCGTCATGGTGACCCACGACGGTGACATCGCGGCCCGGGTCGAGCGCGCCCTGCACGTCCGAGACGGGGAGATCGTCGACGACATCAGGCGGGGCGGCAGAGCGTGACCATCGCGCCGCGCTGGCGCAAGGTCGCCAGGGACCTTCTCGCGCACAAGTTGCGGACGCTGCTCGTGGTGCTCTCCATCGCGGTCGGCATCTTCGCGATCCTTGTGGTGATGGGCGGTCGCGGGATCCTGCTCGACAGCTTCGGGACCAACTTCCCGAAGTCGGACCCCGCGAGCGCCGTGCTCTACACGTCCCCGTTCGGCAGCGAGCTGGTCGACCGGGTGGGCCGATCGCCCGGAGTCGCCATCGCCGAAGGACGGCAGGCGGCAGTCGTCCGGTACCGCTCGGGCGACCTCCTCGACGTCTCAGAGCCGCCCGCCCAGATGACGCAGGCCTCACCGCCGCGCGACATCAGCTTGGTGGCCGCGACCGACTGGGCCGCCGTGCAGGTGGACCGCGTGTTCGCGCAGGGCGGCGCCCCTTGGCCGCCCGGTCGCGACGAGGTCGTGCTCGAGACCTCGAGTCAGCAGATCTCTCCGCTCGCGGCCGGCGACGTCGTGACGGTGGACCTCCCCGATGGGACCCGGAAGCTGCTGCGTGTCGCGGGCTTCGCGCACGACATCAACGCGGTGCCTGCGATGTTCAGCGGTCGTCTCGTCGGTTACGTGACACCGCAGTCGATGGCCGATCTCCAGCAGGGCGCCGGCATGAACGAGCTGGTGCTCTCACTGTCCGACGCGCATCTGGACCGCGCTGGCGTCAGCCGGGCCGTCTCGAAGATCCGCGACGACGTCGTCGCTCCTGTCGGGATCGTCACCTACAGCGCCTACGTCCCGACGCCCGGAAGCCACCAGCTCGGCGACATCTTCAAGGCCGTGTCGATCCTGCTGCTCGCTCTCGGGGCGATGGCCCTAGGGTTGTCCGGGTTCCTCGTCGTGAACACGGTCTCGGCCCTGCTGGCGCAGCAGATGAAGCAGCTCGGGATCATGAAGGCGGTCGGAGGACGTGTGTCGCAGATCACGGCGATGCTCCTGACCCTCGTCGCCGTCTACGGAGGCCTCGCCATCCTCATCGGACTGCCGCTCGGGTCGTACTGGGCTTCGTGGTTCGCGCGATTCGCCGGCGGGCTGCTCGACTTCGGCCCGGCCGCCGCGACGCCGCCCCTTTACACGATCGTTCTCGCCGTGGCCGTCGGCTTCCTCGTGCCGCTGATCGCGGCGGCCTTCCCCATCCACACGGGGACCCGGGTGAGCGTCGTCAACGCGTTGAACGCGACCGGCATGGACAGCCAGCGCTTCGGCCACAGCCTCATCGACAGGGCGCTCGGGCGGCTGCGCGGGCTTCCACGCCCCACGGCGCTCTCACTGCGCAACACGTTCAGGAAGAAGGGCCGTCTTGCCCTCACGCTCGCCACCCTCGTGCTTGCGACGTCGGTGGTGATGAGCGTGGGCAGCGTGCGTGGCTCCATCCTCAAGACCGTGAGCGACGTCTCGCAGTGGTGGAACTACGACGTCGAGGTGAACTTCGCGCAGCCGGAGTCCGCCACGCTGGTGCAGCGCGAGGCGCTGAAGGTGCGCGGCGTCACCGGCGCGGAGGGCTGGCTTGTGACCGCGGCGGCCCTGAAGCGCGGCGACGGCTCCGAGAACGATCAGCTCTCCGTTGTCGGGCTGCCCCCGCGGACCAGGTTCGTCACGCCAGCGATAGTCACCGGCCGGTGGCTGCGCGACACCGACTCGAACGCCGTGGTCGTCAACACCGACCTCGTGAAGAGCGAGAACCTGTCGGTGGGGCAGACCGTGAAGCTGCATGTCCACGGAGCCGACCGGCAGTTCCGTATCGTCGGCGTCGTGCGGGGCCAGCTCATGGGCCCCGTCTTCTTCGCCAACCAGAGCTATCTGTCCGCGCTCATCGGCTCCCAGGGGTCGGTCACGCGCGTGCTCGTGCGGACGGACGACCACACGATCGCCGGTCAGGACGGGACGGCGGACCAGCTGCAGCGCCACTTCACCGATATGGGGGTCGCGGTCGCGGGCGTGCAGGGGGAGGCGAGCAACGCCGCGGACCTCGCGAACCAGCTCGGGATCCTGGTCACCTTCCTCATCGTCATGGCGGTGATCCTGTCGGCGGTGGGCGTGATCGGGCTCACGGGGACCATGATCATCAATGTGCTCGAGTCCACCCGGGAGATCGGCGTCATGCGCGCCATCGGGGCGAGCCACGCCTCCATCTTCAAGGTCTTCGTCACCGAGGGATTCACCATCGGCCTGCTCGCGTGGCTGGGCGGCGCGGCGCTGTCCTGGCCGATGAGTTACGCGCTCGTGCGGCTGCTCGAGTCCGCGGTGGGGATACCGCTCTCCTTCGAGTTCTCATGGCAGGTCGTGGTGGCGTGCCTCTTCGTCGTGAGCGCCATCTCCGCGGCCGCCTCGCTCCTGCCCGCATATAACGCTTCGCAGGTGTCGGTGCGCGACGCGATCGCCTACGAGTGACCGCGCGGCGTGCGGCATCCGCCGCTCATGCGGACCCGCCGCGCTCGTACGTTAGACTGGACACACCCACCGACCTCACTTGACGCCTATCTGCGAGGACCCCACGTGTCCAGGACCTTCGCGTCCGACAACAACTCCGGCGCACACCCCTGCGCCCTGATCGCCCTGGCTGACGCCAACGAGGGTCACGCTCACGCGTACGGCGACGACCCCTGGACGGCTCGCGGGATGCGGGCCGTGCGCTCGCATGTGGGCGAGAGCGCCGAGGTGTTCTTCGTCTTCAACGGCACGGGCGCGAACGTCACGGCTCTCTCCGCGCTGATGCGCAACGGCGACGCCGTCGTCTGCGCCGCGAGCGCACACATCGCCACTGACGAGTGCGGCGCACCCGAGCGCTTCACCGGTTGCAAGGTGCTCGCGGTCCCCACGCGCGACGGCAAGCTGCGGCCGGGCGATGTCGAGCCGCTGCTGTCCGTGCTGGGAGTGGAGCACCATGCCCAGCCGAGGGTGATCTCGATCTCGCAGGTGGCGGAGACGGGCGTCGTCTATCGCCCCGAAGAGGTGCGCGCCCTTGCCGACCTCGCGCACGCCAAGGGCATGTTCCTTCACATGGACGGGGCGCGGATCGCCAATGCGGCCGCCGCCCTCGGGCTGCCGATCGCCGCACTCACCACGGATGCGGGCGTCGACGCGCTCTCGTTCGGCGGCACCAAGAACGGGCTCGTCTTCGGCGAGGCGGTCTGCTTCCTCACGCCCGGACTCGCCGGGCGGTTCGCTTTCGAGCGCAAGAGCGGCGCCCAGCTGTGCTCGAAGATGCGCTACGTCGGCGCCCAGTTCGCCGCCGTCTACGGGTCGAGCGTGTGGCACGAGATGGCCGCGAGCGCGAACGCGAAGGCCGCTCGCCTGGCCGCGGGAGCGCGTGACGCCGGCGTCGAGCTCGTGTGGGAGCCGGAGGCCAACGAAGTCTTCGCGTCCCTGCCCGCGTCCGCGGCGGTCACCCTGCGAGACGTGTCCGACTTCTACGACTGGGAGACGCGAGGGGACCGCGTGATCGTGCGCTGGGTCTGCTCGTGGGACACGACCGACGAGGACATCGATCGCTTCGTGGCTGCGATGCCGGAAGCGCTGGAGGGACCGCGATGAGCTTCGACGGCCTCGGACTCGACCCCGCTCTGCTGGCCGCTGTCGAGGACCTGGGGTTCTCGGACCCCACACCCATACAGGCCGAGGCGATCCCCTATGCGCTTCAGGGGCGCGACATCGTGGGCTGTGCGCAGACGGGTACCGGGAAGACGGCCGCGTTCGTGCTTCCGGCCCTGCAGCTGACCGCTCCGGATCACACGCTCCGCACGCTGGTCGTCACGCCAACCCGCGAGTTGGCCCAGCAGATCGAGAGGTTCGCCGCCGAGGTGTCGGTCGCAACGGGTCACCGTGTGGTGTCCGCCGTCGGAGGCGTCTCCTACGACACCCAGGTCAAGGCGCTGCACGCGGGCGTGGATCTGCTTGTCGCGACCCCTGGCCGGCTGCTCGATCTCATGCAACGCAAGGACGCGAAGCTCGACCGCGTGGAGATCCTGGTCCTCGACGAGGCGGACCGGATGCTGGACATGGGGTTCTGGCCCGACGTCCGCCGCATCCTCGCCGCCCTGCCCAAGGCCCGCCAGACGATGCTGTTCTCGGCGTCGATGGCGCCCGAGGTGCTGCGCCTCGTGCAGGGCACTCTCAACGATCCGGTGCGCGTGGAGGTGGCGCCTCCCTCGGTGCCGATCGAGCTCATCCATCAGGCGCTGTACCCGGTGGACGCGTCGCAGAAGGTCGACCTGATGGTCGCGCTCATGAAGGCCCACGGGGACTTCGACCGGACGCTCGTCTTCTGCCGCACCAAGCAAAGAGCGGACGCAGTCGCCCGAGGGCTCGAGCGCGCGGGCATCCCGACGCTCACCATGCACTCCGACCGGACGCAGGAGCAGCGCACCAAGGCGTTGGAGCGGTTCCGGTCAGGCAAGGTGCGCGTGCTCGTCGCCACCGATGTGGTCTCGCGTGGCATCGACGTCGAGGGCATCAGCCACGTGGTCAACTACGACGTGCCGACCAACCCCGAAGACTACGTCCACCGGATCGGCCGCACCGCCCGCGCCGGGGCGACAGGCACCGCGTACACCTTCGTCGACATCCGCGAGTTCCCCGAGCTCGACGCGATCGAGATGCTCATCGACACGGAGATCCCGGTCGAGGAGCTGGAAGGCTTCGACTATCGCGATCGTGCGGTGCCCCGCGAAGGGCGCCTCGTGGCCCGCAAGCGACGTCGCACATTCGGCGGTCGCGTGATGGGTCGCCGCCGCAAGCGCTAGGCCGGCGCGCGGGAGCCGCGTCGCCACCCCTCTCTGGGTAAGAACCACTCATGCGTTCGCACCTGATGAAAGGGGAGGGCATGCGAAGGAACCTTATGGCGACTGCTGCGTTCGTGGCGCTGCTCGTTGCCGTTGTTCTCGTGGGTTGCAGTGCCACGGTGGCGCCGTCAGGCGGCTCCTCGTCGACCGGTACTCCCAAGGCCACGGCTCAGGTGACCCTGAGGAACATCGCGATCCAGCCGGCGACGGTGACCATCGCGGTCGGCGGCACCGTGACGTGGGTGAACCAGGACCCGATGACGCACAACCTCGCCGACGACGCGGGCAACTGGGGAAGCGGTCCGATGGCGTCGGGCAAGAGTTACTCGCACCAGTTCTCCAAGGCCGGGACGTTCCCGTACCACTGCACGATCCACCCGTCCATGACCGGCGAGATCGTGGTCAAGTAGGACGGGTTCCGGCCGTCGGGGGCTCCGTGGCTCCCGGTCAGGCTGGCTGCTGGTTCGCGCAACCTGGCGATGACCTCGTCGCCGTGTCTCTCCACGTGGAGCCGGGGCCAGGTCGAGGCATGTCGGAGGCGTGAGTCCGGGCCGTGGGGATCCGTCTCTTCTCGCCCGGGTGCCGCCGCTCGTGCGGCTGCCATTCATGATTGGCGAGTGGACCTGTCAAGATGCACGAAAGGATCGTCCGGCGTCGGAGGCGGCACACGTGAAGCAGTGCGGATTGAGGGCCGCGAACGGCCTTGGCGGCATCGAGTGCGAGGGCGAGTCCTGCGTCTACTGGAGGCTCGTGGACCACTTGGGCCTCGTCGAGGGGGTCGACGAGGACGGTTGCGCCGTCCAGCACTTCGAGCTCCTCGAGGGCGGCGCGCCGGTCGCGGAGTGGCTGCTGAGCGTGAAACAGCGCCTCGAGACTCAGGGCCTGACACTGTCGGTGTCGCCCCAGGGCGCGGCCAGCGTCCAGGCACGCGACTGAGCGCGCACGGGGCTTCGCGCGGGCGGTCCCGCTGACAGCGCCCGGGCATATACTCGTCGATGAGCGCGCCGGTCCAGGCTGCGCGATGTGAAGGGAGCTGAGATGGACCTCCTGATAGGTCCGACCATCGGTATCGTCGTGATCGTGATCGCGCTGGTCCTGATCTCCGGACTGCGCGTGGCCAACGAGTACGAGCGCGCTGTCGTCTTCAGGCTCGGGCGTCTCCGGGGAGCGCGCGGCCCCGGTCTCTACTGGCTCATCCCGTTGGGCGTCGAGACCCAGCGCAAGATGGATCTGCGCACGGTGACGGTCGACATGGAGAGCCAGGAGTCCATCACGAAGGACTCGGTCACCGTCAAGGTCAACGCGGTCGTGTGGCTCAAGATCGTCGACCCGGTCGCTTCCGTGGTAAAGGTCGCGAACTACTACGCCGCGTCCTATCAGGTCGCCCTCACGTCCTTGCGCAACATCATCGGCCAGCACTACCTCGACGAGGTCCTCAAGGAGCGCGACAAGATCAACGGCGCGCTGCAGGAAGTGGTCGACGCCGCGACCGAGCCCTGGGGAGTCAAGGTCGAGATGGTCGAGATGAAGGACGTCGAGATCCCCGTGCAGATGCAGAGGGCGATGGCCCAGGAGGCACAGGCGCAGCGCGAGAAGCGCGCCCGCATCATCAAGGCTGAGGCCGAGCAGGAAGCTGCTCAGAAGCTCGCCGACGCGTCCCTCATCATCACCAAGAACCCGCTCGCGCTCGAGCTCCGGCGCATGCAGATGATCACCGAGGTGGGGTCCGAGCAGAACACCACGACGATCGTGCTCATGCCCTCGGAGTTCGTCACGATGGCCGAGAGCATCGGCAAGGCGTTCAAAGCCAAGGCCGAGTAGCCAACCCGCTCGTGGAGCTCTCGGACCAGGAGCAGCAGGAGCGCGCCTCGGCCCGGCGTGCCCTGCGTGCCGAGCGTGAGCGCGCGCGGCAGCGGCGCTTGCGCGTGACGATCTCCGTGGGCGCTCTTGTCGTGCTCGCGGCTGTTTTGGGCGTTGGCTGGGCGCTCGTCCCGCACCGCTCGCCGACCCCCGCGCCAACCGTCGGCGCCCGGGAGCCGACGGCCTCGGCAAGCACGGCTTCCGCGGCCTCGACTCCCGTACCTCCGGCGTCGCCTGGAACGGCGACGCCGGCCTCCGCACAGGCCACATCCGCACTCTCGCCGCGCTCGACGGGGGCCGTGGCGCGCTACGCGCTGCGCTATCCCGATCCGCCGGCAGTGAAGCCCGTCGTGATCTCGATGCTGCATCCCGCGCACAAGTGGGTCGCGCTCACCCTGGATGACGGCGTCCCGTTCGATCCTCGCATCCTCGCCCTGCTGGAACATGACCACATCCGGATCACGACCTTCCTCATCGGGCAGATGGTCAAGGCCCGTCCGGACCTGGTCGCGCGGATGAAGCGCGACGGTTTCGAGATCGCGAACCATACCTGGGACCACGCGGGTCTTCGGCACTCGACGGATGCGCAGGTACGCACCGAGCTCTCGAAGTGCCAGCGGGCGATCTCAGCAGTGACCGGCGACCAGGCGCCGTATCTGCGCCCTCCGGGTGGCACGACCAACAAGCGGGTGGACGCGGTGGCCGCGTCGATGGGCTATCGCACCGTTCTGTGGAGCCGCTCCATGGCCGACACGAGCAAGTCAGCGACCCCGGCCCAGCTCTACAAGCGCACGATCAAGGGCCTGCGCCCGGGCGAGATCATCCTCGGGCACTGGGGCAGGCCACAGACCTACGCCGCGCTCGTGCTGATCCTGCCGGAGCTCCGGCGCGAAGGCTTCCAGATCGTGACGGTCTCTGACCTGATCGCGGATTCGGGCGGTCCCGAAGCCCTCAAGTAGCGAGACGGAGAGGGCTGCGAGCGGCCGCTGACGCTCGCGCCGCCTCGCGGCCTTGGCGTAGGATGGCGGACATGCTCTTCCTCGTCGACGGCTACAACGTGACCCGTGCGGACGATGCGACGCGTCACCTGCTCCCCGACGAGCAACGCCTCGAACTCATGAGGCGGCTCGGGGCTCGCGGGGCCGGCCTGCTGGGAAGCGGCCGCATCGTCGTCGTGTGGGACCGCGGATTCCACGCCGGCGAGGAGTCGACCGGCGGCGTGGAGGCGCGGTTCTCGCTGGACGAGAGCGCCGACGACGTCATCGTGCGCATCGCGGAGTCGGAGCCGGGACCGGTGGCGGTCGTCACCGCCGATCGCGAACTGAAGTCGCGCGTGAGGGAGCGTAAGGGCCGCTCCACGGTGATGCTCCCCGTCTCGACGATCTTCGAGGCGGCGCCGATGAGAAGGGCCGTGAGGCGTGGACCTCGCGAAGGACACGGCGAGTTGCCGGCGGGGCACGAGCGCATAACCGAGGAGCTCAGGGACATCTGGCTTGACGGCAAGGAGCCGGGGAGGAAGACGTAGATTGCTGCGCGGAACGCTCGTCAACATCGTCGCCATACTCGCAGGCACCGGGATAGGTCTGCTCTTCGGCCGTCTGGTCCCCGAGCGGGTCCGCTCCATCGCGATGACCGCGATCGGGCTCGCCACCTTCGGAGTGGGTCTCCAGATGGCGATCGAACCGCGCATCGACGCCACGGCCCTCCACTACACGGGCGCGCTCCCGTACCATCCCAATGCGCTCGTCGTGATCGGCGGACTCGTGATAGGCGGCATGATCGGTGAGCTCATCCGGCTCGAGTGGCGCCTCGAGCGGTTCGGGCAGTGGCTGCAGGGCATCGCGGGACGCCTTCCGCTGATCGCCCCGGGGAAGCCGCAGGAGCCGGGCGAGAAGGGCCACGACCTCGTCGAAGGGTTCGTCACCGCCTCGCTCCTCTACTGTGTGGGGGCGATGGCGGTCCTCGGGGCGATACAGGATGCGGCCGGGCAGTCGCTCACCCTGTACATCAAGTCGTTGCTCGACGGGATCGCGTCCATCGTCCTGGCCACGACGCTCGGCGTCGGGGTGGGGCTCTCAGTGATCCCCGTGCTCATCTACCAGGGCGGGATCACGATCGCCGCTTCCGCGGTGACGCCGTATCTCACGCTGCCCGTGCTCGCAACGATGACCTCCGCCGGCGGTCTGCTGATCGCCGCGATCGGGCTGGACCTCATGGGCATCAAGCGGCTGCCGGTCGGCAACCTGCTCCCCGGCGTGTTCGTCGCCGCGATCCTCGCGTACTTCGTCCACTAGGCGGACGGCGCCCGCCGCACGCGCTCTCGGGCACTGCCGCTCAGAGCTCCTGGCGCCACTTCGGGACCTGGAACGCGCTGGGACAGATGTCGGAGAGCTTGCACGCGCCGCATGCCGGACGTTTGGCGGTGCAAACGGCCCGGCCGTGGTCGATGAAGCGGTAGTTCACATGGAACCACTGGTCTTTGGGGAGCAGCGCGCACAGGTCGCGCTCCACCTTGTCGGGGTCATGCTCCTCGGTGAGCCCCAGGCGATGCGCGAGCCGGAACACGTGCGTGTCCACGGCGATGCCCTCGACCTTGCCGTAGGCGTTGCTGATGACGATGTTGGCCGTCTTGCGCGCGACTCCAGGCAGTCGCATCAGGTCTTCCATCGTGTCCGGAACGCGCCCGTCGAACTCGGTCGTCACCATGCGCGCCGCAGCCATGATCGACTTCGTCTTGTTGTGGTAGAAGCCTGTCGGCCGCACGATCCCCTCGACCTCGGTCACGTCGACCCCTGCGAGGTCCTGCGGGTTCGGGAACCGCTCGAAGAGATGCGGCGTCACGCGGTTCACGCCGACGTCGGTGGTCTGCGCCGACAGGATGACGGCGACGAGCAGGTGCCAGGGGTCGTCGTAGTCGAGCGCGATGTGGGCCTGCGGGTACATCTCGCCGAGCCGCCGCATCGCCTCGCACGCACGCTCCCGTGTGGTCATCAGCGCCGTCATCGTCTTTAGGCTCCCATCCCGCGGGGTACGAACTCCTTCGCGCATGAAGCATACCCGCGGATGCTCGCGGGAGGATCGGGAGGGAGTCGTCATGCAGGGACCTCCGGAGAGGATCGCGCCGCAGAGTCTTGCGGACTACCTTGAGGCGCTCACGAAGGCGGTGTTCGACGCGGGCCTTTCGTGGCGGGTGGTGGAATCCAAGTGGCCCGGCTTCGTAGAGGCGTTCCACGGCTTCGACCCCGCGTGGGTCGCGGGGCTGACGCCGCCGGAGATAGAGACGCTCGAGCAGGACCGGCGCATCGTGCGCAACCGGGCGAAGATCGAGGCCACCGTGTCGAACGCCGCGACCATGATGGAGCTTGATGCGGAGCACGGCGGCTTCCGCGGGTATCTCCGTTCGCACGGCGGCTATGAAGCGACCGTGGCGGACATGAAGCGCCGGTTCAGGTACGTGGGAGACTCGAGCCTCTACCACTTCCTGTACGTCGTGGGCGAGCCGACGCCCGAACACGAGGCGTGGATGGCGCAGCACTCCGCCCACCGCCGCTGATCGCGCAAGACCACCCCGCGGCCGACGCCGGTCGCTTCAGGCGCTCTCCACGAGCGCCGCGGCGCGCACGAGCCCGCGTTCGCAGCGGTTGCCCCACGCGTCGATGAGGCGTCCGTCCCGAGTCGCCAGCACGAGTTCGCACATGTTCGCGCAGCCGCCACAGTCGACCCCTCGCGTCTCGAACTCGTCCGAGCCGACCGAGAAGTCGAAGGGGGCTTCGCGACCCGAGCGTTGCGCGAGCAGGGCGGTGCCTATCGCTCCCATGAGATGACCGTTCTCGTCCACGCCGATGTCGCATCCGAGCGCTTCCGAGAACGCCTTGACGACGCCTCCGTTCTTGCTCACGCCGCCCTGGAACACCACTGGGCTCCTGATCTCCTTGCCCTTGCCCACGTTGTTGAGGTAGTTCTCGACGATCGCCGTGCACAGGCCGGCGATGATGTCGTCGACCGGATGTCCCACCTGCGCCTTATGGACGAGGTCGGACTCGGCGAAGACCGTGCAGCGCCCGGCGATCCGCGTCGGCTTGGTGGAGCGCAAAGCCCTCTCGCCGAACTCCTCGACCGGGATGTTGAGGCGGCGCGCCTGCGCCGCGAGGAACGCGCCGGTGCCCGCGGCGCAGAGCGTGTTCATCGCGTAGTCCACCGGGACGCCGTCGCGCACGATGATGATCTTGGAGTCCTGCCCGCCGATCTCGAGGATGGTCTGGACCTCGGGGTTCTTCGACAATGTGCCCATCGCGTGCGCGGTGATCTCGTTCTTGACCGTCTGAGCCGAGAGCATCGCGCCGATGAGCTCGCGCGCCGAGCCGGTCGTCCCCACCGACACGACCTCGACGTCACAGGCGGCGCACTGCGGTTCGATCTCCTCGAGAAGACGCCGCACGGCGCCGACGGGGTTGCCTTCCGTCCACAGGTATGAGGACGCGAGCACCTCGCCGTCCTCGCTCAGGACCGCGGCCTTCGTGGAGATGGAGCCGACGTCGACACCCAGGAACCCTCTACGCATCTATGACCCCGGCCTCTCGGATCCGCAGCATGTCCGCGAACGCCTCCACCCTTGTGCGCAGTCCCGCCTCGGCGGACTGGGCGTCGCAGCTGACGAACAGTATCGGGAACGTGTGCTCACGCGATATGCGCTGCATCGCGGCCATGGCGTTGACCTCCGGCATGCAGCCGAACGGCTTGAGGTGCACCACGCCGTCGTAGCCGTCGCGGATCGCGGCGAGCGTGCGCGCGACGCTCTCGGTGCCCTCGGCCCCGATGTGGCGCGTCACATACGGGTCCGCGCCCCGGATCATCTCGCGGATGTGCTTGCGGTGTCCCACGGAGTGCCGGATGAGCGTCGTGAGGTCGAGCGGGCGATGCACCTCGACGCCGTTGCGCGCCAGCTCGTTCTCGATCCGGCTGTTCGAGTACGGCTCCATCACGACGTAGAGCTCGCCCACCACCGCCACGCGCAGCGGCCGCTCCGGCCGGTCGACCGCCACCTCGTCCAGCCGGCGCATCGTCTCCTGGCGCAGCTCGGTGACCTGCCGCGGGGTGGTCGTGGCGTCGAGCTGCCGCAGGAACTCGGTCTCCACACGACGGAGCGAGCCCGTCTCCACCTCGAACGCGAGGTCGCGCCTTATCCGTCCCTGCACCTCGTCGATGGCTTCGGCCATCCGGAACGCGTCGAAGAAGGCCTTGGCGATCTTGGGGACGGGCGTGTGCGGTGCGGCCTTGCGCTGGAACTCCAGCATGACCTCGAGGATGTTGCCGCCGCCCTGGAAGCTCAGGAACTCGAACTCGTAGCCGAGGTCGTGGAGGATGGCCTCCTGCACCTCGGCGTAGTAGCTGAAGCGGCAGCCGCCACACA
The DNA here is from genome assembly GCA_903831865.1 of uncultured Coriobacteriia bacterium. Lineage (GTDB taxonomy): Bacteria > Actinomycetota > Coriobacteriia > Anaerosomatales > PALSA-660 > PALSA-660. The sequence goes on from CAIKZH010000018.1 coordinate 21,118, forward strand.
CCTGACACACGACATTGGCTCCCGCCTCCAGACTCTCTATGAAGGAGCCGAGGGTGTACTTGAACGGCACGCAGACGAACTCGGGGCTGTAGCGTGCGCCGATGTCGATCGTGTGGCGGGTGATCCGTGGCGGCACGACCACATCGGCCCCGCTCAGCTGCGCGATGCGCTTGAGGGGCACCCAGTAATCGCCCATGTGAGGGAACGTGATGCGGCGCGGAGCGCTCACCCGGCCCTCCGCATCTTGACGATGTCGCAGAAGCTCTCCACCCGCGTCTTCAGCCCGCCGGTAGCGGTCAACTCGTCGAGGACGATCACGCAGATCGGGACGTCGCGCACCTTGCGCTGCACGAGCTCGGCCACCAGCGAGTCGGGCCCGCAGGGGAAGCTCAGAAGGACCATGATCCCGTCCACCTGGTCGCGCATCGTGGCGATCGCGCCGAGCTGCTCGCGGTTGTAGGCCCACTTCAGTCCGGGCGAGAACTCGACGGCGCGCTTGCGCAGGTTCTTCACATCCGGCACACGGTCGGAGCGCAGCACGGTGACGTCTTCGGCCTTCAGGAGATCGAGGATGGGCGTGCCCATCAGCCGGTCGTCGAGGATGTAGGTGTGCCCCGCGACGAGGATCCTCGGGACGCCGGGGTCCGCCTCCGCCTCGAGGATGGTCTGCCCGGCGACCAGCGAGGCCTTCGCGCTCGCGACCTCGCGGCGGGCGTTCCGGAGCGCGCGGGAAGCGGCCATGTGCGACGCGCCGAGCTCGCGCCCCAGCCCCAGCAGCGCCTTGCGCTCGCGGTTCCCGTACATGCGGTCGACGTCGTAGCTCAGCACCTCGAGGTCGGGGAAGACGTTGCGCGTGATGTCGTAGGCGCCCCAGAACTTCACGCACATCTCGCCGAACGAAGAGGCGAGAACGCCGTAACGCGGGACGAGCACCGCGTCGACCTTCCCGCGCAGCGCCGCGACGTGCCCGAGATGGATCTTCATGGGCAGGCAGGTCTCGTCGACCGCGAGGCTCAGGCCGGCCTCGAGGATGCCGCGGTCAGTGGGAGGGCTCATCACAGCGGTCACGCCGATGCCCTCGAGGTATCGGCGCACGAGTGTGCCCTCGGTGTGGAAGAAGAGGGAGCGCGGGAGGCCGACGGTGGTTGCGGGCATCAAAGAGTCCTTCTCACGCCGCCGATGCGGCGATGTTCGATGCGCAGTCTGTACCCCGGCTCAGATGCGAGGCGGCGGAGGGGGTCGGCTGAGTGTAGCAGACCCGTGCGACGCCTCGGCGGCTCAATCGTTGACAGCAGAACAATGTGATGTTACGCTCCGCGGGTCGCCGATCTCACGCGGAAGGCAGAGACTGGCCATGGATGCAGCGATCGAAGTCAGGTCACTTCGCAAGTCGTTCAAGAACGTCTCAGTCCTGAAGGATGTCAGCTTCAGCGTCCCGAGGGGGACGGTCTTCGCGCTGTTGGGCAGCAACGGCGCCGGCAAGACCACGACGATCAACATCCTGACGACACTCATCAGGGCCGATGGCGGCACGGCCACGGTGGCCGGCCACGACGTTGCCGCAAGCCCGGACAAGGTGCGCAACGAGATCAGTCTGACCGGCCAGTTCGCTGCCGTCGATGACCGACTGACCGGACGCGAGAACCTGCTGCTGATCGGCGACTTGCGCCACGTTCGCGATTCCGCGGAGACCGCGTCGGAGCTCTTGCGCCGGTTCGGACTGGAGGAAGCGGCTGATCGCGGTGTCTCCACGTTCTCCGGCGGGATGCGCAGACGTCTCGACATCGCCATGAGTCTGATCGGCGCTCCCTCGGTCGTCTTCCTGGACGAGCCCACCACCGGGTTCGACCCCGAGGCCCGCAATGAGATGTGGCGGACCATCCGCTCACTGGCCGAAGGCGGAACGACGGTCTTCCTCACGACGCAGTATCTCGAAGAGGCCGATGAGCTGGCCGACACCATCGCGGTCCTGCACCAGGGCAAGATCGTCGCCAGCGGAACTGCCGGCGAACTCAAGAAGCTGGTGCCGGGTGGACTGATCGAGCTGACCTTCAGTGACAAGGACAGCCGCGATGCCGCATCGATGCTGCTTCGCTCCGGCTACGAGCTCACGGAGGACGAGGGTCCCACTCTGACGATCGCCACGGATGGCTCCGTGGCGGAGGTGGCCGGCGTCTTCGTGAGACTCAGGGATGCTCGGATCGAGCCGGCCGAGTTCTCCCAGAAGGTGGCCACGCTTGACGACGTGTTCCTCAAGATAACCGGCAGCACCGACCGGGAGGCAGAATGATGCGCGCGCTCGCAGATACCTGGACGCTGGCCAAGCGCGGTCTTCGGCATGTCACTCGAAGCCCGGACACGATCATCACCGTGCTTGTGATGCCAATCGCCATCATGCTTCTGTTCGTCTACGTGTTGGGTGGGGCGCTGGCTCACCAGACGGGCTCCGTGAGCTACATCACCTTCATCGTCCCGGGGATCGTCGTCATGACGGTCATCAGCGGCATCGCCTACGCCGCGGTTCGTCTCAACATGGACGTGCAGAGCGGCATCATCAATCGCTTCAGGACGATGCCGGTCGCGCCGTCGTCGATCCTGGGCGGACAGGTCGCGTCATCCACCCTGTCCAACCTCGTCTCATCAGTGCTCGTCCTGCTGGTGGCAGTCGCGATGGGATTCCGCTCACAGGCCGGCGCGGCGGGATGGTTGGTCTTCGCCGGGATCCTGGTGCTGTTCACGCTCGCGACCACATGGCTCGCCATCTTCTTCGGCCTGCTCGCGAAGACGATGGAGGGAGCTGGCGCGTTCAGCTACATCCTGATCCTGCTCATATTCATCAGCCCCTCATTCGTGCCGACGACCTCGATGACACCTCTGTTGCGGGGCTTTGCCGAGAATCAACCGATGACGCCGGTGGTTGAGACGATGCGCTCCCTGTTGGTCAGCGGGACGGCCGGCCCGAGGGTCTGGACGGCCCTGGCGTGGATTCTGGGCATTCTCGTGGCCTTCTACCTTCTGTCCGTGACCGTCTACAAGCGCAAGTCGATCGTGGCCAACTCCTAGGCAGGCCAAGTTCCTGGACGACCGGATGCCGCAGATGCTCCAGGACCGGCATGCCTGCCGTGTCGGACCGAAGAAGAGGAGGTGCGTCGAAGATGGAACCCGATCTGATCTCCAAGAAGGACCTGCTGCTGGCGTGTGGCATCAGCTACGGGCAGCTCTACCGATGGAAGCGCAAGGGCCTCATCCCCGAGGACTGGTTCGTGCGCAAGTCGGCGTTCACCGGCCAGGAGACGTTCTTCCCTCGCGAGAAGATGCTCGCGCGGGTGCAGCGCATCCTTTCGATGAAGGACGAGGACCTGTCGCTCGACGACATCGCCGAGGCCGTCTCGCCTTCGCCGCTGCCGGACACGTTCACGCGCGACCAGGTCATCGAGCGCGACGCCGTCTCCGCGACGGCGCTCGACCTGTTCGGGGAGCGGCACCCGGGCGTGAAGGACCTGCGCTTCGCCGAGCTGCTGGCCGCCTCAGTGG
>CAIKZH010000019.1 GCA_903831865.1 uncultured Coriobacteriia bacterium
ACCGTGCGGATGCCCGCGCGGTGCGCCGCGAGGACCTTCTCACGCACGCCGCCGATCGGCAGGACCTTGCCGTGGAGGGTGATCTCGCCCGTCATTGCGACCTCGCTGCGGATCGGGCGCTTGGTGAGCGCCGACACGAGCGCCGTGGCGATGGCGATGCCGGCCGAGGGGCCCTCCTTCGGGACCGCGCCGGAGGGGACGTGGATATGGATGTCATGCTTCTCGAAGAAGCCCTCCGCGAGGCCAAGATCAGGTGAGCGAAGGCGGGCATAGGACAGGGCGGCCTGCGCGGATTCCTTCATGACCTCGCCGAGACGTCCGGTGAGGACGAGGTCGCCGTCACCGGGCACGACGGAGACTTCGATGCTGATGATGTCGCCGCCGGCGGGCGTGTAGCTCAGACCGGTCGCGATGCCGATCTTGTCGGTGTTGGACTTGCGGTCGTAGCGGTAGCGCTCGGGGCCGAGGAGCTCGGCGATCTTGGCCTCGTCGACGACGGTCTTGGCTTCCGACCCGCCCGCCACGCCGCGCGCGACTTTGCGGCAGAGGCTGGCCACCTCGCGCTCGAGGTTGCGGACGCCGGCCTCGTGGGTGTAGTGATGGATCAGATGGCGGAGACCCTTGTCCGGGATGGCGACATGCTTGGTCTTCAGCCCGTGCGCCTTGCGCTGCTTGGGCACGAGGAAGCGCTTGGCGATCTGGAACTTCTCCTCCTCGATGTAGCCGGGGAACTCGATGACCTCCATACGGTCGCGGAGCGCCGGAGGCACCGTCTCGAGGACATTGCCGGTGGCGATGAACATGACCTTGGAGAGGTCGAACGGGACCTCGAGGTAATGGTCGCTGAAGGAGTCGTTCTGCTCGGGATCGAGGACTTCAAGGAGCGCTGAAGACGGATCGCCCCGAAAGTCCTGGCCGATCTTGTCGATTTCGTCAATCATGAAGACCGGGTTGTTGCTCTTGACCCGGCGGAGGGCCTGGATGACGCGGCCTGGGAGGGCGCCGACGTACGTGCGGCGGTGACCGCGGATCTCGGCCTCGTCATGGACGCCGCCGAGGGAGAGGCGGACGAACTCGCGGTTCATCGAGCGCGCGATGGACTTGCCGATGGAGGTCTTGCCCACGCCCGGAGGCCCCATGAAGCACAGGATTGGGCCTTTGACCTGATCCACGAGCTTGTGGACGGCGAGGAACTCAAGGACGCGCTCCTTGACCTTCTTGAGGCCGAAGTGATCGGCGTCGAGGAGCTTCTCGGCGACGTTGATGTCAAGCTCATCCTGGGTCTGAGTGGTCCAGGGGAGTTCGGTCAGCCATTCGATGTAGGTGCGAATGACGCTGACCTCGGGCGAGACCGGCGGCATGCGCTCCAGGCGCTCCAGCTCGGAGAGGGCCTTCTCGGTGGCCTCGGCCGACATGTTCGCGGCCTCGATGCGCTCGCGGTAGGCCTGAATGTCGGCGGATATGCCCTCATTCTCGGAGAGCTCCTCCTGGATGATGCGGGCCTGCTCACGCAGATAGTACTCACGCTGGGAGCCGTCGAGCGACTCGCGCACGCGGGAGTGGATGTTCTGTTCGAGGTGGAGAAGCTCGAGTTCCTCGGCAAGCAGGCGGGCGAG
>CAIKZH010000020.1 GCA_903831865.1 uncultured Coriobacteriia bacterium
GACCACGAACGCTGCGTTGCTGTGCCGGCGTCTGAGGTCGTCACGATGGATGATCACGCCGCGACGGCGGTTCGCACGAAGAAGGACGCCTCGGTCGTCGTCGGCTGCAGGCTGGTGAGGGATGGGGATGCGGACGGCTTTCTGTCAGCGGGCAGCACCGGCGCTGTGATGACGGCGGCGATCCTCGTCGTCGGTCGGATCCGGGGTGTGCTGCGGCCCGCGATCGCCGCTGTGTTGCCGACCGCCGAGGCGCCCTGCGTGCTCCTGGACGTCGGCGCGAACGCGGACTGCAGGCCGGAGTACCTGGTGCAGTTCGCGCAGATGGGCGCCGCTTACTCGCAGGCCACGCTCGGCGTCTCGAGTCCGCGGATCGCCCTTCTCAACATCGGCGAGGAGGAGGGGAAGGGCTCACGACTGGCCCAGGAGGCGTATGCGCTCCTTGAGCGCGACGTTGTCGGCTTCATCGGCAACATCGAGGGACGCGGGGTGCCCGCAGGCGCGGCGGACGTCGTGGTCACAGACGGCTTCACGGGCAACGTCGCTCTCAAGCTCATGGAGGGCATGAGCAGACAGCTGCTTGTGCAGTTCAAGGATGCGATGCTCTCGTCCGCGCTCAGCAAGGTGGCCGCGACGGTGCTGAAGCCGTCACTCGAGAGTCTGAGAGACCGCCTCGACCCCGACCAGCATGGCGCCGCACCACTTCTCGGCGTGAACGGCCTCACGCTGATAGCTCACGGCAGCTCATCGCCGCGCGCGATCACGTCGGCGCTGAGGGTGGGTGCCATGGCGGTCCGGGGCGATCTGCTGGGAAAGACAAGAGCGGCGCTCCGGCTGACCGATGCGTGAAACCCGGGCGTCGTGTACCATGCCCTGCACTGTGGACCCTAGACGAGCGGGAGTGGAAGATGCCTCACGCCGCCATCCTCGCGGTCGCCTCGTACCTGCCGGAGCGCCGCCTCACCAACGCTGATCTCGAGAGGCTCGTCGACACGTCAGACGAGTGGATCGTGAGCCGAACAGGTATCTGCGAGCGCCACGTCGCTGCGCCCGATGAGAGTACCTCCGATCTGGCCGCCAAGGCCGGCGCGGCCGCTCTCGCGCGGGCCGGAGTCGCTCCGGCGGAGGTGGACCTGCTGATCGTCGCGACGTCGAGCCCGGACATGCTGTTCCCGGCGACCGCATGCCTTGCGGCCCGGAAGATGGGGCTCTCCTGTCCGGCGTTCGACCTGAGCGCCGCATGTACGGGCTTCATCTACGCTATCGGTCAGGCCACCTCGGCCATAGAGTCGGGGCGCTCGAGGACGGTGCTGGTCATCGGGGCCGATGTGCTCACGCGGCTCATCGACTTCACGGACCGTGGGACCTGCATCCTGTTCGGCGACGGTGCCGGTGCCCTCGTCATGAGAGCGTCAGAGAAGCCGGGCGTTCTCGGCGTGCATCTCGGTGCGGACGGTTCGGGAGCGGATCTGCTCAGCCTGCGGGCTGGCGGATCGGCCCGGCCGTGCAGCGTCGAGGCGCTTCGCGACGGCGACAACTTCATCAAGATGAACGGCAGCGAGGTCTTCAAGTTCGCCGTGCGTCAGATCCCGATCGTCACGCGCCAGGCGCTGCAGGAGTCGGGCCTCACCGTCGACGACGTGACCTGGCTCGTTCCGCATCAGGCCAACACGCGTATCACGGCGACCGTCGCCGAGAGGCTCGGGATCCCGGCGGCGCGTGTCGTCGAGCGGATCGCGGACGTGGGCAACACCTCGACCGCGTCGATTCCGCTCGCTCTGGACGCCCTGTATACTGGCGGGAACCTCCACGCCGGCGATGTTCTTGCTCTCGTCGGGTTCGGGGCGGGACTGACATGGGGTGCCGCGATCGTGACCTGGACCGGGGAGGAGTAGTCGATGGCGCTGCGAACGCGCATCACCGAGCTGCTCGGCATCGAACACCCGATCATCCAGGGCGGGATGGCCTGGACCGCTACGTGGGAGCTTGTCGCCGCGGTGAGCGCCGCGGGTGGTCTCGGCGTCATCGGTGCGGGGCACATGCCCACCGACAACCTGCGCGAACAGATCAGGCGCGCCAAGGCGGCCACCGACCGGCCGTTCGGCGTGAACCTCATGCTCCTCACGCCCCACATCGACGACCTCGTGCAGATGGTACTGGACGAGGGCGTCCATGCGGTCACCACCGGCGCGGGCAATCCGGGAAAGTACATGGCCGCGCTGAAGGCCAAGGGGATCAAGGTTCTGCCCATCGCTCCTTCGACGGCGCTCGCAAAGCGCCTGGAGTCGATCGGTGCGGACGCGATCATCGGCGAGGGCATGGAGGCCGGCGGCCACATCGGCGAGCTGACCACGATGGTGCTCACACCTCAACTCGCTGACGCCGTGAGCATCCCCGTGATCGCCGCGGGAGGCATCGCGGACGGTCGGGGCATCGCCGCGGCCTTCGCGCTCGGCGCTGAGGGCGTCCAGATCGGCACTCGCTTCCTGTGCGCCGAGGAGTGCACGATCCATCCGGACGTGAAGGCCCGGGTCATCCGGGCCAGGGACCGGGACACTGTCGTGACCGGGTACTCGACGGGTCATCCTGTGCGTGTGCTGAAGAACAAACTCTCGCGGCAGCTCGAGGTGCTCGACCACGCGAACCAGCCCGAGGAACTCGAGCGCCTGGGCGCCGGGAAGCTGGCGCTTGCGATGCGGGAAGGTGACTGTGAGATGGGCTCGATCATGGCGGGGCAGTGCGCTGCGATGGTCGATCGCGTCCAGCCCGCCGCCGAGATCATCCGCGAGCTGGTAGAGGGTGCCGAGGCAGTGATGAGGTCGATGCCGTCCAAGGTCGCCGAGTGAGCGCGCGCGTCTCACTCGTCTTTCCCGGGCAGGGCTCTCAGCGCCATGGCATGCTCGAGAGGCTTCCCGACCCGGCGAAGATGACCCGCCTGCTCGACGCCGCCGAAGGTCTGTCCGATCTGGACCTGAGGGCCGTCGCCCGTGACGGCACTCCCGAGCAGCTGTCCGACACGCGCGCGGCTCAGCCTCTGCTCTACCTTGCGGACTGGGCCTGGGGCAGCGAACTGCTCGCGGCCGGTATCCGTCCGGTAGCTGTGGCGGGACACAGCTTGGGCGAGTTGGCGGCGCTCGCGATCGCCGGGGTCTTCTCCGTGGAGGCCGGCCTTGAACTCGTCGTGGAACGCGCGAGGCTCATGGCACAGTGCGCGGCTGAGACGGCCGGAGGGATGACAGCCGTGCTGGGACTGGACATGGAGGCGCTGACCGGGGCCGTGGCCGGCGTGCCCGGGGTGTGGGTCGCGAACGACAACGCTCCGGGACAGGTGGTGCTCTCCGGGACGCGCGAGGGTCTGCGCACGGCGGAGGCGCTCGCGCGCGACGCCGGCGCCCGGCGGGTGGTGCCGCTGCAGGTCGCCGGTCCCTTCCACACGCCGCTGATGCAGTCAGCCGCCGATGACTTCGAGCGCATCCTTCGAGACGCCCGATTCAGTGATGCGACCATTCCGGTCGTGCAGGACTCTGACCCGCGCGCGGCGACCGACGCCGAGGTGCTGCGGGAGCGGCTCGTCGCCCAGATCGCCGGACCGGTGCGCTGGCGGGACGTGATGGACGAACTCGTGCGGATGGGCTCCGATACCGTTGTGGAGGCCGGGCCGGGTGCCATTCTCGCGGGTCTCGCTCGCCGCACCGCAGGACTTCGGGGCGTGTCAGCCGATGAGGCCGGGATCGAAGCGGTACTCGAGGAGGTGGCCTAGCGTGTCGTTGATGCGGCTGGAGGGGAAGGCGGCGCTCGTGACGGGCGCTTCGCGGGGCATCGGAGCCGCGATCGCGCTTCGGCTCGGCGCGGAGGGAGCGGCGGTCGCTGTGAACTACTCCGGTTCACGCGAGGCCGCCGAAGCGGTGGTCGACGCGATACGAGGGGCGGGGGGCGCCGCGGTCGCGATGCAGGCGGACGTCACGGACCGCGCCGCATGCGAGGCGCTGGTGGGCCGGGCCGTCGAGGAGTTGGGCAAGCTGGACGTGCTGGTGAACAACGCAGGGATCACGCGTGACGGCCTGTTGGTCAGGATGTCAGACGCGGACTGGGACGCGGTCATCGCCACGGATCTCACGTCGGTGTTCGCGATGAGCCGCGCCGCCGCCAGGGTCATGATGAAGTCGCGTTCGGGGTGCATCGTGAACATCAGTTCGGTCGTGGGGCTCGCCGGCAATGCTGGTCAGGCGAACTACGCAGCGGCGAAGTCGGGCGTGATCGGGCTCACCAAATCGATCGCCCGCGAACTGGCCAGCAGGCATGTGCGCTGCAACGCGGTGGCGCCGGGCTTCATCGAGACGGACATGACGGCGCAGCTCAACGACGCGCAACGGGAGAGGATCGCGGCACAGATAGCTCTCGGCAGGCTGGGGGCCGCCGCAGATGTCGCGGCCGTTGTCGCGTTCCTCGCCTCCGATGACGCAGCGTATGTGACCGGTCAGGTCATCGCCGTCGACGGCGGCATGACGTTCGCCTAGACTGCGTAAAGCGCCGAGGCATGTGCGCGGGCGAGGTAGTCCACAAGTGGTGATACGGAGGACCCATGGATCGTGACGAGATCTTCGATAAGGTGAAGGGTGTCATCGTCGACCAGCTCGGCGTCGAAGAGGACGACGTGACTGAGGACGCCACTTTCGTGGACGATCTCGGTGCGGACTCTCTCGACATCGTCGAACTGGTGATGGCGCTCGAGGAGGAGTTCGGCGTCTCGATCCCCGATGAACAGGCCGAGAAGATCAAGTCCGTCGGCGACGCCGTCGACTTCGTCGTCGAGACGGTCTGACCGAAAGCAGAAGTGCGACCAGGCCGCGGTCGGCAGGGGTTGTCCGCAGCCGGCTCGGCCCTCGCGCCCGTCTGGCAACACGCCGGCGGGCGCGTCCCGACCACCAGGCCCAGGAGGACCGGTGACTCTGTGGAGATGCCCAGTCTGACCATAGGTGACCGCACAGCTCGCCTGCCCATCATCCAAGGGGGCATGGCGGTGCGGATCTCGATGGCGCCCCTGGCTACCGCCGTAGCGTCGGCTGGAGGGATCGGCGTCATCGCCGGATCCGGCCTGGGCGTGAGCGAGCTCGCGCAGGAGGTCCGTCGCGCCCGTGCGGCGACGGACGGTGTCATCGGCGTGAACGTGATGGTCGCCGTGCGTAAGTTCGCGGACCTCGTCAAGGCCGCCATCGCGGAAGGCGTGGACATCGTCATCGCCGGCGCCGGCTTCTCGCGTGACGTCTTCGACTGGACCCGCGAGGCGGGCGTGCCGATGGTCCCGATCGTGGGCTCTGAGCGTGTTGCCAGGCTCGCGCAGAAGTTCGGCGCCGCCGCGGTGATCGTGGAGGGCCGCGAGGCGGGTGGCCACCTGGGGACCGACGAGTCCGTGCGTGACCTGCTGCCGCGGATCGTCGATGCCGTGGACGTGCCCGTGATCGCGGCGGGGAACATCGTGACGGGCGCGGACATCCGGGACATGCTCGCGATGGGGGCGTCGGGAGTCCAGATGGGCAGCCGTTTCGCCGCCACAGTCGAGTCCAGCGCATCGGATGAGTTCAAGCGCATGTATGTGGCGGCGACGGACGATGATGTCATCATCGTGAAGAGCCCCGTCGGCCTGCCGGGCCGAGCGCTCCGCAATCCTTTCACGGACGCGCTGGCCCGCGGCGACTACCCGGCGATCGAGTCCTGCGTCGCGTGCCTGAAGGCGTGCGGCAAGGACTACTGCATCATCGACAAGCTGCAGAAGGCTCAGACCGGCGATGTCATCGATGGGCTGGTCTTCGCCGGTCAGTCGGTGACGCGCATACACGACCTTCCGACCGTGAGGGAGCTCATCGATCGGCTGAGATCCGAGTTCCAGGCAGCCACGCAGGAGGCGGCCTCATGAGAAGGGTGGCCGTGACGGGCATCGGGGTCGTGACGCCGGTCGGGATCGGCGCCGGCGTCATGTGGGAGTCGCTGGTCGCCGGCCGCTCCGGCATCGGCCCGATCACCGGGTTCTCCACCGAGGGCTACAGCGTCCATTTCGCCGGCTGCATCGGCGGTTTCGACCCGTCCGCGGTGCTCGACGTGAAGGAGTCGCGCAGGATGTCGCGATTCCAGCAGTTCGCGATGGTCGCGGCGGCCGAGGCAATGGCCGACGCTGGCCTGGAGCCCATGAAGGGTCCGGAGTCGGAGAGGTGCGGCGTCATCGTCGGGTCGGGCATCGGCGGGCTGGGCCTCATGGAGGAGCAGCACACGGTGCTGCTCGAGCGAGGTCCGTCCCGCATCAGTCCCACGCTGGTGCCAGGGATGATCGTCGACCTCGCTGCGGGCCACATCTCGATCCGCTACGGGCTGCGTGGCATCAACTACGCGCCGGTCTCGGCGTGCGCGACGGGCAATCACGCCATCGGCGAGGCCTTCGAAGTGATCCGCAGGGGCACGGCTGACGTGGTCCTGGCAGGCGGCTTCGACGCTGGCGTGACGCCGCTCGGGCTGGCCGGGTTCTGCGCCGCACGGGCCCTCTCCACGCGCAACGACGACCCGCAGGGCGCGTCTCGCCCCTTCGACGCGGGTCGCGATGGCTTCGTCATGGGGGAGGGCGGCGCGGTCCTGGTCCTGGAGGACTGGGAGCGCGCGGTCGCGCGCGGGGCCGAGATACGTGCCGAGGTCCTCGGCTACGGGGCCTCTGCCGACGCTTACCACATCACGGCGCCTGCCCCGGACGGCGACGGGGCCAAGCGCGCGATGCGCGCCGCCCTCAAGCAGGCGGGCCTGGAGCCGAGAGACGTGGGCTACATCAATCCGCACGGAACGTCGACACCTCTGGGCGACGCGGCCGAGACCGACGCGATCAGGCAGGTCTTTGGCGCCGAGGCCCCCCCGGTGTCGTCGACCAAGTCGATGATGGGGCACCTGCTCGGTGGCGCCGCGGGTGTGGAGGCTGTAGTCTGCGTGCTCGCGCTTCAGAGCGGTGTGGTACCGCCGACGATCAACTACACAGATCCCGACCCGGCCTGCGACCTCGACTATGTGCCGAATGTGGCGAGAAGGGTCGATCCCTCCACAGCGATGAGCAACGCCTTCGGTTTCGGTGGCCACAACGCATGCATCGTCCTCGGCAGGGCCGACAGGTGAGCGAGGACCCCGAGCGGGTCGAGCCGCCGCTGCTCGGTCATCGGTTTCGCGACGGTTCCCTGCTGCGCGCGGCGTTGACCCACCCGTCCTGGGCGGTGGAGCACGGCGGCACGGACAACGAGCGGCTGGAGTTCCTCGGCGACTCTGTGCTCTCCTTCGTGGTCGCGGAGTACCTGTACGCGACGTTCCCTGACGTCCCTGAGGGCGTTCTCACGAAGATGAAGGTCGCCCTCACATCGGGGCGCACGCTTTCGGAGGTCGCTCGCGGGTCCCGGCTTCAGGGCGCGTTGCGTCTCGGCCGCGGCGCGACGCGCGACGCCGCCCGCGACTCGGTGCTGGAGAACACCTTCGAGGCGCTGGTGGGGGCCGTCTATCTCGATGCGGGGATCGTGGCGGTCCGCCAGATCGTGCTGCGCGCGCTGGCGGGCAGGGTCGACCCGGAGGCGCTGCTGGCCACCCTCGCTGACTCCAAGACCCGGCTGCAGGAGCTCACGCAGAGCCGCGGGCTGGGCCTGCCCCTCTATGAGATCGTCGATCAGTCCGGGCCGCCGCATGAGCCGATCTTCACGGCCACCGTCCACGTTGCCGGGACCCTGTCGGGGAGCGGCTGCGGCGCGTCGAAACAGGCCGCGGAGCAGGCCGCCGCGGAAGCGGCTGTCGGCTCGCTGTGACGTCTTCGGGTCAGCCGCGCGTGGCTTCGTGTGGCCCTTTGTGCCGCCACGCCTGTGCTAGCATCCGGTGTTGCGCCAGTGACGTGCGCGCGCCATCCGATCCGTGTCGCCATGACGGGGTCCCGTGTACCTGAAGTCGCTCACCATCAAGGGCTTCAAATCCTTTGCCGACCGGGTCCACCTCGTGATGGAGCCGGGCGTCACCTCGGTCGTCGGGCCCAACGGCTCGGGCAAGTCGA
>CAIKZH010000021.1 GCA_903831865.1 uncultured Coriobacteriia bacterium
CAAGCTCGTCAAGGCGCTGTAAGTGCTTGCCCGACGCGGGAGTCGCTCTCGGAGCGGATTGGCGATCCGGGCACTCACGATGTCGGCTGCGCTCATGGCGACGCTGTTGTTGGGCGCCTTCGGCCCGCAGTGCGCGAACGCGGCCGTGCCGGTCGTCCCCAAGGTGCCGGTGCTGGTGATAGACGCTGGGTTCGGAGACAGCCCTTTGTGGGTCTCTGGATGGTTGGGACCGGGTGCCACCTCGGAATCCGAGGCAGGCTCCTCGTTCCGGCTGTGGCATTCGAAGACGTCTGCTTGGTGGGGGCGTGGCGCAGCTCCGCCTACGTTCGTGCTCTCAAGCTCGACTGAGACTGGAGGCCCCACCCCGGGCGCTCTCGAGCCGCGGGACATTGCGTGGGCCCTTGATCGCATTACCGCCGGGGATGAGAGTCTGAAGGCGCTGTTGATCGCGCAGAGTGGCGCGGGTCTCCAAGCGCGGTCGTACCTGGAGGGACTGGGAGAGCCAGGTTATGCGGGACGCGACGACGTCGTCGGGCTCATTGAGCTCGGCGCACCGAACTCCGGGCTGACGCTGGCACATCGGTATCCAAGTCTCGACGTGTGGGCTTCCTACGCGGGCGCCATTGGCGTGAAGACATCGGATCTCTTGCCTGGCGCCGGATGGATATCGACGCTCAACCGCCAGCCTCTGCCTCCTGCCTGCCAGTTCGCCGACATCCAAGGCGTTCCATCGCGCATAGGCGGATTCGAGTCAGACGGATTAGTGACACTTGGGGATAGCGCAATCCCGACTGACGAAGTCGGCGACGACGGCGTCTTCACACAGACGCAGTCGCGAGCGAGCGACGCATGGTCATTGACACAGACATGGACACCTCTCACTGCTGCCGGCGGTGCCACCACCCACATCGTCGACGAGAGCCAAGTCGAGCAGATCGACCTCTATCGAGGGTACCCGCAAGACCCCGATGTGACGTCGGCGACACAGCGCCTATACCTCGCCTGGTTCGGCGACAGGATGCCGACGACTCACATCAGCACTCGGCTGATCGTTGACATCTCAGGAAGCATGGCAGGTGCGTGGAGCGGGACAACGAAGCTCGAAGGTGCTCGTCGCGCGGCCTCGGATTTCGTGGACGCCCTCAGGGCGCGCACGAGCCTACCAAGAGCGACGCCGGAGGACCTGGGGCTCATCATGTTCGCGACAACTCCGCGTCTCGCTCTCAAGCCGACTGCGAACCCTTCCGCCGTGCCGCGTTTGCTTTCTCGCGTGACTCCGAGGGACAACACGAACGTGGGAGCCGCGCTGTCGATGGCTATCGGCTCGTTCAGCCTGACGCCGCGCTCCGCCGACAAGGTTGTCGTGCTGCTTTCGGACGGCCTCAATACCGCGGGTCAAGGCCAAGCGGCGATTATGCGCGGCCCGGTCGCCAAAGCCAGGACGTCGGGCGTTCGGATCGACACGATCGCGCTCGGAAATGTCGGGGACATGGACGCGCGCTTCCTCGCTCAGGTCGCGAAGGCCACCGGAGGGTCGTATCAGCAGTCCAACGATCTGTTCCAGCTGAGAGGCGACTTCCTCCAAGCCAGATTCGCGAGCCTCGGGCCTCTTGTGTTTGACCAGTCGGTCAAGGGCGCGCAGACGGTCCAGATCGCGACGGCGACACCCCTGACGCGGCGCATCGAGGCGGCCGTGCTGTCTGAAGGGAAGGGGTTCGACGTGCGCGTGCTGCGCAATGGCCGACCCTTGCCCAGCCGTTCGTACGCCCTGCAGACGAGCCAAGGTCTTGCGCTGATCTCTCTGCGTCAACCTGCAGATGGCAGGTACTCCATAGCCCTTGCGGGAGGCTCGGCCGGCGAGCGAGCGCATCTGTTCGCCGTGTCCACCAGTGACGTCTTCGCCGAGAAGACGGTGGCGGCGCCCCCTGACAATTCCGCGACGGTGATTCTCTTGGTGCTGGCAGGCGTGCTCGTTGTGGGTGTCGGACTGACCTTCCTGTTCAGCCTGCGGCGCCCGCCGGCGAAGCCGCAGGAGGCGGCTTCGGAGGAGACGGCGTGATCGACCACGGAGCCGAGTCGCAGCCGGGGCCGAGACCCTACAACGAGGATGCATATCTCATCCGGGACTTGCAGCCGTTCTCGGAGCGTCTAGGCGGCATGCTCGTGTTCATGATGGTGTCTGATGGCATGGGCGGCCATCAGTGTGGTGACATCGCGAGCCGGATCGCAATCGAGACGGCCGACCGCTACGTCGATTCCCTGATCGAAGGCGCCGGAGCGTCGGTAGTCTCCATCGACCCCTCTGCTCTGCTCGCCGATATCGCAGCCGCTGCCGATGTGGCAATCGTGGAGGAGGCACGGAAGCGCGACGGAGCATCCATGGGCGCGACGTTCGTGGCCGCATTCGCCACTGCCGAGCGCGCCTGGGTGGCACACATCGGCGATAGCCGTGCGTACCTGGTGCGTGCTGGGGACGCCCGCCAGCTCACCACCGATCATTCGCAGGTCGGTCGCATGATTGCTGACGGCGTGTTAACCGAGGAGCAGGCGCAGCACCACCCTAGCCGCAATGTGATCGAGCGCGCACTCGGATTCGGGGACGGGCAGGGGCCAGACTCGACGACGGTGGACCTGCAGAAGGACGACGTACTACTGCTTTGCTCTGACGGGATGTCCACCGTGCTTACTGGTGGCGACCTTGCCGACATCATCGGAGCTTCGGCCAATCTGAGCGCCGCCGCGCGCGCGCTTGTCGGTGAGGCGATCAACCTAGGCAGCGATGACAACACCACTGTGGTGGTATGGGGACCGCGACGGTCAGCGAAGACGATTTCGGATCGCGACAATCGCGGCGAGGAGGCACGCCGCAAGGCGCGAGCGAGGCGGGCACTTCAGCGCCACATTCGAGCCTCACGGGCGTCGTACTGGATTGCCGGGCTACTCGCCTTGGTGGTGATTGCCATGGGCGCGGTGGCCCTTGGCGGATCAAGTGGAGCGCCGGTCGTCTCCGGTAGTGCGATTGGGGCGTCACGCGGGACGGACGGGGGCGCTACCTCGCCCCCGAGTAGCGGTGTGACGATGTACGTTCTCCAGGTCTCCAAGTTCACGCCGTACCTGCATCAGTCTCTTCCTGCTAGCAAGAATGCCACGGACTACCTGACCGAAAGCCCGCTTCCCCCAGGTCTCCGAGTAGAGAAGCTTGAGACCAAGGGCGAATGGCTGAAGGTGCTACTTCCCCCGGCGGAGATATCCGAGGGTGCTGCAGCAGGGTCCGTGCAATTGAACAAACGCGGCAGGAGCGTCCGTGGGACGCTCCGGAAGGTCGTCGGCTACATCCTCGGGGAGTGCGTCACCACGACACCTCCGCAAAGGTGACATGATGCTACTTAGAGACCGAGCGGAACCGCGATGACCAGCCTAGGCCCATACGAGCTCCGCGGGGAACTCGGACGCGGTGCCTGGGCAGTCGTTTGGCGAGCTTGGGACCCGAAGCTTGAGCGCGAGGTGGCGATAAAGGAGCCGCTGGCGAGGCCGGACCTAGACCCACGCCGCCTCGACGAGATGTACGGGCGGTTCGTGCGCGAAGGAAGAGTCGCCGCCAAGCTGAACCACCCCGGCATTGTCACGATCTACGCAGCCGATGTGTTCGAGGGGCGCTCGGCCATTGTTATGGAGCTGGTGCCGGGCCCGACTCTCGCCACCTTGATGCATTCTGGGGCGATCGAGCCACCTCAGGCCGTGTCCATCTTGGATCAGCTGCTGGAGACCCTGACCTATGCGCACGATCACGGCGTGGTCCACAGAGACATCAAACCCGACAACGTGTTCGCAGGAGAGCGCGGACGTGTGAAGCTCGCCGACTTCGGCGTGGCGCTTGTACCGGCCTCGGAGGAAGACGCTGAACTGGTGGTCGGAACGCCAGGCTACATGGCCCCGGAGCAGGTTCGGGGTGAGCCGGTCGATGCCCAGGCCGACGTCTTCGCCATGGGGGTACTGGCCTATGAACTCTTCTCAGGCGTGAATCCGTTCGGCGCGGGTGACGGTTCAAGTCCTCACGTCGTGATGGAACGGATTCTGTCGGAGGAGCCGAAGCCGCTAGTGACTCTCTCGGGGGCGTCGCACCGGCTCTCTCCCGTTGTTGCGCGGGCACTCGCGAAGGATCGGGCGCAACGGTACTCGACTGCTGACGAGATGCGCCAAGATATCCTCCGCGCTGGGGTCTCTCCGACGGCGCTTGTGCCGGCGGGGACCGATGCTCACCAACGTCAGGTCAGTCCAGCGGTCGCCGACATGATGTCGACAACCGTCGAGGCCGCCAAGAAGGCGATTCCGGAGAAGCACGGCAACGCATGGATGCTGGGCGTCGCAGGCTTGCTTTCGCTCGGGGCGATTGCGCTTTTCTTCTCCATGGGTGGTGCCGGTGACACGGTTTGGCCACTCGTTGCGGTGGCATTTGTTGGCCTGGGTTGGTGGGTCTACGTCTCGGCGCGAGGGCCTAGGGCCCCAAAGCCGGTACAGTCCCTTCCGGCTCAGTCCGGCGATACGGTGCAACATTCAATCCTACTGCGCGGCTCCGGCTTCGAGCGGAAGGTGCAAGTCAGGCTTCCGTTCGTGATCGGCCGAGGGTCAGACGCGGACGTACGCCTCGACGATCCGAAAGTCAGCCGCGCCCATGTGCGCGTCAGTCAGCACGAAAGCGGCGGCGTGATCGTGCGTGACCTCAACAGTCGCAACGGAACGATCGTCGAAGGTCAGATGACGGCAACTGCGATTGTGCAGACATTCGGATCGTTCCAAGTGGGCGACACGATTGTGACGGTGATGGAGTGACGTGGTTCGCTCGAGGCAGAGCGCGCGCGTTCGGGCCGACACGGCGAGGGCATTGCGGAGGGTGCATTACCCCGCTTCTGATTCTTGGCGACTGCCTTGCGCTAGAAGGTGCTCAGCCTGGAACGGTCCTAGCCAGGCAGAGCAATCCATCGCCCGGGACGATCAACCTCAACTCCCCGGGTGCGACGCGGCGCCACGCGGATCTCAGCGTGACGATGGCCGATCTGGACAGTGCATGTGGTAGCCGGGTGAATGGAAGCACCATCGAAGAAGCCGAGTTGCGCGACGGTGACGTCGTGGCCCCACCGATGAGCCTGCGCCGGTCGGTTCATGCCACGACATTGAAGCCGGTGCGACAGTGAACGTGGGCGGGCGATACGAGATCCTTCGCGAGATGGGACGCGGAGCCATGGGTGTGGTGTATCTCGCCCATGACGAGAAGCTCGATCGTGATGTGGCACTGAAGGAGCTCGCCTTCCCGGTCGGCATCACTCCGGATACGCAAGTGGAGATGGTCGCGCGGTTCCAGCGTGAGGCCCGTGCGGCCGCGAAGCTCCAGCACCCCAACATCGTGGGCGTGTTCGACACGTTCTCCGATGCAGATCGTCACTTCATCGCCATGGAGTACCTGGACGGCGCTGCCTTGTCTGACCTCATCGATCAGGGAGGGCTGTCGACGACGGCGGCGAGGAGCATCGCCCTGCAGACGCTGGATGCGGTGGCCTGTGCACACCGCTCTGGCGTTGTGCATCGCGACATCAAGCCCGACAACATCTTCGTTCTGCAGGACGGCCGGGTGAAGGTTGCAGACTTCGGGATCGCCAAGGTGATGAGCGCCACTGGCTCCGGCACGGTGACCCAGTTCGGGTCGATCATCGGCACGCCCGGCTACATGTCTCCTGAACAGGTCCGCGGGGAATCGGTGGACGGCCGCAGCGACATCTTCTCGATCGGGGTCGTGCTCTACGAGATGCTGACCGGGTGTAACCCGTTCCTCTCGGACTCGCCCACGACGATCATGTACCGGATTGTCCACGAGGACCCACCAGCTCTTCAAGTCTCTCGTGACCCTGCGGCAAGCCCCCTCGGTGCGATCGTGGGAAAGGCAATCGCCAAGAACCCCGCCGACCGCTATCAGGACGCCGACCAGATGGCGAACGATATCCGCGACGGCGCGGCTCCTGCTCAACTCATCGCGCCCACGGTCCCTGTCAGTCAGCGGCCTCCGGGCATCCCTCGCGGACCAAACCGCGCCGTGCTCGTCGTGGGCGCCGTTCTGGTCGCCGCGACGGCGGCTATCTTGTTCCTGGCCCTTGGCGGAGCAGGCCAGCCTTCGCAGGCTGGCGGTGCGACGTCGCCTGCCCCTACCGCCCAGACATCTGAGGCGACAGAGAAGCCCAGCCCGGAGGCGACATCGCCGCCGGCTGTACCGTCTCCCGCGCCCGTCTCGCCAAGCGGTGTGATCGGCGGGACCTTCACGCCGGGATGGACCGTTGTGGAGGCGAGCGAACGCGACAAGGGCGTCGCGCTGAGCAAGATGCGCACACTGGCAGGCAGAGGGATGGCCGCGGCCGTGATTGACACCAACTACTTCAAGGATGAGAAGGGCAAGAGTCTGACCGCCAACTACTACGCCGTTGTCGTCGGAAGCTATGGATTGCGCACCGCCGCGAACAGCGCCGCGAAACGCTACGGTGGTTACCCCAGATATGCGGTGCCGAAGTGACTGCGCCGCAGCGCAGACATCGCTTGGAATCGGGCAGTCGCCGGGCTCCGCGTCCGCTGGTGTCTTCGCGCGGGTTCGTGATTGCGCTCCTGCTTCTCGGTGCCGGCGTGGTGGCGGGGCTGCTGCTCTTCGGGGGGAGGCCGGCCGGGAACACGATTGCCACGGGGAGGTCGACGGCGCCCGCAGTCGGAGAGGCGCCTACGAGCTCGGCCGCGGCGACGGCCGATGCACCTGGCGCAGCGACTGCGGTTGCGACATCCGCGGGGGTGACCTCGACGACCCCGTCTCCCAAGGTCGGCCTGGTCGTCGCGTGGCAGCCGTCGCACCAAGACGACACCGGCACGAACTGGCATGAGTACAAGGTCTGCGGCGATATCGTCGATCGTGCCATGAGGAAGCTGCCACAGTTCAAGAGCGTCAAGGCGTGGGACCTCTCAAATGGGCTGACCGGTTCGAACAACTACCTGCCCCGGCCGAAGAACACGGTTGCCTTCGACGCAGAGCTGGCCATCGCGAACAGAGCACACGCGGACGTGTTCGTGGCGGTCCATAACGACGGTGGCGCGCCCAGCGGGATCCTTGGTGAGTACCTGCCGGGCGACGCTCGTGGTGCGGCCTTTTGTCGCGCGATGGTCGCGGCCCTGTGTGCGAAGACCGGGCTTCCTAACCGCGGAGAGCGAGCTGTCCGGCTCTACAGTCTCGAGGCAGTCCGGAACACGGCCAAGTACAAGGTGCTGATGGAAATCGGAGACAACGTCGCGAATCGCGCGTTTCTGATGAACTCCGCCAAGCGGGATCTCGCGGCCGCGGCGATGGCGGGCGTGATTGCGAGAGAGTTCGGCGAATGATGAGCGCCAACGGACTGGCAGGGGGCGAGGGACGGCGCTCACGGTGTCACGCGCGTCGATTGACGAATGGCCGCGTTCGAAAGGAATGCACCGCAGCGCTGCAGCGCGACCTCGGTTGTCCCATACATGCTGCGAACTGCTGTTTGGGGTCGCCGCCTGCGACGGCGGAGAACCTGTGAGGTCTGCAGGCTTCCATACGACGCGGGGCAGGGCCTCGTCCGGCCCACGCCGTTCGCAATAGCCGGGGGCGCACATGGCACGCAGGAAGAAGCAATCCGATCGACTCGGACCCTATGAGCTCAGGGGCGAGCTCGGCCGCGGTGCGATGGCGGTCGTGTGGCGCGGCTTCGATCCCACGCTAGAGCGCGAGGTGGCGATCAAGGAACCGGTGACGCCTGCGGGCGGCGATCCGGCTACGGTGGCAGAGATGTCCGAGCGCTTCGTGCGCGAGGGCAAAGCGGCCGCCCAGCTCAACCATCCCGGCA
>CAIKZH010000022.1 GCA_903831865.1 uncultured Coriobacteriia bacterium
CGCCGCCAGCACCAGCACCGTGGACCCGACGCCGGCCGTCTGGCCTGCACGCACGAGCGAGAGCGCCGCGATCCCCCAGGGTGTGGTGAGAGCGGCCAGGCTGAAGCCGGTGACGACCCCTCTTGTCACCAGCACCGGGACGAGGCCCTTGAGCCCGTCCGCGAGGACCGCGACGGCGAACCATCTCCACGACCCGGTGGAGCGCCGGACGTTCATGGCGCCGACGTTCCCGGTCCCGTGCTCGGTGATGTCGACATGTGCGACGTGCCGCACGATCAGGTACGCCCATGGGACCGAGCCTATGAGGTAGCTGGCGACGAGCGCCGCCGCCAGTGGGATCGCGAGCCCGGCAGAGGTCATCACGATCGTCTCGGCACGATGCACTCGATGGCCGAGGGCAGGATCCGCACCTCGTAACGGGGCTCCAGCAAGACCTCGCCGTCTATCTGCGCGGGCAGGGGAGTGTCGCCCTCGATCGTCACCGACTCATGCCGCGACATGTGGACGACCGACATCCTCGTGTGGTGGCCGGTGATCACGAACGGCAGTCGCCACAACGCCTCTGCCAGGCCGAGTGCGTCGATGTCGCACACGTCGAAGAGTCCGTCGTCGGGGACGGCCTCGGGATTGATGCGGAAGCCCCCGCCGTAGGTGGCGCCGTTGGTGACCGCGATGATCAGCGCCTTCGTGGGCGTCGACTCGCCCCCGTCGAAGGAGACCCGCGCCTCGAAGGGCTCAAGATCACGGAACAGCACGTGCATCAGCGACGTGAGGTAGAGCCACATCCCGTCGCGTTGCTTGGTGACCTTGTACTCGACCGCTTTGGCGGTGACGCGCGCGTCCAGTCCGGTCGCGAAGGAGTTGTTGAAGAACGTGCCGTTGCACTCGCCGCAATCGAACCTGCGCCGCTCGCCCGTGCCGAGCAGCGCCGCGGCCTGGGCGAGGTCGAAGGGGATCCCGAAGGTGCGGCAGGTGTCGTTCCCGGAACCGGTCGGCAGGATGGCCAGCGCGGGGCGTTGCGGCGCGGCGATGCGCATCAGCCCGTTGAGGACCTCGTGCACGGTCCCGTCGCCCCCCCCGCGGCGACGACGACGTCACACCCGGACGCCGCCGCGGCGAGTCCGACGGCGTCTCCGGGGCTGCGGGTCGAGACGATCTCGTGGCTCGAGTTCGCCAGGAGCCGCTCGATCACAGGCAGCAGGCGCTCGGTCTCCCCGTGGCGCGCCTGCGGGTTCACGATCACGAGATGGTCCGGCTTCACCTTGCTGGTCCCTTTCGTCCACGCTCGCGCCGCAGCGATGAAAGGATAGACGAACTTCGCGCGATCGGCGTGGCAACGTGCCTTCGCGCTGTGCTACCGTTGCCCTCCGGCACGACAGCGGGCCCTGTTAGCTCAGTGGATAGAGCGTCTGCCTCCGGAGCAGAAGGCCGTAGGTTCAAGTCCTACACAGGGCACCACCAGCACACACGCGAGAGCCCGGCGCATGTTCTCGCGCCGGGCTCTCGCTCACCGCATGCCGGCGGGGACCGTCTATGCGTGGTCCTCGTCGCGCTCCTTCTTCGTCTGCTCCACCACGCGTCGCGCCATGTCCCCGGGCACCTCCGAGTACTCACCGATCTTCATGGTGTAGGAGCCGGTGCCATGCGTGAGCGAGCGCAGCTGCAGCGTGTAGCCCACGACCTCGGCGTAGGGCACTGTGGCGGTGATGACCTGCTTCCCGCCGGCGCTCTCCATGCCGTTGATGCGACCACGGCGCGAGGACATGTCGCCCATCACGTCGCCCGCATACTGCTCCGGGACGGTGATGGTGAGGTGCGCGATCGGCTCGAGCAGGACCATGTCCGCCTTCTCCGCGGCCGCCCGGAAGCCGATGCGCGCGGCGGTCTTGAACGCGATCTCCGAGGAGTCCACCGCGTGGTAGGAGCCGTCATAGACCGCGACCTTCACGTCCACCACGGGGTAGCCCGCGAGGACGCCCTGGATCATGGTCTCCTGGACTCCCTTGTCGATGGCGGGGATGTACTGACGCGGGATCCGTCCGCCCACGATCTCGTCGAGGAACTCGTAGCCGTTCCCGGGGTTCGGCTCCAGGCGCAGCCATGCGTCGCCGAACTGACCCGAACCGCCCGTCTGCTTCTTGTGACGGCCCTGAGCCTGGGCGATCTTGCGGATCGTCTCGCGGTAGGGGATGCGCAGGTCCACCAGTTCCGTGTCGACGCTGAAGCGGCTCTTCAGCCGCGACATGACGACCTCGACCTGCGTGTCTCCGAGGGCCGAGAGCACCGTCTGGTGGGTCTCGGGATCACGACGGAGCGCCAGCGTCGGGTCCTCCTCGACGATGCGGTTGATGCCCGTGCCGAGCTTGTCCTCGTCTGCCTTGTTCTTCGCGCGTATGGCCACCGCGTGCAGGGGCGCCGGCAGAGGCAGCGGCGCGAGCGGCGCGACCTCCTTGGCCGAAAGCGTGTCGTTCGTGACGACGTCGCCCAGCTTGGGAAGCACCGCGATGTCTCCGGCCGCGGCCGAAGCGATGTCCTTGGTCTCCTTGCCCATGAGCGACAGCACGTGGCCGAGGCGCTCCTTCTTGCCCGTGCGCGAGTCGTGGAGCTCCGAGTTCTGGGTGATCGTGCCTGAGATGACTTTGGCGAACGTGAGCCGGCCCTGATAGGGGTCCGACAGCGTCTTGAACACGAACGCGACGGCAGCCCCGTCCGGGTCCAGCTCCATCGAGCCGCCGTCCGCCGTCGTGAAGGGGCCGTGTGCGGAAGGGGCGGGGAAGAACGTGACGATCTCGTCCATGAGGTCCTCGACGCCCTGGAGCTTCGTCGCGCTGCCCACGAACACCGGGATGAAGATGCTCTGCGCGATGGCGAGTCCGAGCAGCTTCTCGAGGTCCTCCTGCGACAGCGCCTCGCCTTCGAGGAACTTCTCCATGAGCGCCTCGTCAGCCTCCGCGACCAGGTCGGTGAGCTTCTCGCGTGCCGCATCGACCGCGGCCGCGTACTCGGCCGGGATCTCCTCCATGTGCTCGCCGTCCGCATCGTGGCGGTACGCCTTCATGCGGATGATGTCGATGACGCCGTGGAAGTCCGCCTCTTTGCCCATCGGGATCTGGACTGCGCCCACGCGGTGGCCGAACGACGCGTCGAGGGCCTTCATCACGGCATCGAAGTCCGCGTGCTCCTTGTCGACACGGTTGACGAAGACGGCGCGGGCGATGCCCATCTCGCCCGCGACCTCCCAGAGCCTCTCCGTCTGCACCTGCGGGCCGCTGACCGCGTCGACGACGAACAGCGCCATCTCCGCAGCCGACATCCCTGCGATCGCGTCGCCGATGAAGTCGTTGAAGCCCGGTGTGTCCATCACGTTGACGCGCACGCCGTTGTGCGTGAAGGGCGCGAGTCCGAGTCCCACCGTCATGTGCCGCTTGAGGGCCTCGGGGTCGTGATCGAGTTGCGAATGACCGTCGTCGACGGTACCGAGGCGCTTGGTCTCGCCGGCCATGAAGAGCATCGCCTCGGCGAGGGATGTCTTCCCCGCGCCCCCATGGCCTACAAGGACGACGTTACGGACGCTGTCCGTGCTCGATGCTGTCATACGCCATCGCCTCCACGAGAGTCACCGGTGCATGGCCGCCGCGCGCAGACGAACGACGGCGCGGTCCCCGGGATCCGCGGGACGAGGAGCTTCCTCCGACCGCAGTCACACACACTAGCACCTCGCGCCACGCGCGCGCACGAGGCGCCGACGACGCCCGGCCCCGACCCACCCGGGCCCGTTGGCGACGCGCGGGGCGCCGCTGCTAAGATGGGCGGCGGCGCGCGCGGCGTCCGTCGCGGCGCCGAGACCGGCACTCTCGGCGAGCGCCGGATCGCCATCAAGCCTGCGAGGAGCGACAACGAGGTGGACCGAGAGCACTACGCTGCCGCGGAGGCCGCCTATGCGGCGGAGGACTGGCGTGAAGCCGCGCTGCAGTACCTCACGTCGGTCCATGGTGCCCCGTCGGACGGGACCGGAGCGGCCTACCACAAGGCGGGCAATGCGCTCGTGCGGCTCGGTCGCTATGAGGACGCAATCGGCGTCTACCGCTACGCGCTCGGCGACCCGAGCTACGACCGCCACTCCACGGTCCATGTGAACCTCGGCACCGCGCTCGAGGCCCAGGAGCGCCACTCGGAGGCCGTGTCGGAGTTCGAAGAGGCCCTCGCCGACCCCGCGTATCCCACGCCCTACAAGGCGCTGCAGGGCAAGGGTCGCGCTCTGTTCGAACTCGGGCGCTTCGGTGAGGCCGCCGAGGCGTACCGTCAGGCGGCGTGGACCGAAGGCAACCCCGATTCGGGGCGCGCCCTCAACAACCTTGGCCTGAGCTTCCTCGCCCAGGACAAGCCTCAGGAGGCCGTCGAGGCCTTCCGGGCGGCGGTCGGGGTCCGCGGGTACACCGCGAAGGGGAGAGCCACAGCGAACCTCGGTCTTGCCTACGCGAAGATGGGCTTCCACGAGGAGGCCGTCCGCGAGTTCGAGAAAGCCCAGGAGGTCCACGGGTACGCGCTCGCGGGCGAGACGCTCAGCACGTACGAAGCGAGTCGGTCATCGCTCGTCGCGCGCGCCCCATCAGAAGGCATGGCGCGCGACGAGACCGCTGACGACTCGACCGCGCCCACGGGGCAGGCGGACGCCGGGCCGGATCCGGCCGCCGACGCCCCGGCCGGGGAAGCGCCGACCGGTGCGCAGGAGAGCGGCCAGAGCCCCTCGCGATTCTTCACGATCTCCGAGAAGGAGATGCGCGATGAGAACCTCACCGCCGAGCGGGCGCAGCGCAAGGAGGGACGCCGGCCGCGCTGGATCCTCACGCGGATCCTCGTGGTGCTCGTGATCGTGATCGCGCTCGCCGGTTCTTTCGGCGGGGTGCTCTACTACGGATACGGCTATCCCACCCAGGAACAGACCGTGACCTCGTTGCTCGCGGCCTACAGCGCCGGAAGGCCGTATTCCGGCTACTGGGTGGCGGTTCCTCAGATCGATCTGCAGAAGCAGATGATGCAGCTTCCCGCGCGGTACACATCGTTCAAGATCGCGGGCGTGGACCGCTCGGCTCTCAAGTCCACGGCGCGGGTCGTGGTGCGGCTCCAGACCGGCGCGCAGCTCGACTACGAAGTCCTCCTCGTTCGCGAAGGGGTGGGCTGGAAGGTCGACGGCATCCTCAGCTCGTGGAGTTCCACCACCCCCTGATGCGCTCCCGGCACGTCGCGCCGGTCCACATGACCGTTCGACGTAGGCCGGTTCCGGCTCCGCCCGAGAAGCTTGCGCAGACTTTGTAACATTAGTTACTATGTGCCAGCGCCGCACGCCTGTTCCATCCCGTCGAGAAGAAGGAGCCCGCGTTGGACCAGAGCACGTACGTGATGATCAAGCCGGACGCCGTCGCCCGTGGGCTCGTAGGGCGGGTGGTCCAGCGGTTCGAGGACGCGGGCCTCAAGGTGGAGCGGATGGAGCTCGGAGTCGTGACGGCGCAGCAGGCGGCGGCGAACTACGCGGAGCACGCGGGCAAGCCGTTCTACGACGGACTCATCGCCTACATCACGAGCGGACCGGTCGTGAAGATGGTCATCTCCGGACCCGATGCCGTGACAGTGTGCCGGAAGCTGATGGGAGCCACGAACCCGCGCGACGCCGCCCCGGGCACGATCAGAGGCGACTTCGGCCTGATCATGGACGCCAACGTGGTCCACGGCAGCGACTCACCCGAGAGCGCCGCTCGCGAGATCTCGATCTTCTTCGGCGAGTAGCCGCCGGCGCTCGTCCCCCGGGCGGTGCGCTTGCGCCCGCGGGAGGCCGCCGGACCCCGCGACTGAAAGGGGCCGAACGGTGTTCTTCAAGATCATCGCAAAGGACGAGGTACCGGACCTGGTGCGCGGTATCGCCACCGAGTACGAGGTGATCGGCCCGCAGGCGAAGGGCACCGCGTTCGTGTTCGCCCCGCTCAAGGACCCCGCGGATCTGCGACTCGACTACGACATGACCATACTGCCCGCGAAACGCTACATCCTGCCCGAGCGCGAGACCCTGATGCGCTTCAGCGTCGAGGACAATGAGGTCGTCGAAGCCGAGCTCGACGCGCCGCGCCGCGCACTCTTCGGGCTGCACCCCTGCGATGTGAACTCGCTCCTTCTCATGGACAACGTGTTCCTCGACGGCGGCGACCCTGACCCCTACTACAAGGCGCGGCGGGAGAACACCCTCATCATCGGCGTCTCCTGCATGCCCGCCCCGACCTGCTTCTGCGACGCGTGGGGGACCGACGAGACGCACCGCGGCTTCGACATCTTCCTCACGGACATCGGCGACTCCTACTACGCGTCGATAAGCTCCGTTCGTGGGGCCGATCTCGTTGACAGGTTCGCGAAGGGCCGCGACATCACTGCTGAGGACACGGCCGCGTTCCAGGAGCGGTCGGCAGCGTTCAAGGCGGCGTTCGAGCACGAGATCGACACCTCACAGTTGCCGGTCCTCCTTGACGCGAAGTACGACTCTCCCATCTGGCAGGAGTTCGGCGAGATGTGTCTGGCATGCGGTGCCTGCTCCACCGTGTGCCCCACGTGCTACTGCTTCGACGTGCACGATGAGCTCGACGCCGACCAGAAGCACGGAGAGCGGGTCCGAACGTGGGACTCGTGCCAGTTCAAGGACTTCGCCGGAGTGGCTCATGGCAACTTCCGCGACTCGCGCGCGAGCCGGGTGCGCTACCGCTACTACCACAAGCAGTGGGGCTATCTCTCCCGATACGAGAAGGTCCTGTGCGTGGGGTGTGGGAGATGCACGCGCGCCTGCAAGGCGGACATCAATCCGCCGCGGGTCGTCCGCGCTCTTCAGACGGGGGTGGTCGACCGATGACCGCGAGCACGCTCGCCTCGCCAGTCCAGCTCAACCCATATCGGCCG
The DNA here is from genome assembly GCA_903831865.1 of uncultured Coriobacteriia bacterium. Taxonomy (GTDB): domain Bacteria; phylum Actinomycetota; class Coriobacteriia; order Anaerosomatales; family PALSA-660; genus PALSA-660. The sequence goes on from CAIKZH010000022.1 coordinate 6,937, forward strand.
TGGCCGGCGCGCATCACGTCGATCATCGACCTCACACCTCAGGAGAAGCTCTTCGAGTTGCGCCTCATCGACGACGCGACGCGCGACGCTTTCGATTTCGAGGCCGGGCAGTTCGTCGAGCTGTCGCTCTTCGGTGTCGGCGAGGCGCCCATCTCGATCTCATCCGCGCCCAGCAAGCAGGGATTCATCGAGCTGTGCATACGTGACTCCGGCGATGTCACCGGCGCCATGCATGCGAAGCAGTGCGGCGACATCGTCGGCCTGCGCGGCCCGTTCGGCCGCGGGTTCCCGTTCCAGGAGATGAAGGGTCACGACGTGCTCCTCGTGGCCGGAGGCCTGGGGATCGCGCCGCTGAAGTCGCTGATCAACCACATCCACGACGATCGCCACGAGTTCGGCAAAGTGACCATCCTCTATGGCGCCCGCACCCCCTCGGAGATCCTCTTCCGCCGCCAGTTCGAGATGTGGCAGCACCGGGAGGACTTCGACCTGATGCTCACCGTCGACCGTCCCGATGAGACCTGGGAGGGGGAGGTCGGTCTGGTCACGAAGCTCTTCGACAAGATCGATCTGGACCCGGACAACACCTACGGCGCGCTGTGCGGTCCTCCGGTCATGTACAAGTACGTGATCGCCGAGATGCGCAAGAAGGACCTCGACGTGGACAAGATCTACGTCTCCTTCGAACGGCGCATGAAGTGCGGGATCGGCAAGTGCGGGCACTGCGGCGTGGGTCACCAGTACGTGTGTGTCGACGGCCCGGTGTTCAACTACTGGGAAGCCATGAACCTGCAGGAGGCGATCTAGCCGTGGCCCCGCGAGTGGTCGTGCTCTCGCTGGCGTCCGATTTCGGGTGCCAGGTGCAGATCACCAACATGACGGACCAGATCCTCGATGTCCTCGGCGTCATCGATCTCACCTACTGGCAGCTCGCCACCAGCGGTCATCTTCCCGCCGAGTACGACGTGGCGATCATCGAGGGCGCGGCGACGACCGACGAGCACGTCGCGCTGTTGAAGAAGGTGCGTGAGACGGCCGCAGCGGTCGTCGCGATCGGGTCCTGCGCGAACATCGGCGGCGTGCCAGCGATGGCTCGCGAGGGCGACCTTGAGGAGCGCTACGCGACGGTCTACGGCGGCGCAGCGGTGGCCGTGGGTCGCATCATGCCGCGACCGATCGACGCGGTGATCGATGTCGACTACCGGGTGCCGGGGTGCCCGATCGATCCGCCCGAGTTCCTGCGCGTGCTCTCGAAGGTGCTGCAGGGGCTTAAGGACGATACGCCCGACAAGACGATGTGCGCGTCGTGCAAGCTCAACGAGACCGTCTGCTTCTTCGACCAGGGCCAGGTCTGCCTCGGGCTGGTGACGAGGTCCGGCTGTGCCGCGCGATGCCCCTCTCTGGGCCGTCCGTGCACCGGGTGCCGTGGCGTCGCTCCCGACGCGAACCTGGGGTCCGCGCGGGAGATACTGGTCCGCTACGGACAGGACCCCGATGAGCTCGATCGCCTGCTGCGCATCTACAACACGTCGAGGGAGGTGCCCGTCTGATGGCTCGTCTCACGGTAGAACACGTGGCCCGCATCGAGGGTCACGGCAACATCAGCGTGGACGTCGCCGACGGTGTCGTGCGTGACATCCACATGGACATAGTCGAGCCGGCGAGGTTCTTCGAGTCGATGGTGTGCGGCCGAAGATTCGACGAGGCCCCGCTCATCACGTCGCGCATCTGCGGCATCTGCTCCCCGAACCACGTGGTCACCTCGATCAAGGCGATGGAGGCGGCACTGGGCGTCGAGGTCAGCGAGCGGACGAAGCTGCTCCGCAAGCTTCTGGTCTACGGCTCCTACCTGCAGAACCATGCGACTCACCTCTACATCCTGGCGGCGCCCGACTACGTCGGTCTTCCCAGCGTCTTCCCGTTGGCGGAGAGCGCGCCTGAACTGGTCGTGAGGGCGCTGCGTCTGAAGAAGCTCGGCAACGACCTGACCACCGCCACGGGCGGCAGGCAGGTCCACCCCGTGACCGCGGTGGTCGGCGGCTTCACCAGCGAGCCGGAGGCGGACATCCTCGCCGGGTTCAGGGACAAGCTGCTGGGCGTCGTCGAGGACGCACTGTCCACCGTGGAGCTCTTCGCGTCGTTCCAGGTGCCTGAGTTCGCGACGTCGGGCGAGATGCTCGCTCTCACCGCCGACGACGACTACGCCATCTACGACGGCGACACGACGGCGCTCGACGCAGGGTGGCGTCGCCCCGCGGGCGAGTACCGCTCGTTCATCCAAGAGGATGTGGTCGGACACAGCAATGCGAAGCACGCAACGGTGGATGGCCGCACCTTCCTGGTCGGCTCGGTGGCGCGCATCGACATCAACGCGGGCAAGCTCAACGACGCGGGCAGGCGCGGGCTGTCGCTCTCGGGCGTCGCGCTCACCACGCGCAACCCTTTCCACATGAACGTCCTTCAGGCGGTCGAGCTCGCTGACGCCTCCGCCCGCTGCGCCGGCTACATCGAGAGACTGCTCGAGATGGGCGGCTCGTCGCGCCCCGTGCAGTTCCACATACGAGCGGGCGAGGGCGGCGGCGCCACCGAGGCGCCGCGCGGCACCCTCTACCACTCCTACGCCGTCGATGACGACGGGATTATCGTTCGCGGCGACGTCATCACGCCGACGGCGCAGAACCTCGCCAACCTCGAGGCGGACATGCGCGCGTTCGCGCCGACCGTGGTCGACCGCGAGCAATCGGAGTTCACGACGCTGGTGGAGGAGCTCGTGCGGTCCTACGATCCGTGCCTGAGCTGTTCGGTGCACTGAGGCCGGCGAGGGACAGAGCAAGCGATGAGGGGCGCCTCCCTGGAGGCGCCCCTCGCTCGTCTCACGCGGCTGCGATGTGAACGGCGGTCGTGTATGGGTCGGAGACCGGAAAGCCGGCGGGCGCATCCTCGAGCCCGGGAGCCCGCGTTCGGCGCACGGC
>CAIKZH010000023.1 GCA_903831865.1 uncultured Coriobacteriia bacterium
AGGCCGCAGCCCAGGGCACCAATGGCGCCAATGCCGCGATGGCGTACGGCACCGACGGGACGATCGCGGCGCTGAACCTCGTGACGCTGACGGACCCGAAGGGGGCGCAGCCGATCTACCAGCCGGCCCCGACTGCGAGCAAGGCGATCGTCGACAAGTACCCTGAACTGGCCACGGTCCTCGACCCCGTGTTCGCGAAGCTCGACGCGCCGACCCTGCAGAAGCTCAACGGGCAGATCGCCGTCGACGGCAAGGACGCAAGGATCGTAGCGAAGGACTGGCTGACCTCCGAGGGGTTCCTGCCGTAAGGTGAGGGCATGAAGACGAACCGCGAAGGGGCGGCGCTTGACGCGACGCGGCGCGTCGATCGCGTAGCGGCGGCGGGGGCGGGTCTGGCCCTCGCCGCCTGTCTTCTGCTGCCGCTCGCGGTCTTCCGGCTCAACCGCATCGTGAGCGGGACCCCTCAGCCTGCTTGGGCAGCGGGGCCGACCGGATACGCTCTCGTGCTGCTGAGCGCCTTGACGCTCGCGGTCTCGGTGTGGCCCGCCGCCGCCAGGTGGCGGCCCCGCGCGCTTCTCGTGCTGGCGACTGCGGGCACATTGGCTCTGGCGTTGTCGCTCGGGCGTGCAGCGGTGTCTCTGCGAGTCGGCGAGCCCGTCATCTCGCGTGTCTCGATAGGCACCGGTGCGTGGCTCGTGGCGGCGGGTATCGGCGTCGTGTGGTTCTCGGCGCTTCGGACCGAGACGGCTCGGAGTGCTCGGCTCGCGGCCGGCGCGCTGACCGCGGCGGGCCTCCTCGCGGCTGCCGCCTTCGGCGGCGTGGGGCATCTCTCCGTCGTGACGGAATACCAGAACAAGGCGGAGATGTTCTGGTCCGCTCTCGGGACCCATCTCAGCGTTGCGGGAATCTCTGTGGCCATCGCGATGGCGATCGGGATCCCCCTCGGCGTGGCCTCCGCGCGCGCGCCGCGGGTGCGGTCGGTCGCGCTGGGGATCGTCGGCGTGATCCAGACGGTGCCAGGCCTCGCTCTCCTGGGGCTGATGGTGATCCCGCTGGCCGCGATAGGCCTCCCTGGCATCGGCCCCTTGCCGGCGATCATCGCTCTCACGCTCTATGCGCTGCTGCCCATCGTGCGCAACACGTACGTGGGTCTGGCCGGGGTCGATCCGGCGATCGTCGACGCCGGTCGCGGGATGGGCATGAGCAGGCGGGAACTCCTGTTCCGCGTCGAGGCGCCCCTCGCGCTCCCGCTCGTGATCGAGGGTGTTCGTGCGGCCGCCGTGCTCGTCATCGGCATTGCCGCGGTCGCCGCGTTCATCGGCGTGGGAACCCTCGGTGTGCTCGTGTTCGAGGGGTGGGGCCAGCAGGCGGACGATCTGATCCTGCTCGGGGCCGTCCCGATGGTGGTCCTCGCACTGGTCGTCGATGCCGGACTGCGGGCTCTGGAGCGCGTGGCGGTCTCACCAGGAATACGGCGGGAGCGGGCATGATCCGGCTCGAAGACGTGACGAAGCGCTATGGCGAGACGACCGCGGTCTCGGGGCTGAGTCTCGACGTCCCGGCGGGCGAGGTGTGCGTGCTCATCGGCCCGTCGGGGTGCGGCAAAACCACCACTCTTCGGATGATCAACCGGCTCATCGAACCCACGAGCGGCCGGATCCTCGTCAACGACCTCGACGTGACCTCGCACTCTCCCGAGCAGCTGCGGCGAGGGCTCGGCTACGTCATCCAGTCGGTGGGCCTGTTCCCGCACCTGACGGTCGCGGACAACGTGGTCACGGTGCCGAGGCTGCTCGGCTGGGACCGGGAGCGGATGGACGCGCGGGTGCTCGAGCTGCTCGCGCTCGTCGGGCTCGACGCGGTGGAGTACGCCGGCAAGTACCCCCGCGAGCTCTCCGGCGGCGAGGCGCAGCGCGTCGGAGTGGCTCGGGCGCTGGCCGCCGACCCGCCCGTCCTGCTCATGGACGAGCCGTTCGGCGCAGTCGACCCGCTCAC
>CAIKZH010000024.1 GCA_903831865.1 uncultured Coriobacteriia bacterium
CACGATCACCATCGAGGGCGTCGAGACGCTCGAGCCCATCACCCACGAGGTGGTCGGCGATCGCATCGAAGCGAGCACGTTCCTTTGTGCGGGTGCCCTCGATCCCGGACCGGTGACCGTGATCGGATTCGACCCGGCGCACGTGGAGCTCGTACTCAGCAAGCTCGAACAGGCCGGCTGCTCGCTCGATGTGGGCGACGACTCGGTCACCATCTCACGCGACGGGCCCATCCGGCCGGTGGACGTGCAGACACTGCCCTACCCTGGCTTCCCGACCGATCTGCAGGCTCCCTTCATGGCGCTGATGTCGCTCGCTGATGGGGACTGCGCGATCACCGAGAACGTGTTCGAGAACCGGTTCATGTTCGCGGACGAGATCGGCAGGATGGGAGCGGATATCCGCATCGACGGCCATCACGCGCTCGTGCGCGGGGTGCCGGCCCTGTCAGCAGCGCCCGTGCGCTGTCCTGATCTTCGGGGCGGCGCGGCGCTGGTGCTCGCGGGCCTGGTCGCTCACGGCCGCACCGTCGTCACTGACATCCATCACATCGATCGCGGCTACGAGGGGTTCGTGGACAAGCTGAGGGCGCTGGGCGCGGACGTGAGCAGGACGGACGTCGCCGGGCCGGAGATCGTGTGAGTCGTGGGAGGCGAGACCAGTGGTGCTGATGGACCGCGAGGCGATCGAGCGGGTGATCCCGCACAGGTACCCGTTCCTTCTCGTCGACAGGATCACCGAGTGTGAGCCGGGGGTGTCGGCCGGCGGAGAGCTTGACGTGGACCCGGACGCGTTCTGGGTGCCCGGCCACTTCCCGGGTCACGCGGTCATGCCGGGGGTCCTGATCGTCGAGGCCTGCGCGCAGGTCGGAGCCGTGGCCCTGCTCTCGCTCGAGGAGAACCGGGGTCGCCTCGCTCTCTTCGCAGGGATCGACCACGTGCGCTTCAAGCGGCAGGTGGTTCCCGGTGAGACGTTGCGCCTGCGTTGCGAGATCGTGAAGCGTCGCGGGCCGGTGGGATTCGGCGTGGCCACCGCGCACGTCGGGGCCGAGTTGGCGTGCTCGGGAGAGCTGATGTTCGCGATACAATAGCCCGACCGTGAGCCGGTCGCCCTGCATCGCACGGGCGGTCGGAAGCGTGTGACCGGTGCCGAAGAAGGGTGGAGGATGGGACTTCTCGAGCGATTCGAGGACGGCAGTGCGCCCCTCGGCGTCGTGGGGCTCGGGTATGTGGGGCTCCCGCTCGCCGTCGAGATGGCGAAGGCGGGTCACCACGTGATCGGCTTCGACATCTCAGATGAGAAGGTCGCCCACGTGAACGCCGGCGAGTCGTACATCCCCGACGTCCCGGCCGCGGAGTTGGCCGCCCTCGTGAAGGCCGGGACGATCGAGGCCACCACAGACTTCCAGCGCGCGCGAGAGGTCGACGGGCTCGTCGTGTGTGTGCCCACGCCGCTCAACAGGATGAAGGAGCCGGACACCAGCTTCATGGAGGCGGCGGCTCACAGCATCGCGCCGTATCTGCACCCGGACATGCTGGTGACGCTGGAGTCCACGACCTATCCCGGGACGACCGAGGAGATCATCCAACCGATCCTCGAGGCAGGGGGGCTGAAGGTCGGCACGGACCTCTTCCTGGCGTTCTCGCCCGAGCGCGTCGATCCCGGCAACCCGGTCTACCAGACCAGGAACACGCCCAAGGTGGTAGGTGGCGTGACGCCCCGGTGCACGCAGCACGCCGTCGCCATGTACTCCGGGTTCATCGACCACATCGTCCCGGTCACGTCCACGCGGGCAGCGGAGATGACCAAGCTCCTCGAGAACATCTTCCGTTGCGTGAACATCGCGCTGATGAACGAACTCCTTCAGGTGTCGGAGCGCATGGGCATCAACATCTGGGAGGTCGTGGACGCCGCGAAGACGAAGCCCTTCGGGTTCATGCCCTTCTACCCCGGACCCGGACTCGGCGGTCACTGCATCCCGATCGACCCGTTCTACCTCTCATGGAAGGCCCGCGAGTACGACTTCCACACTGAGTTCATCGAGCTCGCCGGCAAGGTCAACGAGAACATGCCCTACTACGTGGTCAAGCGGCTGATGGAGTCCCTGAACACTCACCACAAGTCGCTCGCGGGTAGCCGCGTCCTTCTCCTCGGCGTCGCCTACAAGGCCGACATCGATGACATGCGTGAGTCGCCGGCGATACGCATCGCCGAGCTCATGCTCGACAGGTCCGCCGAGGTGCTCTATCACGATCCATGGGTGCCCTCCTTCCTGGTGCGGGGATCCGAGATCCCGCACGTCGAGCTCACCGAGGAGGCCCTGGCCGGCGTGGACGCGGTCGTCGTCGTGACGGACCACAGCAACGTCGACTATCACGCTGTCGTGCGGGCGGCGCCGCTCATCCTGGACACGCGCAACGTCCTGAAAGGGTTCGACGGCAGCAAGGTGGTCCGGCTGTGACGGGGATCCGCGGCACGGGGAAGCCCGTGCGCGTGGGCGTGGTCGGGTTCGGCTACTGGGGCCCCAACCTCGTCCGGAACCTCGATCGTCTCGATGACGCCGACCTCGTTGTGGTCTGCGACATGTCCGAGGCGAACCTCGCGAAGTTCAAGGCGGTGTATCCGGATGTGCCGGTGACGAAGGACCTCGGCGTCATGCTCGCGGACTTCGCTCTCGACGCCATCGTCGTCGCCACCTCCGCGCCTTCCCATCATGGGATCGCGAAGCGGGTCATCGAGGCAGGGCTTCACTGCTACGTCGAGAAGCCGCTCACGCTGGAGTCGGCGCACGCGGAGGAGCTCGTCCGCCTGGCCGACGAGAAGGGCGTCGTCCTCCAGGTGGGACACCTAATGGAGTACCACACAGCCGTCAACTGGATCCGCGACCACATCGCCGCAGGCGAGCTGGGCGACGTGCTCTATCTGTACGCTCAGCGTCTCAACCTGGGGAAGGTGCGCACCGAGGAGAACGCGTTCTGGTCCCTTGCGCCGCACGACGTCTCCATCGTCCTGTACCTGTTGGGAGAGGCTCCTGACTACGTCTCGGCGACGGGGGCCGCCTACATCAACGAAGGGGTGCAGGACACAGTCTTCGCCAACCTGCACTTCCCGAGCGGCAAGGTCGCGAACATCCACGTGAGCTGGCTCGACCCGCACAAGGTCCGCAAGTTCACCATCGTGGGCACCCGCAAGATGCTGGTCTTCGACGACATGGAAGCCACCGAGAAGATCTGGATCTACGACCGCGGCGTCGGCGCGCCGGGTCAGGCGATGGCGTTCGGCGAGGACCTCACCCTCCGCTTCGGCGAGATCGTCGCCCCCTACATGAAGATGTCGGAGCCGCTGTCGATGGAGGTCCAACACTTCCTCGACTGCTGCGCCACGGGGGCGACGCCGAGAAGCGACGGGCGGGACGGTCTCCGGGTGGTCCGGGTGCTCGAGGCGGTCGATGAATCGATGGCGGCCGGCGGCGCCCCTGTGAACACCGTCGTGGGGGTGTGAGCGGTGGCCTCCGGCATCCTCGTACATCCCGACGCCCGCATCGGCAAGGACTTCGCACCGGCGCCCGACTCGGTGATCGATGAAGACGTCGTCATAGGGGACGGCGTCACGCTCGGGTCGTTCGTCCACATCTGCGCTGAAGCGGTTCTTGGAGACGGCTGCGTCGTGGGAGACCATGTGACGATCGCCGCCGGCGCGAAGCTTGGTCCCCGCTGTCTGATCGCCGACCTCGCGGTCGTGGGAAAGCGCCCGAGGCTGGCGCCCACCTCGACAGCCAAACCGGGTGAGCTCAAGCCGCTCGTTCTCGGCGAGGGCTGCTCTGTAGGCAGCCATACCGTCCTCATGGCCGGCTCGGTGTTCGGACCCGGCTGCGTGGTCGGGGACAACGCAGGCGTGCGGGAGCGGTGCACCATCGGAGACGGCGCGGTCATAGGCCGCGGTGTCACGGTCGAGAACGACACCCGGATCGGCGCTCGTACGAAGATCCAGTCGGGTGCGTACGTGACCGCCTACGTCGTCATCGAAGAGGACTGCTTCATCGCCCCGATGGTCGTGACCACCAACGACAACTACATGGGGCGCACCGCGGAGCGCTTCAAGCACCTCAAGGGATGCACGATCCGACGCGGAGCACGCGTCGGAGGCGGCGCGCACATCCTCCCCGGGATCGAGATAGGGGCCGAGGCCTTCGTGGCGACAGGCGCCGTCGTGACCCGCGACGTGCCCGCCGGCAAGCTCGTCATGGGGGCGCCCGCGCGAGTCGTCCGAGACGTCCCGCCCGAGCAGCTTCTGGACAACGGGTAGGCTGACGTCTGCGCCACGTCGGCGCTGCGCGTCCATACGACAAGGAGACCAAACGACACATGGGCATTCCCCTGCTCGATCTCAAGGCACAGTACGTCTCGCTCAAGGACGAACTGGACGCGGTCTGGTCCGAGGTCATGAGCGGCGCGGGCTTCATCGGCGGCCCGAAGGTTCGCGCGCTGGAGGAAGCGATCGCCGGCTACTGCGGCACGCAGTACGCTGTCGCCTGCGGCAACGGCACCGACGCGCTGTTCCTCATCCTGGCGGCGATGGGCATCGGCAAGGGTGACGAAGTCATCACGACCCCGTTCACGTTCTTCGCCACGGTCGAAGCGATCGCACACCTAGGCGCCACTCCGGTGTTCGTCGACATCGAGCCCGGGACCTACAACCTGGATGTCGGCAAACTCGAGGTCGCGATCACCGGCGCAACGAAGGCGATCCTGCCGGTGCACATCTTCGGGCAGTGCGTCGACATGGATCCGCTGCTCGCGATCGCGAAGTCTCACGGTCTCCGGGTCGTGGAGGACGCCTGCCAGGCGATCGGCGCCACCTACAAGGGGAGGTGCGCCGGCTCGCTGGCCGACGCGGCGGCCTTCTCCTTCTTCCCGAGCAAGAATCTCGGCTGCGCCGGGGACGGGGGCTGTATCACGACTGACGACGAGGGACTCGCCCTCAAGGCCCGCAAGCTGGCGGCCCACGGCACCACGAAGAAGTACTTCCACGACACGTTCGGGGCGAACAGCCGTCTCGACGCACTTCAGGCGGCCATCCTGCTTGCAAAGCTGCCGCACCTCGACGAGTGGAACGGCCAGCGCCGCGCGGCTGCAGCGGTCTATGACCAACTGTTGGCAGGCGTCGCCGGGCTCAGCTTGCCGGAGGTCCGGCCCTACGGTGAGCCCGTCTACCACCTGTACGTGGTCAAGTCCGAGAAGGCTGAGAACGTGATGGCCGCGCTCAGCGCCGCAGGCATCGGCACCGCGCTCTACTATCCGCTCGCTCTCCATGAGCAGGAGGTCTTCACCAAGCAGCCCGGCTATGTGGCGCCCTCTCTGCCGGTCGCTGAGAGCTGCGACGCGCGGACCTTCGCGCTGCCCTGCTTCCCCGGTATCACCCGCGAGCAGATCGAGTGTGTCGCCGGCGTCGTCAAGGAGGCCATGGCCTCGTAGCGGCCGGATATGAGAGTCCTGTCGATCGTTGGGGCGCGCCCCCAGTTCATAAAGGCTGCACCGGTGAGCCGGGCCCTGCGGGACCACCACGTGGAGATCCTGGTCCACACGGGTCAGCACTACGACCATGCCATGAGTGACGTCTTCTTCGAGGAGCTCGGGATCCCGAAGCCGGACGTGAACCTTGGCGTCGGCTCGGGCCCTCACGGTCAGCAGACCGCAGAGATGCTCGCCCCACTGGAGAAGCTGCTGCTGGAGGAACGACCCGATTGCGTCATCGTCTACGGGGACACGAACACGACCCTCGCGGGCGCTCTGGCCGCCTCAAAACTCGACATCCCCGTCGCGCACGTCGAGGCAGGGCTTCGCAGTTTCGATCGCCGGATGCCCGAAGAGATCAATCGGGTCGTGAGCGATCACCTCTCGCGGCTGCTGCTCTGCCCCACGCCGGCGGCCGTGAACAACCTTCGAGCCGAAGGTCTAGTCGAGGGAGTCGAACTCGTCGGAGATGTCATGCTGGACACCGCCCTCTACCAGACCGGGATGGCCGACGAGGCGCAGGTGCTCTCGTCGTTCGACCTGACGGCGGGGGAGTACCTTCTGGCGACCGTGCACCGCGCCGGGAACACCGACTCGCCCGAGCGCCTGACGGCGATCGTCGACGCGCTCACGTCACTCGGGCGGACGGTGATCTGGCCTGTCCACCCGCGCACGGCGAAGATGCTCGCTCACTACGGGATCGAGGATCGGGTGGTCGCCCGCGGCGACGTCCGCTCTGTGACACCAGTCGGCTACGGCGCGCTGCTGGCGCTTCTGCGCAACGCCGCCGGCGTTCTCACGGATTCCGGCGGCATGCAGAAGGAGGCCTACTTCTTCAGTGTGCCGTGCGTGACCCTGCGCGAGGAGACCGAGTGGGTCGAGACCGTCGAGACAGGGTGGAACGTCCTCGCGGGCGCAGACGCAGCGGCGATCGTCGCCGCCGCCGAGAGGCTGGCTCGACCCGCGAAGCATCCCGATCTCTACGGCGACGGCCATGCGGCCGACCGTGTCGTGGCGGCCATCGAGAGCCACTTCGGGAAGCGCTCGTGAGCTCTGGTCGAGACACGGCCCCACGACTGTGGGTCGACATGACCAACTCGCCACATGTGCTGGTCTTGCGCCCGATCATCGAGGAGTTCCGCCGGCGCGGCTGGGAGGTCGACGTGACCGCGCGCGAGTTCGCGCAGACCGTCCCGTTGCTTGAGCGTTTCGGGATCGACTTCACGCTGATCGGAAGGCACCGGGGTCGCGCCATGGGCGCCAAGGCCTGGGGGCTCGTGGCGCGCTCGACGGCTCTGATCCGCTTCGGAAGGCGCAGGAGGTACGACCTCGCCCTCAGTCACGCCAGCAACGATCTGCCGATGGCGAGCCGCTTGCTTGGTATCCCACATGTCACCATGTTCGACTACGAGTTCGCCCGGCTCTCGCATCACCTGAACGTGAGACTCTCGAGTCGCGCGCTCGTACCCGATGTGATCCCGCTCTCGGCCCTGGCCCGCTACGGCGGCACGCCGCGCAAGGTCATGACGTATCCGGGCCTGAAGGAGGAGTACTACCTTGCCGACTTCGAGCCCGACCCAGACGTGCTCTCTCGACTGGGTCTCGGCGCGGACAAGGTGACCGTCGTGCTGAGGACTCCTCCGAGCATGGCCGCCTACCATCGCATGCAGAATCCTGTGTTCGACGATGTGCTCGCTCTGATCGCGGGTCGCCCGGATGTGCAGGCGGTCGCACTCGTGCGGACGCCCGACCAGATCGAGGGCATCGAACGTCTCCGCTCGGAGAACATCGCTGTGCCGCGCGACGTGGTGGACGCGCAATCGCTCGTATACTATGCGGACGTGGTCGTGTCCGGCGGCGGCACGCTGAATCGGGAAGCTGTCGCGCTTGGGACTCCGGCGTACACGGTGTTCCAGGGCGTCATGGGCGCCGTTGACACGCGGCTCATATCGCAGGGCCGTCTCCGGCGACTCACGGCGGCCGGGGACCTCGTCCTGACCAAGAAGACACCCGGCGCGGCGCGCGTGCGGCGGCCGGTGAGCGACCTGGTGGACAGGATCGCGTCGGTCCGGAAAGGCCGGTGAGACGTCCATGAACGATAGCGGCGAGTTCGCGCGCGGCGGAGCGCGCAGGTCCGATCGTCACAGGGCGAAGCGCCCCTCGGCCCAGATCACGCGGATCCGTCCGGCCTCGACGAGCGGGGAGACGCCGCGCCAGGCGGCGCAAAGACGGCGTGAGGCCTCGAAGATCGTCGACCCGGTCGTCAAGCGTCGCAGGCGGCGCCGTACGCTGGCAGTCGTCGGCTTCGTGGTCGCGGTGGTCGTCCTCGCCGGCGCGGGTGCGGCCTACGCGTGGTACCAGACCCTGAACACCAACCTGCATCAGGTCACGGGTCAGTTCGCCGGTATGTCTGCCGGCGTCGCGACCGCGCCTGCGCCGGGCAAGCCGTTCTACATGCTGATCATGGGCGTCGACACCAGACCCACGGACTTCACCACAGCGCGGTCCGACACCTTGATCGTCGCGTACGTGGACGCGGCCCGCAAGCGCATCACGACCATGTCGATCCCGCGGGACACCAAGGTCGTCATTGCGGGGAGAGGCACCGCGAAGATCAACGAGGCCATGCAGCTCGGCGGGCCGAAGCTCGTCCTGCGCACGGTCAGGTCGTTCACCGGCCTCCCGATCTCGCACTGGGCCTACATCGACTTCGGCGGCTTCAAGGACATCGTGGACGCAGTGGGCGGCATCGATATCAACGTCCCCTACACGATCGACGACATCGAGGCGTCCAACAACCACCCGAGCGCCGCGCTGATCAAGAAGGGCCCGCGACACCTCGACGGCCAGCACGCGCTCACCTTCGTTCGTGCGCGTCATCAGTTCGCCGACCAGGACTTCACGCGGATGAAGGACCAGCAGCTGTTCATGAAGGCGCTGGGCAAGAAGATCCTCTCCGCGAATGTGCTGAGCCTTCCGGCGCTTGCCAACAGTGCGTCCAAGAACGTCCACACGGACCTGAGCATCAGCCAGATCATCGGTCTGGCCCTCAACTTCCGAGGCATGAACGACAAGATGTTCCAGTCGGTCACAATGCCCGGGACGCCCCAGTACGTGGGCGGCGTGAGCTACGTGGTCGCCGACGAGGCGGGCCTGGCAGAGATCACGGCCAAGATGGAGCGTGGCGAGCTGTTCACGGCCGTCGCGTCGAGCGTCACTGCGACGGTGACGAAGGCCGTGACCACGGGCGCGGCGGCCCCGCGTCCTTCGACGATCACAGTCACCGTCCGCAACGGGGCCGGCGTGAGCGGGATCGCCAAGTCGGTCGCCAATGCGCTCACCAAGAAGGGGTTCGTCGTCAAGGACACCGGCAACATGGGTCAGTTCGTCTTTGACAAGTCCATGGTCGTGTTCAGCTCGAGCGCGGACGCCGCCAAAGCGAACGTCGTGAGCAACGCTCTGAACATCTCGACCGTCGAGCCGTCAAAGGGCCTGTACACGTTCTCCGGTGAGGTGCTCGTGGTGATCGGCAAGGACTTCGATCCGGCGAAGTTCGGGATAACGACATCGAAGCGCAACTGAGCATCCGAGCGCTGACTGGACCAGCCAGTGGTCGGGAACGCCGGCCGTGGTGCACACTCCGTGAAAGGGTCGTGACCGGCAGGTGAGCGAGAGCGCCAGGCCCCACGTTCTGCGGCGAGTGATCCTGATCGCCCTGGGAGTCATCGTCGCGGTCGTCGCACTCCTCGCCTTCTTCGGCGTCGGCGCGCAGCTCACACAGTCGCGCACGGTGGCGATGGTGGTGCGCATCGATCAGATCCCGCCGGAGATGGTGTCGCAGGTGCACGTGGGAGATCCTGTCTTCACAGACGTCGACGGCGTGCCGATCGGCAGGGTCACTCGTGTGCTGGCTTCTCCCCAGCCTGTCGTCGCGAGTGACGCCAGGGGGGCGACGCATCTCGCAGGGGACCCCACCAACAGTCAGATCGACGTGACGGTCACAGGAGACGGTCGTGTCGGCGGCGGGCTTGTGATCCTGAATTCGCAGGCGGTCGTCGCCGGCAGGCCCTTCACCCTGATCTCGAATCGGTACTATCTGGCGGGGATCGTTGCGTCGGTCGATGTCAGGTGAGCGCGTCCGCGCTGGGATCGCGGGGCCGTCCGCGACGCTTTGCAGAGAGGTGGCGACAGGCAGATGATCGAGAGACTCGGCGATAGCGCGCTCAAGCGCGCGATCCTGATCACGACGGGGCTCGTGATCGTCGCGTCGGTCTGCATCGCCCTCTTCGGCGCCGGGGCTCAACTCACGCGAACGCGCAGTGTCACTGTGGTCGTTCGTCTCTGGCAGTTGCCGCCGGAAGTCGCCTCTCAGATCCATGTGGGCGACCCGGCATTCACCGACGTCGCCCGCGTGCTGATAGGCACGATCACGAACGTCCGCTCGTATCCGCAGCCGGAGATCACGACTGACGCACTGGGACGAGTGCATGTCGCGGGAGACCCGACGACGCGCAGGGTCGACGTGACGATCGCGGGGACGGGTCGGGTCGGAGACGGGCTCGTCATTGTGCACACGCAAGCGATGCTCGCCGGTCGCCCGTTCAGCCTGCTCTCTGACCGCTACTACCTCGCGGGGACGTTGGTGTCAGTCGATGTCAGATAGGGACGCCGCAGTGGGTACCGCCGCGGACTGGAGCTCGCGCACGAAGCGCTGGCTGCAGCCCTTTCCCGTGCTGATGGTCATCTACTTCGGCTACTTCGCGATCGTCTACTCGGGCTTCTGGCGCTACACCTACCAGGAACTGATGTCACTCAGCACCAACATCATGGGCTTCCAGCCGGCGTTGGGCACCGTCGCTCTCTATGTGCTCGGCGCCGTCGTCATGCTTCTCGGGTTCATGCTCGGCATGCTGCTCGCGCGCCGTCGTGACCGGCTGTCCGGGCCGTGGTCGGGGATGGTGTCTGGTCTCGCCGGTTCCACCGGGCGCCTGGGCGCGGCTCTGAAGTCCAAGACTTTGTGGTTCTGGATCGGGATCGTGGGTTGGCTCATCGGGTTCGCGGCCGTCGCGGTGCAGTGGGTCGCCTCCGGCGGCGCGAGCCTGACCGACATCGGCACACGCTGGTATCAGAGCCCGATCATCGTGTTCATCGCCATGTCGCAGATCTTCTTCGTGCCGGTCCTCGTCGCGACAGCCGACAGGCCGTGGCAGCGATGGGTCACCGGGTTCCTGTTCGTGTTGTCGATCCTCGGCCTGTCCGCGCTCGGCGCGCGCAACATCCCGGCGAAGGCGGTCGTCTCGACGTTCTTCGCGGTCGTCTACGTCGCCCGGCCGAAGAGCCTCGCCCGTATGGCCATCGCCCTTGGCATAGTCCTCGTCGTTGCGATGGGCGTGGTGGGTGCGTTCTCCAAGTCGGGGATCTACGGCACGCCGGCCTCAGGCAAGCTGGTGGTGGCGCTGACGTACTCGGACTCCGTCGGGAGCGTCTACAACCTCGATCGCATCGTACGCATGACGCCGACTCTCGGCGCCTACGGCGGTAACCTGCTGCGCGACTCGATCCTCGCAGGCGTCCCGCGCACCATCTTCCCCGGCGCGAAGCCGGACTACGCCAACTACCAGATAGGGAAGTACCTCGGAGGGCGCCAGAACTTCCTCATCGAAGGGCAGCTCATCAACCGCGGGGTGAGTCTCGCGGCGACGCTGCTCGGACCTGCGTACGCCGATCTCGGCCTGCCCGGGGTCATCGCTCAGATGCTGCTCGTCGGGCTGATGATCGGTTACCTGCAGATGCGCGCCCGCTCGTGGCTGTGGCTCGTGCCGTTCCTCGCCGCGCTCGGCAGCTACGTGATCAACGGGGTGAACGTGGGACTGTTCAGCCCTCCCTTCCTGGCCGCCATAGCGCTCTCGCTGGTGGTGATCGGCCTGGATCTTCTGTTCGGGCGTCGTATCGCAGTCGAACCCGTAAGGAGCGTGTGACCGTGCGTCGCATCATCACCATCACCGTCGCGATCGTCGCAGTGGCCCTGCTGGCCGGTCTTGCCACCGGGTGTACGAAGAAGGCGTCGAAGGGCGCGCAGTCCGGAGGGCAGACCCAGGCGATGCGGGTCGTCGTGGTCGCCGATCCCGATGTGCCCGAGGTCGCATACGCTCTGAAGCCCGGGCAGGTCCTGCATGTGAAGACCACCGGCGTGACCGTCGGCACGATCGTGTCCGCGGAGGTGACCCCGGCCCTCGTCGCGGTCCCCGACTCGTCGGGGCGCCTCCATGCCGTACCGTCGCCCGTGGCCAAGGAGGTCCGCCTGGTGCTCGACGGTACCGCGAGCACGAGCGGCGGCGCCTACTTCTTCCCTGGCGGGCAGCTCTACGTGAGCACTGACGTCGAGCTGGTCACGCAGGTCGTGGACTTCATGGGGTCGATCGTCTCGATAGCGCCGAAGAGCAGCTGACGTGACGGGGCCGACGGGGGCGCCCGAGCGGGCCGCGCCGTCGGTCCTGTTGATCAGCGGCCTGTATCCGTCCGCGGCGGATCATGTGTTCGGAGCGTTCGTGGCCAAGCAGCACGAGGCGCTCGAGCGTCTCGGTGTGCCGCATCGCCTCGTGGTGAACACGCGCTCGAAGCCCGGCCCGGTCTCCGGCCTTTGGAAGTACGCGTCTCTGACCGCCCGCACCCTCGCCGCGGCGACCCGCCGCGACTTCGACGTCGTGCTCGGGCACTTCCTCTATCCGACCGCGTGGCTCGCCTCGCTGGCGGCGCGCATCGGAGGCGTGCCCTACGTGGTGGTGGCTCACGGCACCGATGTGAGCTCGGTCCAGCGCCCTGGCCCGCTTGCCCGGGCCTGCCTCGCGGCGACGCGCCGCGCTGCGTGCGTCGTCGCCGTGTCCCGGTCGATGGAGGGCCGGGTGCGCGAGGAGCTCGCCGTACCCGCCACCGTCCGGACCGAAGTCATCAACATGGGTGTCGATCGAAGGGTCTTCGGCCCCGTTGCGGACGCCCGCCGGCTCATGGGGTTGGCCCGCGGGCTCAAGGTCGCTCTGTTCGCCGGGAACCTCATCCCTCGTAAGGCGCCCGATGTGCTGCTCGAGGCGTTCGCACGTTGTCGGGCGAACGGCACCTGTGATCGCCTGCTCATCGCGGGCGAAGGCCCCCTGCGTGCCTCTCTCGAGCGTCGCGCGTCCGAGCCGGACCTTGCCGGGGCCGTGGCGTTCACCGGGGCGCTGCCCTCGGACCGACTCGCCGTCGCGATGACCGCCGCGGACGTCTTCGTCCTCCCGAGCAGGGCGGAGCCGCTCGGGGTGGTGCTCCTCGAAGCGATGGCATGTGGTACGCCGTGCGTGGCGAGCAGGGTCGGCGGCATCCCCGAGATCGTGGACACGCCTTCGAACGGCCGGCTTGTCGATCCCGATGACTCGCAGTCGCTCGCCGATGCGATGGAAGAGGTCCTGGCCGCGGGTAGACACTCCTTCGTGGACGCATGCCTCGCGACATCCGCGAGGAGCGATCTGGACGTGAACACAGCCCGCGTCGTCGAAGTGCTCGCACGTGCGGCAGGCGGAGAGGGGAGCGCCACCTGATGACGACCGACGAGCGCACGGCGGCCGTCCGGCATGCTGCGAACGAGATGGAGTCGTGGTGCCGGGGGCTGAAGCCGCGCGCTCTGGTCGTGCTGGGCAGCGGACTCGCCGACGTGGCGGACGGCATGGAAGTCGTCGGGGAGGCATCGTTCGGCGATCTCCCGGGCTTCGCACAGGCGAGCGTGCCCGGGCACGACGGCCGCTTCCTCTGCGGCCGGCTGGACGACACGGCGGTCATCGTGATGTGTGGCCGGCTGCACCTCTACGAGGGCCATGATGCCGGTCGCGTCGTGCTGCCGGTTCGGGCGGCCAGGCTCCTCGGTTGCGACACGCTGATCGCGACGAACGCCGCGGGCGCTGTCTCCACGCGCCTCGAGGTCGGCGCGACGATGATGTTCACCGATCACATCAACCTCACCGGCGCGAACCCGCTGGTCGGGCCGAACATCGGTGAGCTGGGCACGAGGTTCCCGGCGATGGCCGACGCGTACAGTCCGCGGCTGGCTGGCATCGCTCGCGGGGTTGCGGCGCGCAACGGGACTGAGCTTGCAGAGGGCGTATACGCCGCAGTGCTCGGACCGTCATACGAAACGGCCGCCGAGGTCCGCTACCTGCGCTCCATCGGTGCCGACGCCGTCGGGATGTCCACGGTCCTCGAGACCATCGCCGCTCGCCACGCCGGCATGGAGGTCGCGGCCTTCTCGCTCATCGCCAACGCGGCCGGCGAGATCCACGACTCCCACGACTCCGTGCTGGCCGCCGTCGCCGCAGGCGCACCCGGCCTGGGCCGGATCGTCACTGGTATACTCGCCCGGTTGTGAACTCCTCCGCGACCGGCCGGTCGCGCGTCCTGCAGACACGTTCGAGGGAGACTCCGTGACCAGCGACCACGACGTCAAAGACATGGCACTCGCGGACCCAGGAAAGGCGCGGATCGAGTGGGCGGACCGCGACATGCCGGTTCTCGCGTCGATCCGCGAGAGGTTCGAGCGTGAGCGGCCGCTGGCGGGCGTTCGAGTGAGCGCATGCCTGCACGTGACCACCGAGACGGCGAACCTGATGCGCACGCTGAAGGCGGGCGGCGCGGACATCGTGCTGTGCGCCAGCAACCCGCTCTCCACCCAGGACGACGTTGCCGCGGCGTTGGTCACCCACTACGGGATCCGGACCTACGCCATCAAGGGTGAGGACACGGCGACGTACTACGCGCACGTCGACGCGGCCATCGACCACGCCCCGCAGATCACCATGGACGACGGGGCGGACGTCGTCGGCAGGATCCACTCGGAGCGTCCCGATGCGCTCGCGGGGGTCATAGGCGGCACCGAGGAGACCACCACGGGGGTCATCCGCCTCCGGGCGATGGCTGCTGACGGCGCGCTTCGCTTCCCGATCATCTCCGTGAACGACGCGAACACGAAGCACCTGTTCGACAACCGCTACGGCACCGGCCAGTCCACGCTCGACGGCATCATCCGGGCCACGAACCGCCTGATCGCAGGCAAGACCGTCGTGGTCTCCGGGTATGGCTGGTGCGGACGGGGAGTGGCGATGCGCGCCGACGGCCACGGCGGCAACGTGGTCATCTGCGAAGTCGACCCGCTCCGAGCTCTCGAAGCGGTCATGGACGGCTACCGTGTCATGCCGTCCGTGGAGGCCGCAGCCATCGCCGACATCTGGGTGACAGTGACCGGCGACATCAACGTGATCGGCCCGGCGGCGTTCGACGCGATGAAGGACGGCGCGATCGTCGCCAACTCCGGCCACTTCAACGTCGAGATCGACATCCCGCATCTTCGCGAGCGCGCAGTCAGCGTGCGCGAGGTGCGGCCTCTCGTCGAGGAGTTCACGCTCGGTGACGGTCGCAGGATCTACCTGCTGGCGGACGGCCGACTCGTCAATCTCTCCGCAGCCGAAGGGCACCCCGCCTCGGTGATGGACATGTCCTTCGCCAACCAGGCGCTCTCCGCCGAGTACATGGTGCGGGAGGCCGCGACCCTCGAACCCGGTGTCCATCCCGTTCCCGCTGACATCGACGCTGACATCGCCCGGCTGAAGCTGGCTTCGATGGGTGTCAAGATCGACACGCTCACGGCTGAGCAGCGACTCTACCTGTCCTCCTGGCAGTCCGGCACGGTCTAGCGGCCGGGAAGCGGGGAGCGGCATGGCGATCAGCGATATCCCACGCACTCTGTGGTGGCAGGACGACGAGGAGACTGGCCGCCCGGCCGTCTACATGATCGACCAATCGCGCCTGCCGCTCGCCGGAGACGTCCTGGTCTGCAGCCTCCACGAGGGCGTTCGTCAGGCCATCGCGGGTATGGCCGTGAGAGGGGCGCCCGCGCTGGGGGTGGCCGCAGCCTACGGCGTGGCCATCTGGGCGGCCAACGAGACGGCGGACATCCAGACGACCCCGGACTTCCTCGCCGAGCTTGACCAGGTCGCGGCGGAGATCGCGTCGACGCGGCCGACCGCAGTGAACCTCGCCTGGGGCGCCGAGCGGATGCGCTCACTCGCTCACGCGCACGCCGACCTGCCCGTCCCCGAGCTGCGGGGCCTTCTTGTCGCGGAGGCCAAAGCGATCGAGGCCGAGGACGAGCAGAGGAACCGAGCGATCGGCGCGTTGGGCGCGGATGTGCTTCCGCAGGGGGCACGGGTCCTCACCCATTGCAACGCGGGCTCGCTCGCCACTGCGTACTTCGGTACGGCTCTCGGAGTCATCTTCACCGCGCACGAGCAGGGGAAGATCGCGGGCGTCTGGGTCGACGAGACGCGTCCGCTGCTGCAGGGGTCGCGGCTCACGGCGTGGGAGCTGAGGATGGCCGGCATCCCGTTCCGCCTGGTGGTGGACAGCGCGGCCGGCTCGCTCATGCGCCAGGGGCTGGTAGATGCCGTGATCGTCGGCGCGGACCGTATCGCGGCCAACGGCGATGTGGTGAACAAGATAGGCACCTACGCGCTCGCCGTGCTCGCAAGGGAACACGGAGTCCCGTTCTACGTGGCCGCTCCGACTTCTACCGTGGACCTCACCCTCGAGTCGGGCGATGACGTGGTGATAGAGGAGAGGGACCCGCGCGAGGTGACCGGGGTCGCATTCTCGGGCATCGTCGAGCCCGGGACGCCGGTGGAGACGACCTCACTCGACGCTCTCACGCGTGAGGGGCCGTGGGAGATCCCCGTCGGGAAAGGCCACGTTGTCGAGATGTCCCGCAGGGGCGGCGCCTTCAGGATCGACGGCTGGGTCCAGGTCGCCCCCCCGAGCGTGGACGTCTACAATCCGGCCTTCGATGTGACGCCCGGCGGGCTGGTCTCCGGCATCGTGACCGAGCGGGGCGTCGCCCGCCCGGAGTTCGCCTCCTCCCTTGCGGCGATCTGCGAGGGCTCGGGCGCGCTGCACGAGATCCGATAGCGGGACCCGTGTCGATCGCGACACTCATCTCGGTGATCGTGAGGGTGTTGGTCTTCGTCGCGATCGGTGTGGCTCTTCGCGTGTTCGGTGCGCTGCGCCGCGAGGACTCGCGAGCCCTCAACGCGGTGATCGTATACGTGGCGCTCCCCGCGCTCATCTTCCGCACCGTGGTCGCAGCTCCGCTGTCCACGGAGCTCATCCGCGCTGCGGCGGTGGCCTGGGCCGTCTCGATCGTCGGGCTCTTCTTCGCCGCCGAGATCGCACACGCGATGAGACTGCCCCGCAAGACGGCGGCCGCTTTCGTGATCGTCGCCGCACTCGGCAATACGGGCTACCTCGGCTATCCCCTCGTCGCGGCGCTCCTCGGGCCGCGCTGGCTGCCTGAGGCGGTCTTCTACGACGTGTTCGGCACGGTGGCAGTTCTCTTCACGCTTGGCATCGCAGTCGCCGCGCGGTACGGCGAGCACGAGGGACCCCTGAACGTTGCCCGTGAACTGCTCACCTTTCCGGCGGTCATCGCGATGCTCGTCGCCCTGGCCTACAGGTTCGTACCTTGGCCGGCCGCTGTTTCGACCACAGTCAGTTCTTGGACAGGCCTTGCTGCGAATGTGGCAGTGCCGCTCATCATGGTGTCGCTCGGTGTGTCGCTCGATCTCAGTGCATTGAAAGGTTCCTGGAGGCCACTTGCGGCCGTGTCCGGCATGAAGCTGTTGGTGTTGCCGGCCGCGGCCATCGGTATCGCGTTCGTGGTCGGGGACCGGCAGGGCATGCCGCTGCTGGCGCTGCAGGCGGGGATGCCATCCTTGATGCTCTCGCTCGTGGTTGGCCAGCGGTTCAAGCTCGACGTCGGATTCATAGCCGCTGCGATCCTGGTCACCACCATCGGTTGTGTGGTCACGATCCCGCTGGTGCAGCTGCTCGTTCGCTGATCGGGCGGCCAGGGTGAGGAGCCCCGCGTGCCCGGAAGCGATCAGAGGCGTGTCGCACGTGCGGCCGCGGCCGCGTCCCGGACCCTAGCCGACCTGCTGTGGCCCCCGCGCTGCGGGGGATGCGACCTGCCGGGCCGACTGCTGTGCGAGAAGTGCGCCGCGGCGCTGCCGCGCATCGATGTGACCGACGCCTGCCCTCGGTGCGGCGCTCCAGATGGTTCGCGGGGGTGCGCCGAGTGCGGGGGCAGGGACTTCGCATTCGCAGGCGCGCGCTGCGGGGGCTCGTTCGAGCCGCCCCTCTCCCGGCTCGTCACGCTGCACAAGGACGCCGGCGAGCTGAGACTGACAGCGGTCCTTGCTCACCTGCTTCGAACTGCCGCCGGCGACTGGACGGATTGGGCGCAGGCGGCGGTCGCCGTGCCGGCGTCTCCGGCGGCCGTGCGTCGGCGCGGGTTCGACCACGGTGCGCTGCTGGGCGCCGCTTTCGCGGCGGAGTCCGGCGTTCCCGCGCTCGAAGCGCTGAGCGCCCGCAGTCGCCAAGACCAGCGGGGCCTTGGCGCGTCGGCGAGGGCGCGGAACGCGAGGTCCGCGATCGCGCCGGTTCCGGGAGTGGCAGTGCCGCCACGGGTCCTCGCGATCGACGACGTCTTCACCACGGGCGCGACCCTGGATGCCGCGACGTCGGCGCTGTTGGAAGCCGGCGCCAGGGAGGTGCGTGTCCTCGCCGTCGCACGGGCTTGCGGAGGCAGGCTCTGAAGGCGAACTGCTACGATAGGTCCGCTTCCACCCGGGTCTGTGGTTGCGGGCTCCGCCCAGTGCGGGGCCCTAGTCCAAGGTAGACGCGGCCGAAAGGACCCACGTAAGCTGGAGGCGCGAGCCTTCACGCGAGCATGGCGCGTCTTAGGGGTAAGTCGCACCGCCCGTCGAGGTCCGCATACCGCGGGCCCGGGCGAGAGGGCCGGTAGTGAGATAGCATCAAGCGGAAGCCCCGGTGCGCGAGTGTGGGGCCAAAGACCAGGTCAGCCGGGTGGAAGCACCGCGCTGCCGAGGAGTCCGTGGGAGGTGCGAGTGGCCCGGAGAGCAGGACCGCTGGCGAGTGCGGCCGTCGCGCTGGGTCTCTCGCTGGTCCTGTTCGCCTGCGTCGGGCCGATCGCCTCGAGTCCGCCAACTCCTCGGCTCTCGCCGCCCGTGATCTCGCGACCCGGCGTGCTGCGAGCGGTGATCGACCTCGGGTACCCTCCATTCGGCGGTCGTGTCGGCGGCAACCCGGTGGGGCTTGACGTCGACGTCGCATCGGCGATCGCGGACCGCCTCGGCCTTCGGCTCGACGTGGTGGACGCACGGTCGACGGAGGCCAGCGGGATGGTGCAGTCCGGGCGCGCAGATCTGCTGTTCGGCGCGCTGACCGTCCAGTCCGCAGTGGCGTCGGACGTCCTGTTCGCGGGCACCTACGTCTCGGACGCACCCGCAGTGTTCTCGGCGCATGAGGCCTCCGTCGGCCTGACGGGACTCGGGAATCGTCGGGTGGCCGTGCAAGCGGGATCCCAGGCCTATTGGCTCCTGCTGGATGAATACGGCCGCCGGCACCTCGTGGTGACGCGGGACTTGAAGACCGCGCTCACCGAGGCGGCTGAAGGTCAGGTGGACTACGCCGCCGGGGACGCGCTCGTGGGCGCGTACATCGGCCGCGACCTGTTCGGCCTCAGGTACAACGGTCAGCTCGAGGACGGGGGTCCCCTGGGCGTGGGCGTTCCGCCCGACAAGCAGGCCCTGGCGAATCAGGTGCGCTCCACACTGGACGACATGGCCGCGCAGGGAGTGCTCGCGACCCTTCGAAGGAAGTGGGTCGGGGACCTGCCGATCCTGCGAGTCGCCGCTGAGACATCGTCGAGTGATGCGGCCACAGCTTCGCCGTGAGGTCTGCGCCGGCGCTCGCATTCTCATCGAGCCCGGCGCCTGCGTTCCGCCGCTAACCTGTGGCGCATCCGATGGTATAAGATATGCGCGGTTTGACCGCCGCCCGGAAGGCCGGTCGGCTCGGTTCTGATTCTTGGAGGAGGAAAGATGAGGAAGTACGGAAAGATCGTGGTTGTGCTCACGGTCGCGGTTCTCGTCCTCGGGGTCCTCGCTCTCGCCGGCTGCTCGGGCGGCAGCGCGACACCGAGCGCGACTACCACGACGCCTACGCCGGCCGCGAATCTCAACCTGGTGACACCGGGCACGCTGACGGTGGGCTCGGACACGACGTTCCCGCCGTTCGAGTCGATGAACGGCACCGTCGCCGAGGGCTTCGATGTCGACATGATGAACGCCATCGGCAAGGAGCTCGGACTGAAGGTCGTGTTCCAGACCGAGAACTTCGACACGATCATCGCCAGCGTCGTCGGGCACAAGTTCGACGTCATCGCATCAGGCATGACCATCACGTCCGACCGTGAGAAGACCATCAACTTCTCTGATCCCTACTTCGATTCCAACCAATCGATCGCCGTTCTCAAGGCATCCGGCATCACGACCGAGACGCAGCTCTACGGCAAGAAGATCGGTGTGCAGTCGGGCACGACGGGCGAGAAGTGGGCGACTGAGAACCTGAAGCCGCACGGTGCCACGATCGTCCCGTTCAAGGACACCACCGGCGCGTTCAACGCGTTGCAGGCCAAGAGCGTTGACGCGGTCGTCAACGACCTCCCCGTGACCGCGGAGATCATCAAGGAAGGCCCGACGCGCGGGTTCGTCATCATCGACTCGATCCCGACCGGGGAGCAGTACGGCATCGGTATCGCGAAGGATCGTCCGGAGCTTCTGGCGGCCATCAACGGCGCTCTTGCCAAGATCAAGGCCGACGGTCAGTTGAAGCAGATCTACGACAAGTGGATCTCGACCGGTCAGTAGCACCCGCATACGATCGCGACAGGCCCGAAAGCAGCTCGTGAGCGAGAGAGGCCTCCGGCTCAGACCAGGGCCGGAGGCCTCTGCGACTCGATAGGACGGCAGGGGATCGGTATGAATCGCGCGTGGACGGCTCGTCTTGGGCGGGCGCTTCTGTGGCTGGTACCGGTCGCGCTTGCGCTGACTCTCGGAGCGGCCGGCATGCCCGCGCCCGCTCACGCCCTGACGCAGGCGCAGGTGACGCTCGACCAGGAGACCGGTGCACAGCCGACGCGCTTCACCTTCGAGGCGCTCGCCGACAACGACGCCACGGTGAGCGTCATCTCCCTCACCTTCCCCGCGCACTTCGACCTCAAGTCGACCCGTGTCGATGTCGTGACCCTCCAGGGTCTGAATCGTGTCACGGTCAAGTACACGTCGACCGTGACCGGACAGACCGTGCGGGTGGCGTTCGATCCCGGGCTGGCCCCCTCAACGGACGTCCGAATCACCGTCAACAACGTGCTGACGCCGATGCAGGGAGGGAGCTTCCGCCTGGGAGTGACCTACGAGGCACGCGGCGCCGTCAAGTCGGCTGGCGAGCTCCCCTTCTCTTTCGCGACGCCGACGGTCGGACAGCAGGTCGCAACGTGGCTCGGCAAGCAGCCGCTGGTCAAGAAGTGGGACTCGGTCAACGTCCTCAATCTCTTCCTGCAGCCAGAGCTTGCCGTCATCGCTTTCACGACCGTGTGGGCCGGCTGGCTCATCTCGCTTGCGCTCGTTGTGTTGGCGTTCCCCTTGGCGATCGCGGGCGGTCTTGTGCTCGCCTTCATGAAGATGGCGAAGGTCGCCCCGATCCGATGGATTGCGAGCGCCTACGTCAACGTCATCAGAGGAACGCCTCTGTTCCTGCAGATCTTCGTCGCGTTCGTCGGACTTCCGGTCGCCGGCCTGCGGGTGCAGTGGTTCGTCACTGGTGTCATCGTCCTGGCTCTCAACAGCTCGGCGTATCTTGCTGAGATATTCCGCGCCGGCATCCAGTCGATCAACAGGGGACAGTTCGAGGCGGCGTCGTCGCTCGGGATGACCTACCCGCAGGCGATGGCCTTCGTGATCATTCCGCAGACCGTCAAGCGAGTGCTGCCGACCATGACCTCCGAGTTCATCCTGCTGTTCAAGGACACGGCGCTGCTGTCCGCAGTGGGGGTGTTCGAGCTCCTGCTCTACTCCAACAGCCTTGTTTCTCGCTCGGGGAACATCACGCCGTTCATGGTGGCGGCGGTCTACTACCTCATAATCACCGTCCCCCTCATCAACATCGTCGGCCGGCTTGAGGCCAAGCTGGCGCAGTCGGAGGGCGGGCAGACGCCAGTCGCGCCGTCGAAGCGCGGTCGCACATGGCAGCCGGCGGCGGCCGGCCCGATCAGCTCGCTCGAAGCATCCTCTGTTGAACACGAATCGAGGTGATGGCGGTGACCCAGCCGATCGTCCGCATCCAGGATCTGCACAAGTCGTTCGGCACTCTCGACGTGCTCAAGGGCGTCGATCTCGACGTGCAGAAGGGAGAGGTCGTCGTCATCCTCGGTCCGTCGGGTTCGGGCAAGTCGACACTGCTGCGCTGCATCAACAAGCTCGAGGTC
>CAIKZH010000025.1 GCA_903831865.1 uncultured Coriobacteriia bacterium
TGGGGAGCTGCCCGGTCCCGGTGAGGGTCTCGGCATTGGCCAGCACGGGCGGCCACCACTCCTTGAAGCCGCGGGCCGTGTGAGTGTCCAGCATGAAGTTGATGACGGAGCGCTCGAGACGCGCGCCGAGACCACCCAGCAGCACGAAACGCGACTTCGCGAGCTTGACGCCCCTCTCGAAGTCGATGATGCCGAGTTCCGGTCCAAGGTCCCAGTGCGGCTTCGGCTCGAACGCAAAGGCGGGGGGCTCGCCCCAACGCCGCACCTCCACGTTCTCGGTCTCGTCCGCGCCAAGCGGCACGCTCGCGTCGGGCAGGTTCGGCGCCGTGAGAAGCAGGTCGCGCACATCCTGCTCGACCTCGTCAAGAACACCGGAGTCCGTCTCGATCTCGTCGTTCACCGTGCGCACCTGCGCTTTGAGCGACTCGGCCTCGTCCCGCCGGCCTTCCTTCATGAGCGCGCCGACCTGCTTGGACAGCTCGTTGCGCCGAGCCTGACGCTCCTCGGTGCGCGCGATCAGCCGACGGCGCTCCTCGTCGAGCTCCACGAAGGCGTCGACGCTCCACGCGGCGCCGCGGTCCGACATCGCCTTGCGCACCGCGTCGATGTTCTCCCGTACGAAGCGTGCGTCGAGCATCCTTGGAGGCCCTTCTCTCTCATCCTGGGTGACGCGGCGAGTATAGCGCCCTCGCCGCGAACGACCGGCGCGGGGCCTCGCGAACGCTGATGGCCGCTCATCGACATAGTTCGACAATCATCGAAGTGATGGTATCATCGTGGCGCAGCATCGCCGCGCGGGACGGACGCCAGCCATGACCGACACGATCACACGGCCAGTCGAATCTGAGGCACCTTGTTGAGGCCCTCGCACCCTGCCGTGCAGCGGGGTCGAGAGACCGAGCCTCGACCAGCCCTTCGTCACCGGGTCCCTGGACACGGCCACAGGCCAGGTCCCGATCGTGCCCACCACGCTGACGCGACGCGATAGACTCGGCGGCCTGAGGGTCCGCTGGGGGATCCGCCGCTTCAGCTACACCGTGGACCCTGGCCTGTACGCCGTCGGGCACCCGGACGACCGCTCACCTGTGCTCGTGACGGCGAACTACAAGCTCACATTCGATTCGCTCCGCAGGGAGCTCGCCAGCCGCGCCGCCTGGGTGCTGGCGCTCGACACGAGGGGCATCAACGTGTGGTGCGCCGCCGGCAAGGGCACGTTCGGAACAGACGAGGCGGTGCGGAGGATCGACGCGGCCCGGCTCTCTCAGGTCGTCTCGCACAACGTCGTCGTGCTTCCGCAACTGGGGGCTCCGGGCGTCTGTGCGCCGGACGTGAAGCGACGGTCCGGGTTCCGTGTCGTGTGGGGACCCGTCCGCGCCGCGGACCTGCCCGCCTTCCTCGGCGCCGGCATGCGCGCCACGGACGAGATGCGGCGCGTGCGCTTCCCGCTGCGCGATCGTCTGGTCCTCGCGCCGGTCGAGCTCATGGGCGCCGCGAAGATCGCGCTCGCCATCGTGGCGGCTGCGGCGATCGTGGGAGGCGTCGGCCCCGGGATCTTCTCGCTCCCCCGTGCGTGGGCGGCGGCGTGGCCGGCCGCAGCCGCGGTCGCGGCGGCGCTCGTCGCCGGCGCGGTCGTGACGCCCGCGCTGCTGCCATGGGTCCCGGGACGGATGTTCGCGCTCAAGGGCGCGGAGGTCGGTGCGCTCGCCGCGGCGATCCTGCTCGTCCCATTGGCGCGGGCGTTCCCGGTGCTGCGGCTCGCGGCAAGCGCGATCTTCATGGTGGCCGCGACATCGTTCATCGCCATGAACTACACCGGCACATCCACCTTCACGTCGCTCTCGGGAGTGAAGAAGGAGATGCGGGCCGCGCTCCCGTGGCAGGTCGGCTCGGCGGCGCTGGCCGCCGCGCTCTGGATCGCAGGAGGATTCGTCCGATGACAGGCATGCGCTACGTGGACGACGTCGTCACCCTGGAGTTCGATGTCGAGAAGTGCACGGGCTGTCAGCAGTGCACCCTCGTCTGCCCCCACCGGGTCTTCGAGATGAGGGGCGACCGCGCCGCGCTCGTCGACCGGGACGCCTGCATCGAGTGCGGCGCCTGCGCACGCAACTGCGCCTTCGACGCGATCCACGTGCGCCCCGGCGTGGGCTGCGCGTCCGCGATCATCGCGTCCTGGTTCGGAGGCAGAGCCGAGCCCTGCTGCGGGTAGCGCCGCCCTCGCTACCGGCTGCGGGCGCTGGTCAGAGACCGCCGTCATTGGAAGCCGACAGCGCGGCCCCGTAGGCGCCCACCGTCTGCGCGTCCACCGGCACCAGCACATCGCCCGCGTAGCTCTCACGCACCAGTGCGACCATCGCCGGATTCCGTGCCACGCCACCCGCGAAGACGAGCGGCCCCGTGGCCCCCACCCGCTTGAGCGTCGAGATCGTCCTGCGGACGATGGACTCGTGCAGCCCCCGGGCGATGAGCCCCCGATCGACGCCGCGATGCACGAGGCCGGTGACCTCGCTCTCCGCGAACACGGTACACATCGAGGAGATCTGTACGTCGCCCGTCGCCGCGAGTGAGTGCGCCGCCATCTCCTCGAGGCTGAAGCCAAGCGCCCTCGCCATCACTTCCAGGAACTTGCCGGTTCCCGCTGCGCACTTGTCGTTCATCTCGAAGTCGGCGACACGGCCGCCCGCCAGGAGGGAGATCGCCTTGGTGTCCTGCCCGCCGATGTCGAGGACGGCTCCGGCCTGGGGGAACAGCGCCGATGCGCCGACGGCGTACGCCTTGATCTCGGTGACGACCTGGGCGCCGAAGGACTCACCGGCCACTCGCCGGCCGTACCCCGTCGCAACGATGAGGTCGTGATCGCCCCGGCCGACGAACGCGGCGGCCACGGAAGCCGGGTCGAACCCGGAGTCCGCAACCGCCGCGTCAACGACCGTCGTGCCCTCGAGCCACACTGCGTCGACCGATCGCGAACCGATGTCGAGACCCAGTACACGCCGCATCGGTCCGCCCGCTCTCCGCCTCGAACGCTTCGCTACTTGACCATCTCGAGGAACGCCTCGACACGGGTGGAGAGCTGACCGACGTCCTCCATCGAGTAATCCGTGTCGATGCTGAGCACGGGCACGCCGGCGTCCCGGCAGGCCCGCTCCACATGCTCGGACTCGATCTGGTAAGCGTTGCAGTACTGCAGCGAGTAGTCGATCACGCCGTCGGCCTTGAGGTCCTTCGCCATGCGGACCACGTCGTCGAGCCGACCCTGGTTGGGCGTGAAGCAGGCGCAGTTGATGTCCAGGTACTTCTCGGCGATGTCGTCGATCATCGCGTCGAGATCGGAGCCGTCTTCCTTGACCAGGCTCTCGTAGTAGCGCGAGCCCGTGCACATCTCCTCGCCGACGACGACGCCGCCGGCCTTTTCGACGATGTCGTGGAGCTTCCAGTTCGGGAGCGCCATCGGCGTGCCGGTGATGAGGATCCGCGGTGCGCCCTTCGGCGCCACACCGACACCGTCGGCAACGCGCTTCTCCAGCTCGTCCGCCAGCGCGTTCATGGACTGCGTGAAGCGCGGCACGTCGTCGTAGAAGGCGACCTGCGTCGCGAGCAGCGCGTCCTTGCCGGAGATCGGCGCGGGATCGGCGGCGCGGGTCGCGGCGATCCGCTGGAGGGCGCGACGCTTGTCGTTGACCTCCTTGATGGAGGCACGTAGGCTCTCGACGCCGACCTTCTTCCCGGTCAGATCCTCCACCTTGTGCATCAGGTCCACGATCTCGCTGCGCCACATCGCGAGGTCCTTGTCGCGCTTCATCTGCGGGAGCTCCATGACGTAGACGTTGTGCATCTCGCCGAAGATCTCGTAGGCCTTCTTCTTACCGTCGCACGTGGTCTCACCGATGATGAGGTCCGACTCCTCCATGTAGGGGCAGACCTTGGCGAGCTTGAAGCCGACGAACGACTTGATGAGCGAGCACGTGTTGCGAGGCATGATGCGCTCGACCTCGTCGTAGGCGAACTCCGCGCCGGCGCACAGCCCGACGCACCAGCCACCGGCCGCGCGGATGATCTCCTCGGGCACGTAGAGACAGAACGTCCCGACGACCTTGCCTCCTGCCTTGCGGAAGTCGTCGAGTTCCTTGATCCGCAGACCGTGCACCTCGGTCATCACGAAATCGAGGTACCCCATGCCCTCGGGCCGATTCTCCTGAGTGAGGTACGTCGCACCGTAGAGACTGCCGACGGCACCCAGCAGAGCGTCGTGCGCCTCAAGGTTCAGGCCAAGTTCCGACCACATCTTGCGGTAGTCGACCTTCGTGTCGCTCATCACGCCCTCCAAATGATCGCGCAAGTGCCGAGACTGACCGCGCCACGATGGTGCGGTACGGCAGAGTATAGGACAGAGCCATGCGTTCCATAAGAGGATTCTGAAATTGGGCGTGTAGATTCTCTCCGCCCCGGAAGCGCCCCGTGTTCGTGAAGCGATGCGTTCGCTACTGCGCGCGAGGATACGAGCCCAGGACCACCACGTCGCGGAGCTTCAGCCGCAGGCAATCGAGCGCAAGCGCCACCTCGGCGTCGTCGACGTGCCCCTCGAGGTCGATGAAGAACATATACTCGCCGAGCTGCTTCTTCGTGGGACGACTCTGGATCTTGGTGAGGTTGATCTGCCCGTACGCGAACTCGCTCAGGATCATCAGCAGCGCGCCGGGCTTGTCCTCATGCAGGAACAGCGCCAGTGAGGTCTTGTCGTGACCGGTCCGCTGGCCGAGTCCGCGGCCGATCTTGACGAACCGCGTCTGATTGCCCGGATGGTCCTCTATCGCGGACTCAAGCACGTGAGCCCGGTAGAGCTTCGCCGCGAGCGCCGTCCCGATGGCGGCGACGCCCGGCTCCGCCACCGCTCGCCGGACCGCTTCCGCGGTCGAGTTCGCCGCCACGACGGGGCGCCCGGGCAGATGCTCCGCGATCCACGCTCGGCACTGAGCCGTCGCCTCAGGCTTGCTGGCCACAAGGGTGACGGCGGACAGCTCGACACCCGGCGCCGCCATGAGCGAGTGGTGGATGTCGCGCACGAACTCGCCGGTGATATGCAGGTCGTGCTCGAAGGCCAGGGCGTCGAGCGTCTCGTTGACCGATCCTTCGATCGAGTTCTCGATCGGGACGACTCCGTGATCGCACGCCCCCGACGCCACGGAGGCGAACACCTCACCGATGGTCGCCTTCGCAAGAGGCTCCACGCCGGCTATGCCCAGCGACAGGAGCGCCTCCTCGGTATGCGTTCCTGCCGGTCCGAGGAACGCCCAACAGCTCATCGGCACTCCCTCCGGTCGGCACTCGCGTCAGAGGGAACGGCAGCAGCGTCAGACGCCATTGCGACGCGGCCTTCGCTCGTTCAGCACGACGAGCCCGGTGCCCGACAGGGCCTTGGCGCACGAGCGTGCCTCTTCGTCGGTGAGGACCAGCTCCGCGGCACCCTCAGCTATCGGTTTCGCGTACAGGCGATAGGCGCCTCTGCCGTACATCGACGTCAGGACGAAACCGCTCACATGATCGTCGAGCAGAGCGACGCAGAAGGAGTTCTCACCGACATCGCCCGGCAACGCGTTGAACCGGACGATCCCGACGTGCCGCAACGTGTAGCCCAGACGCTGGGCGATCGCCGCGTCATCCGCACGCAGATGCTCGTCCTCGCGGGTCAACTCGTCGAGCGCCACCTGGACCGCCTGGGCCACGCCGATGAAGTCACCCGCAGCCGCCATCCTGCCGAGATCGCCGCGGACCGCGGTGAGCCGCCGGATCCTGCGGGCCAGCGCGAAGGCCCATACCGCCGCCAACAGCGCGACGACGAGGGCAACCACGGCGACGATGAGGGAGATCTGCATCAGGTGGGGCACCTCCAGCTAAACTTGGGGACGAGTATACGACGATGCTCCTCGCGGAATACGCCGCGAGGCGGCGGCGGACGGCGGTATCTTCGACGTCTGCGGAACGAGACGGGAGCCACGTGGACCACACGGGATTGCACAGCCTGCTCGCGGATGTGGCCGCCGGGAAGGTCGCAGTTGAGGAGGCGGCGAAGCGACTCCAGGACCTCCCCTTCGCCGAAGTCGAGGTGGATGGCGAGCGGGTCGCCCGTATCGACCATCACCGCGAGATCCGCACCGGCTTCCCGGAGGTCGTCTTCTGTCAGGGTAAGAGTCCCTCGCAGGTGAAAGCCATCGCGCGTGAGATCATCGCGCATGGTGACGTCCTGCTCGGCACACGGGCGACGGTCGCCCAGCATCAGGCGGTGGCCCAGGTCGCGTCCGACGCGCGCTACTTCGAAGACGCCCACATCCTGCTCGTGGATCGACGCGAGGAGCGTCCCACCGAGGGCCATGTCGTCGTCGCCAGCGCCGGGACCGCCGATTTCGGCGTCGCCGAGGAGGCCGCGATCTGCTGCGAGACCATGGGCGACCGCGTCGCGCGTCTCTACGACGTCGGCGCCGCCGGGATCCACCGTGTGCTGGCCTCCCGGGCACAGCTCGCGGAGGCCAGGGTGATCATCGTCGTCGCCGGCATGGAGGGGGCCCTGCCGACCATCGTCGCCGGGCTCGTGCGCGTGCCCGTCATCGCGGTGCCGACGAGTGTCGGCTACGGCGCGCACTTCGGGGGACTCGCTCCGCTGCTCACGATGCTGAACTCGTGCGCGCCCGGGATCGGCGTCGTGAACATCGACAACGGCTACGGAGCGGCGGCGCTGGCCACCCGGATCAACCGGCCCGACACCGCGACTGACGCTCCCGGCCAGCCGGCGGGAGCTGCCCAGTGACCGGTTCATTCGGCTTCCTGGACTGCTTCTCGGGCATCTCCGGCGACAAGTTCCTCGGCGCGCTCGTCGGCGCGGGCCTCGAGCCTGCCCTCCTGAGGGAGCGGCTCGCGGCGCTGGACGTGCCCGGCTGGGAGCTGAGGGCGGAGACGGTTCTCTCATCCGGCATCAGCGGCACCAGGGTCACGGTCGACGTTGAGCCGGGACAGCGCTCGCGCGACTGGAGGACGATCCGGGAGATCATCGAGCGCTCATCACTGGAAGCCGCCGTGCGGGAGAGCGCGCTCGCGGCGTTCGCAGCGCTCGCGGAGGCGGAGGCGGCCGTCCATGGTTGCGCGGTCGAGGATGTGCACTTCCACGAGGTGGGCGCCGTGGACTCGATCGTCGACATCGTGGGTGCGGCCGTAGGCCTGGCTGAGCTCGGCATCACGGAGCTGTGGAGCACGCCGGTCCGGCTCGGCAGCGGCACGGTCATGACCTCGCACGGGGAGTTGCCCGTGCCGGCGCCCGCCACGGCGCGGCTGCTGCACGGCATCCCGGTCTACGCGGGCGAGATCCCCGGTGAACTGACCACGCCGACGGGAGCCGCACTGCTGCGGGCGTTCGTGAGCCGGTACGCTCCGATGCCTCCGATGCGCGTGAGCGCCGAGGGCTGGGGCGCGGGCACTCTCAAGCTGGCGCTGCCCAACCTGCTGAGACTGTCGGTGGGCGAGCGGGAGACCGGTGGCGACGTCGAGGAGGTCGTCGTGCTCGAGACGTGCATCGACCACGAGAGTGCGGAGATCATCTCCGCCACCATCGACCTGCTGCTCGAGGAGGGCGCCCTCGACGCCTGGAGCGAGCCGGTGCGCATGAAGAAGGGGCGGCTGGGGACCGAGGTCACGGTCCTTGCGGGGACCGGCGACACCGAGCGGCTCTCGGAACTCCTGATGAGACATACGGGGACACTCGGCGTGCGCCGGACGCCCACATGGCGCCAGATCGCCCCGAGGCGCCTCACGACGGCGACCACGTCGCTCGGACCGGTGCGTGTGAAGGTGCAGGGCGAGGGTGCGGATCTGCGCGTACGTCCCGAGAGCGATGACGTCGTGGCGGTCGCCCGCGCCACCGGGCTCCCCCTCGGCCAGGTCATGCGCCGCCTCACCGAGGAGGCCCGGGAGGCGCTCCGGTCCGAGGAGTAGCTCCCGGTCAGCCCGAGATCGACCAGCGCCCCTGTTCGAGACACAGGAATCCCTCGCGCAGGAGCTCGTCGAGGAGTTCGTCGCAGCGCTCCACGGGAAGGCCAGTGGCGTCTGCGTACGTTCGGCTCGCCCTGCCTGACTCGCCAAGGACCGCTCTCAGGAGCCTCGCGCGTGCCTGCCTGCGCGAGCCCTCGAACGCGCTCTGCCTCCGGTGCGAGCTGCTCCGCCTCGAGGGATCCTGCCCCGCTCGCTTGATCGCGACGCCCATGTCCATGAGCGCGTAGCCCCAACCGCGGGGGTCGTCGCGGTCCCACGTCTCCTCCACGATGGGGCGAAGTGCACGGTCGGGCACCAGGTCCGCCGTCGGGAAGAACCGGTCGATGTAGACGGCGCGCACGTTGGTCTCGATGAAGGGCGTCGGGATGCGGAACGCGTAGTTCAGGACCGCCGCGGCGGTGACGGGCCCGACGCCCGGCAGTGCCCTCAGCGCGTCGAAGTCGTCGGGAACGACTCCGCCCCCGCGTGCCACCAGCTGGTCGGCGGACCGCTTGAGCCCGAGCGCGCGACGGTTGTAGCCGAGTCCCTGCCAGCACTCCAGCACCGCGGGCAGCGGGGCTGCGGAAAGGGAGCGCACGTCAGGGAAGGCCTCGAGCCATCTCTCGTACGCCGGGAGCACGCGGGCGACCTGCGTCTGCTGGAGCATCACCTCGCTCACCAGCACGGCGTAGGGATCGTCGACGTCGCGCCACGGCATCTCCCTGCGGTTGGCGCGGAAGTGCGCCCAGACGTCCTCGCGAAAGGCGGCGAGCGACGCTGCCGGCGCGTTCTTGAGCGACATCTCGCGCCGACTCTCCTCTCCGGACATGCTGCCGAGTTACCCGTGCGAAGACGCCCCGGGGGCCGTCCACGAAGGTAAGGCGCTGGCTGCGCGGGTTCAAGGGACTTCAGTCGAGTGGGCAGTGCGCCCCGAGGGGGAAGAAGGTACGGGGAGCGAGGAAGGGACGGAAGGTTGGGAGACGGACGCGGACCCGTGACGGTGCGCCTCATCGGCGCCTTCGCCGTGCTGGCGTTTCTCGGAGCGTGCAGCAGGCAGAGCCCGCCCCCGACCGGAGGCGGCGGACCCGTGACGACGGCCGGCGGGTCGGCCACTTCCAGCGCGACGGTCGGGACCGGCACCGCGTCGACGGGCGTGACGTCGATCGCCGGCTTCACCGATCCCAGCAGCATCGCTGCTCCCGACGACGGCAGCGGCCGCATGTTCGTGACGGAACAGCCGGGCCTCATCCGCGTGGTCCGCGATGGCGTCCTGGAGGCGACGCCGGCCCTCGACATCCGCGGGAGAGTGGGCAGCGGCGGCACCGAGGAGGGCCTGCTCGGCCTTGCGTTCCCCCGGGGTTTCGCGGCCAAGCGCTACGCCTACGTCTACTTCACGGCGCCCGACAATGCCTCGATGGTCTATCGAGTGCGACTGCGCGGCGACGGGACGGATCGGTTCGACCCGGCAACGATGCAGTTCATCCTCCGAGTCCCTCAGCCGTACGACAACCACAAGGGCGGGCAGCTGGCCTTCGGGCCGGGCGGCGATCTCTACATCGGCCTGGGCGACGGCGGGAGCGAGGGCGATCCGAACAACGTCGGTCAGAACCTGGGCACGCTGCTCGCAAAGGTCCTGAGGATCGACACAGAGTCGACCCCCGACAAGCCTGGGTACAGGATCCCCTCGGGCAATCCCTTCGTGGGCAAGGCCGGCGCGCGACCCGAGACATGGGTCTACGGGCTCCGCAACCCATGGAGGTTCTCGTTCGATCCCGCCAACGGCGACCTCTACATCGGTGACGTGGGCCAGGACCGGTACGAAGAGGTGGACCTCGTTCCCGCCGGCAGCCATGGCGGACTCGACTTCGGCTGGTCGCTGTACGAGGGCGACCATCTCTACAAGGCCACCCGTCGGCTCCCGGGCTTCTCTTGGCCCATCGCGGAGTACTCGCACACCGAGGGCTACGCGGTGATCGGCGGCTACGTGTACCGCGGGGCGGCGTATCCGGCGACGCGCGGACTGTACGTGTTCGGCGACTATGGGAGCGGCCGCATCTGGACGCTGACGCATACCACGACCGGCTGGACGCGTCGTCTGGCGCTCCGAACCGATTACCGAATCAGCACCTTCGGCGTCGACGGTTCGGGCGAACTATGGGTGGCGGACCGCGCGACGGGCACGCTCCACCGGTTGCCCGACCTCAGCAGGTGAGCTCTGCCGACAGGCGCGGAGCGACCGGCGTCAACTGCGCCTACGCCGACCTCGAGTGAAGAGCCACACGACCACCACCGTGAGCAGGGCCGACAGGAGCGAGACCACCCCGGCGGTCCAACCGCCGAGCCAGGTTCCCGACACGTAGGCCAGAACAAGCAGCAACGCGACCGGCACCCACACGAGAGCCGCGGAGACGACCTTCACGCCCGGGCTCTCGTACGCGTCCTTCTTCTTGTCCCTCTCGACGAGGGACCTCCCGTCGATGGCCATGCGGCACCCTCTCTGCTCCGGCCCTCAGGATGACACCCTCCGGGGGGCCGAGTCGAGCGACCGACGGACCGACGCAGGCGCCGGTCGACACAGGGCCGCACTACGAGGCGGGTATACAGAAGATCATCACCGCGGAGAGAACCGAGGCGTCCGTCCCGATCCTGGGCGATCAATGATCCGAGGAGCGCTCGATGACCTGGAACGCATCGACGACGCGGCGTGCCGAGGTGGCGCCAGGCGACGTCGGGTGCGGCTATCACGAGATCTCCCACGTCGGGTTCTTCGGCCTCCTGCTCTTCGATCTCAAGGCCGTGAGAGACTCCTTTCCCAGACGCGGCGTCAAATGGACGATCCAGCGAGCCGCCGAGAAGCTGGGGCTGGCCCGGCCTGACGCGCGACTCGCGGCGCGGCGGTCTGAGCACATCGCGGAGGAGTCGCTCGGTCTTGTGGCCGGCGAATGGGTGCACGTGAAGTCGGCGGACGAGATCCGTGAGACGCTCGATGCTCGTGGCATGGTCCGCGGCCTGAGATTCATGGACGAGATGTGGAAGTACTGCGGCCGGCGCTTCCGCGTGCTCAAACGCATGGAACGGCTCCTCGTGGAGCGCACGGGCACCATGCGCAACCTCAAGGACACCGTGCTCCTCGAGGGCACGACATGCGACGGCTCAGCGCACGAAGGCTGCGACGCGACCTGCCAGCACCTATGGCGCGAGCTGTGGCTGCGCCGCGTCGACGGGCCGACCGCCGACGGCTAGGACCCCGTCGCCGAGACCTTCCCGTCGCTCGTGGGAGGGGCCACATCCGCGCTCGAGGACTCTGGCGTCCCCTTGGCCCCGTACACCACGAGAAGGACGTTCGTCGGCGGCAGACCGTAGTAGGCCGTGGTCACGCTCTGACCGGTGTAGCTGAAGCTCGAACTCACGGTCGTGATCCACCACTGGTACTTCGTCGCGCCCTTGACCGAAGCGGCACGCAGCGCGATCGACACCCGGCTCGTACCGGTCGAGCTCGACCGAACGGTCCCGCTCATCGTGAAGCGGGCTCCGCCCGTGGGCGCCGGGGTCACGGGTTGGGGCTTCACTGGAGTCGGCGACGTCTTGCCCGGCGTCGTCGTCGAGGTCGGCTTCTTCACACCGGGCTTGGCAGCCACCTTGGCCGAGCCGGTCGCCGCGGTGGAAGAGGGGGCGACCGAAGAAGTCGCGGTCGTACCCGTCGCAGAGACGCTCGTCGTGGTCTCCGCAACAGGGTCTGTCGGCTGTGCGGGCGCCACATGAGCCGACAGGAGCAGCGCGGCGGCGAGGACGGCGGCGCTGAGCACCGGTGCGCCCACGCTCACGGCGGCGCGCACACCGGGCGAGAACTTATGCTGCACCCACATGAGCGCCAACCCGATCGGCCAGAAGACGACCAACGCCGCGATCACGAACCACGGGCGCTCATACCAGAGCCAGCGTGCGTGCATCTCGGTCATCAGTCGGGCCTTCCTTCTTCGTTTGCAACGCAGCCTCGCGGCAGCCGTGCCGAATACCTAGGAGTCGCCGTGACGCTGCTGGTCGGCGGTCGTCTGGGCCTGGTCGGCGGTCAGGAAGCGGTCTGAGTACAGGAAGACGTCGTCGCCGGTGTTCGGCACGAGCTTGATGTCCTCGTAGAGCTCCAGGGCACGGGCCACCGCGCCTTCGATCTCGTGGCGGTCCACGCCGAAGGCCGGATAGTAGAACAGCTGGACGTCCGTGGCGCGCGGATAGACCTCGGCGGCCTCTCTGACCGTCTCAGCGATGATATAGGCCGCATCGTGAGACTCGCCCCTGAGCAGCACCGTGGCGTATTCCTCGGTCATGTAGGCCTTGGAGTAGGCGAACTTCTCTCCACTCTTGGCCGTCAGCACCGAGACGTCGATCGTCGCGGGGTCATCCATCATCTGCTCCAGCAGCGCCTCGATCTCGCCGGGCTGGGTGTCGGGCGCAAGCGTGTCGAGCCACGCCACCGGCGTCAGCTTCGCGAGGAACTTCGAGTCCGCCCGTATCTCGACGACGATCTTGACCTTCAACTCCACAGCCCTCGCCTTGGCTGCGGCCTGCTCTTCAGTCAGGTGTGCGTCGGAGTAGTAGTAGACGAGCCCGCTGAAGGCGAGCACCGACTTGATGTCAGAGGCGGTCTCGTCCGTGGAGATGGCCGCCATCGCTGTGTCGAACTCGGCCTTCTCAAGCCCACCCGACAAGCGCATCAGCACGTCGGCCGCTGTCGGCGCGGCAGCGTCCTTCGCGTTGTCCCGGATCAGCTTCACGAGCGCGGCCCGGAGCTCAGGCTCGCGGGCAAGCTTCTCCGCGGTCTCAACGTCCACGTACTTGTCGCAGTAGAGATAGGTCGCGCCCGTGAATGTGTAGGTGGGGTGGATATCGCCGTAGGAGTCGTCGTTCGCGAGCTCGATCAGCCGCCAGCTGATCTCCTCAGAGGGCACGTCGACTGCGAGCTCCTTGAGCTGGTCGGTGCGAGTGGGAGCCTCCAGCTTCTTCGAGTCGCTCCGCACCCGCTTGGCGGCAGCGTCCTTGAACTTCTTGGAGGCCGCCGTCTCCGGGCGTTCCTCGTAGACGTGGGCCGCCGCGGATGCGTCCCGCTGGTACTGCGCCGCCAGCGCCGCCTTCGCGGCCATGTTCTCCTCCATCGGCATATCCGAAGACCCCTCTCGCTACCTGTCATGAGCGAACACGCGTTCACGTTCCGGGGGCAAGGACCACCCGAGAAACCGGATGGCCCTTGCCCCCCATTCTCCGTGCTTGCCGACCCTGCG
Organism: uncultured Coriobacteriia bacterium; assembly: GCA_903831865.1. Lineage (GTDB taxonomy): Bacteria > Actinomycetota > Coriobacteriia > Anaerosomatales > PALSA-660 > PALSA-660. Next base: position 13,293 of record CAIKZH010000025.1, read on the forward strand.
GCACGTGCAATCCGCTGGGAGGTCGGTGTCTATGTGGAACCTAGCCCAGCAGCCCCAGTGTCTCCATCTCGGAGGCCACGTCGTTCATCCCCAGATCGAGGTAGGCCTGCTTCCTCGGCGCGCCCGTGGAGCTCCAGTTCATCGCAGTGTAGAAGGCCTGGACGGCGGTGTTCATGTCCGCCGGGTCCTGCCTCTGCGAGGTACCGGTGAGGGCGGTCTTGCTGCCCCAGAACGTGGGGTTGTTGAACATGGCATCCGGGAACGCATCGTGACCGGTGAAGAAGGTCAGGCCGTTTGCCGGCGCAGCGTTGTACTGGATCATGTTCGTGGTCCCCATGCCCCGGATGGTGAGTGCCCGCAGCAGCGTGAAGATGCGCAGTCCGGTGTGCAGGAACTGCGACTCGGTCTGCTTGTCGCCCGTGACCATCGAGTACTCGTCAGCGAGCAGATGGCTGTCACCAAGGTACCCGCGCTCTGCGAGCGGCGAGAACCAGGTGGCCGCCGCCCCGCCGCGGTTGCACTGGCACAGCGAGTTGTTGAGGACGCCCTCGGCTGCCAACCGGACCGTCAGTGCGGTCTTGGAGGCGTTCCAGGGAAGCGTGTTGCTGTTGGGATCGCATGCGGCGTGACCGATCGGATTGCCGTAGACATCCGGGATCTGGTCCCAGACCGCTGCGTCCACGGCGGCGACGCCGGTGCCGTTGATGTGGGTCTGCTCATGCATGCATGGGTCGCGGTTGTACATGGAGTTGATGATCGAGCCGGTCTGCTGGCCCTCGAAGTGATGGGGCGCGAACCAGGTCGTCTCGTTCCAGCAGACTGCCTTGCCGAAGGCCCGCTCCTGCTGCATGAAGGCGTACGGGAACTTCTCGGGACCGCCCCAACGCTTCCACCACGCCTTGCTGCCGAGTCCGTGAGCGTAGCCGAGCTCACCGATGCGGAAGGCGAAGCGCTTCAGGATGTCGGTCATGAACGCCGGATCGCCAGAGGCCTGCGCCGCCCAGTTGATGGAGTTGTACTCCGCCGCGGGGAGGTTGGCCTTGGTGATGCCCTTGAACGCACTGCTGTAGTAGGCGAAGTCGCCGGTCAGGATGTGGTAGTCGTCGCCGATACCGTAGTCGTCCTGAAGGATGCTGCCCATGAAACGCCCGCCGGGGGCGTCATAGCCGGAGGCGTTCGCGAGGCTCTGGATCTGCGCAGCGGTCGTGGCCGTGCCGTAGTAGTCGCTCGGGCTGGAGATGCCGCCGCACTCGTTGACGCAGTACTGGCCGTAGCCGTTGTTCGTCTGCATCTCAGGCACGTTGACCGCCTGGTGGCACGGGTTCGGGCAGCCGAAGCAGGCGGCGCCGCGGACCATCCACTTCATGTGGCGGTCGCTGGAGTTCCAGCTCGTCCTGGTGCCCGGGCCTCTGAAGGCGTAGGTGTGGACGTCGTGCGGGTCCGTCATGCCGGTGTTGACCGGCGGGCATGCCGCGCCCCACCACACGGTGGGGTCGCCTGTCCAGTCGCCGCCGCCGTAGTACTGCGCCCAAGGCTTGGGCTTGCCAGGCGTCATGCCGCCACTGGTACCACCGACGAGGCTGGTGTGGTGCGCGATCTGCGCAAGCAGCTCGCGGCCGGTGCACGCGATCTTGAGCGAGCCGGTGCCGTGGACTGCGATGGCCTTCAGGTTCTTCGAACCCATGATGCCGCCGGCGTTCTGCCCGGAGTGCGAACGGTCGCACATCGCGGTCGCCGCGCCATGCATGTTCTCTCCGGCCTGACCGATGGACACGACGCTGACGGCCTCCTGGCCGACCTCGTCCATGATCGCGGCGTTCGTGTAGAAGTTGCCGTTGCCCCACATCTTGCGGGCGTCACGGATCGAGACGTTGTCGTTGTCGACGAAGATCCACACCGGGTTGGGCGCCTTACCCTCGACGATGATGGAGTCCCAGCCTGCCAGCTTGAGCAGCGAGCTGAAGTGTCCACCGGCGTGACCGGTACCCGGAAGGTTATCGGGGTTCGTGGCCAGCAGCGAGGTGAAGGAGATCCGGCCGTTGTGGGGCAATCCGGTCCCGTTGAGGGGACCGACGCCGATGATGAGCTTGTTCTCCGGAGCAAACGCGGGAGTGTGGGCAGGAACCTCGTTCCACAGGACCTTGAGACCAAGGCCCTCTCCTCCGACGTAGTCCTTGTACTTGGCAATGGTGTCGTCCGCCGAGACGACTCCGGTCGTAAGGTTCACGCGGAGCGTCTTGCCGGTCCAACCGCCGTATGTCGGCATATTCTTATCCTCCTTGAGCCTTTGAAGCGGCTATTTCTTGGTCGAGGCGACAGAACCGGCGGTGTGACAGTCGTCACACGTGGCCTCGACGCCGGGACCGGGCTGGACGTACGCCGGAACGGCCTGCCTTGCAGGCTGGTCCTTGGTCCTGTCCACCCACGGCACGTAGCTCAGAGCGCCGGAGGGGCAGATCGCGACGCACTGGGGATTGCCGCCGCACAGGTCGCACTTGGTGGCCTTGTTGGTCTCCTTGTCGAGAGACGGCATGGCCCACGGGCACGCCTTCGTGCAGATCCCACAGCCGATGCACTTCTTGGAATCGATGACGCGCGCGTTCGTCGCCGGGTCCACGCCGATGGCCTGCTGGGGGCACGCCGTCATGCAGGGGACGGGGTGCGGGCACTGCAGGCACGTGTCGGCCACCAGGCGATGGTTGCCGAAGATGCCCATGCCGTTGCTGTAGCCGACGCGGGGGCCCTCGGGACCGAAGTTGTAGTTACGAGAGAGCTTGACGCGCGATATCGCGACGCTGATCTTGTCGTCGTGGTAGAGCGAGCAGGCCACTTCGCAGCGCCTGCAACCGACGCAGCGCGACGGATCGTGGACGACCATCATCTTGGCATTCGGGATGAACACCGTGGCGTCCGTTGCCGTGCTCTGCGACTTCATGATGGAGAGGCCGGTGGTGAGTCCCACAGCCCCCATCATCGAGACTTTCACGAAGTCTCGTCTTGAGGTCTCGCCCAAGACGTCAGACACATGGAAACCGTCTTCGGCGGTAGTCATCTTCTCATCTTTCTCAGCCACTGTTTACCCGCCTTTCGTTCTCCGATTCGGTGACGGACTCTCACCGCTGGTTCCTCAACGAGACTGCTGGTGTCGGTTCAATGGAGACTTCCGAGGACCGCAGCTCGCGTGTTGAGAAGAGCTACTTCACCGTGACGGTGATCTTGCTCGAGTTCGGAGCAGCCAGGTAGAGACCGCTGCCCGGGAAGCTGACGTAGAAGGAGTAGACGCCCTTCGCGGTCGGCTTGTAGTTGTTGTTCTGCCACAGCGAGCTGGCAGACCCCGCACCGTAGGTGAGGCGGTTCGAGGAGTACGAATAGAAGCTCTTGCCCGGCTTCTTGACCATCAGGGTCACCATCAGGCCGTTGGCTCCAGGAGCGCCGACGAGCGCGCCGGAGACGTTGAACGCCTTGCCCAGCTTGATGCTGGATGCGCTGGAGCTGATGGTGAGCGCCGTGGCGATCGTGTACACAGGAGGCGACGCGATCGAGAAGGTCAGAGACTTCGTGCCCTCGGTGTTGCCGGCCTTGTCGACGCCCCAGTAGGTGATGGTGTGGGGACCGGCGCCGGTGACGTCGAACGCGACCGTGAAGGTGGAAGCGGTCGAGACGGGAGGCGTGGTGCCCGAGGCGATCGTGTAGGTGTGGCAGTCGGAGCAGTTGGAGCCACCGTTGGGATCAGACGGCAGGAAGTGATTGCCGTTGTTGTCGGTCGGCATGATCGCCGGGATCAGCGAAGTGCCGTGGCAGAGCGAGCAGCTGATCGACGGATCGTGAGTGGCGTGATCGGCGGGCTCGACGATCGCAGCGGCCTGTACGAACGTGTGACAGGTCTTGCAACCGGCGGTGACTCCGGCGTGCGAGATGGAGACGCCGACGGTCGGCAGGACCCACGTGGGGTGGCAACCTGCGGCGACGCAGCTGGCGTTGGCGGCGGTCAGAACCGCAGCCGAGCCACCTGCGTGGGCAACGGGGATGGCAAGGTCGGGAGCGCCGAATGCGGCTGCCCGAACGCCGGCGGTGACGACCGGCTTGGCGACACCGTCGACCGTGTAGTTCAGGCTGGCCATGCCGGAACCGAAGTCAGGCGAGGTCAGCGTGATGTGAGCGGTGGAGCCGGCGGCCAGAACTGCGCCGTTGGCTACGCCGGCAAGGGTCGTGACAGGCGCGGTGGCATCCACGACGGTGACAGTGAAGGCCTTCGTCACGATCGCGCTGTGGAGACCGCTGTTGTCGACGCTGTAGTACGACAGCGAGTGGTCGCCCGCAGCGGTCACGGTGACGGTATTGCCGCTCTTCCAGTCACCGTTGTCGAGGCTGTACCACAGCGACGCGATACCGGAAGCGTCCGTACCCGAAAGGGTGATGGTCGCCGATCCGGGGTACGTGGCCGCGGCGTTCGACGACACCGTCGGCAGGATCGTGTCGCTGATGGTGAAGTTCATGGAGATCGAGAACCCGGCGTTGCCGCCGGTGTCCTTCGCCCACGCGACGAGAGTGTGGAAGCCGCGCGCCGTGACGGTCACGGCCGCGCCCGAGACAGCGGGTGCGCCATCGAGGCTGTACCAGGTGGAGGCTACCGGCAAGCCACCAGTGGCCTGCACGCCCGTGAAGGTGATGGTCGCGCTGTTGTCATAGGCGGTCAGGTTGCTCGAGAGGATCAGCGGCAACGTGTTCGCCAGAGTGAACGACTTGTGGACGGTGACGCCGGTCTGCTGGCCGATGGTGGCCTCAGCAGACGTGCTCGTGTCCACGGAGAAGTAGTCCAGCGTGTGGCTGCCGATCATGCCCCAGCTGGTGATGGGCAGGCTGATCGTTGCGGAAGCAGGCCATGCCGCGACCGTCGCGATCGAGCCACCGTCGAACGAATAGACGGTGTACTTGTAGGTCCCGCCCACGCCGGGAGTCGCGGTCAGAGAGATGACCGCTGTGTTGTTGTAGGCGGCGACGGCGTTGTCGGTGGTCGTCGGCGCTGCGAAAGCAAGCGCCGGTACGGCGAGGACGACAACAGCCGCGAGCCCGAAGGCCACTGCCAGCAGCGCCTTGGAACGAGCGCTGTGATTCCTGCGCGTCTTGCTCATACTTCAGTCCCTCCTTGTTGTGCTAGAGGTGCCATGCTCTGACAATGTGTGTTCATCCGGTTCGCCGGGGCACTCTGCCGGAGTAGCCCCCCTGTACGAACCCGATCCCCTCCCTCCTTGGTTGCTGGATCACCCTGAACCCCTGTTCGGGCTCCCCTATGCCCGCCCCCCGAGGTGCGCGTAGAACAAGAGCCGCGACGGCTGCAGGCCCGAGATGGGCCGACAGTCAACGCGGCTCGCACAGCTGCTTGGTGATGATTTGGCAGCCCCCGCGCCTTCCCCCGAAAAGCGGCGCAGCCCCTAGCGTCCGCTTGGCGCGGCGCCGGTGCTGCAGCCTCCTTTTCGGAGAGGAAGGCGCCCTGGTTTCCCCTGGGCTCCCTGTCGGTCCTACTCCCTTGGCGCGAGCGCTTTAGGCGAGCATGACTCGGAGGCTTGCGACTGCGACCACGTCCATGTGCGATGGAAGAACCTGTGTGATGCGCACGTGAATGTGACCACGGTCACATCATCAGAACAGTTGGTGGCTATCGGCGTCAACCAAAAGGGGATTGGGGCGCGACGAATGGTCACTGCGCCGACGAGCGCGCCCACCTTTGCCGCCGGGCCCAGCTGGACGGCACCCGCAGGCGCCTCAACAGCCATGCTTCGCGCTACGGAAGGCCGGCCTGGTCCTTCGCCGTCACCTTGTTGTTGCGGAAGGTGACGTGCATGGAGTTCGTGTTGTCCTGCCGCGTCGCCATCCACGTATACACGGCGACGCCGCGCGGAGTCACGGGCGTGCTGCCCTTGTCGTCCATCGTCCCGTTCGGGTTGCCGCGCTCGGCGCCGGAGTTGCCCATGATCTTCACGACCTGCGCGTAGGTCATCCCTATCTTGATCTCCGAGTACTTCGCGAAAGTGGCGCCGCCCGCGGGCCCGATCGTAGCGACGGCGCTGGCGGTCGTCGCGGTCGCCTCAGACTTCGGCTTTGCCGCAACGGGCGCCTTGGAGGCGCACGCCGACACAGCCATCACGATGGCTGCGGCCGCGACAAGCATGCCGATCTTCTTCACTGGGATCTCCGATCAGATGTCTGCCGGTCGCATAGACTCAGCCGACGCCGCAGATGGCGGTCCTGAACACGTCCCCGGCTCCGCGACAGAGCGCCCAGACGGGTGACGTCCAATGTAGCGGCGCGCATCGGGGACGTCGAGAACGCTGGGCCCAACGGGGATCGGCCTAGCGCAGCACGAGGAAGCGTGCGGCCTCGCAGGCCTGCACCATCGCCCGGATGTCGTCGTAGCTCGCTGAGTCGGCCGCCTCGAAGGTCGCGACGAGTCCGCGATCGAGAAAGCCGCGGGCAGCGGGGTCTCTGCCCATCGCGAGGAACGCATCAAGCACGGCGCCCCGTGTCGCCTCGGGAACGTGCGCGCCGGCCACGACGGGCTGGATCGTCGACGGACCCAGGGAGGCGATGACGCGCAATCCCTTCGCAAGCCAGGGCCGATCGCGCAGCTCCAGCGCGAGGACCTGAGAATCGATGGCCGCGGACTCCACCTCTCCCCGCATGACCCAGCCGATGGAGATCTCGTGGGCTCCCGACTTCACGACTCGGCCGAAGAACCCGTGCGTCTCGCCCATGGTGACCAGCACGAAGCGGACGATGCCGTAGCCCGAGTGCGACGAGGTCTCGTTGTAGGCGAACGACCTGTCACGCAGATCCGCGAACGAGCGGATGTCGCTCTCGCGACGAACGATGACATCGGAGAAGTAGACCGGACGCCCCCCGTACCTTCGGCCTTGGAGCACCGGAGCCGCGATGGGTTCGTAGGCAGCCGACCGCCGCCTGGATTCGAGCACATAGGGCAGGCTTCAAATGAAGCCGAAATCGGCTTCATGCTCCGCGAAGACATCGTATGAACGGGTGCCGACCGCGAGGGTCGCGGTCACGCCGAGACAACGGCCGACGTACCGGACCATCTCCTCGTACACCTCGAGCATCTCGGGCGCGAGGAAGGAGACGAAGCGGACTGTGCTCAAAACCGCACTACTCGCGGATGAACACCGGGTCGCCGATGCTGACGCGATTGTAGAGGTCATGGACCGCGCTGGGCATCATGCGCATGCAGCCGTGGCTGGCATGCGATCCGATGCTGCCGTACTCGCCCGGTGGGACCCCATGCATGAAGACGCCGGGGTAGTCGATGCCGATCTTTCTGTCACCCATGGGGTTCCCGGGGCCACCCGGGATCACATCGGGCATGCTCGCCGACCATGCGTCGTGCGGGTTGTACCACGGGGAGTCGGCCTGCTTGGTGACGATCTTGAAGTCGCCCTTGGGCGTCGGCCACGCGGGCTGGCCGGGTGCGCAGCGGTATGTCTTGACCAGCTTCGCGCCGTTGTACAGGTAGATCGTGGTCCGGGACAGCGAGACGACGATGCCCATCTTGAAGCTCGACTGGAGGACCTTGGGCGTGAGGACGTTGACGGGCAACGAGACGTCGCGGCTCGCCGACGCCAGGGCTGCGTCTGCCGTCAATGCCTGGGAAAGCTGCTCGACGGCCTTCGTCTGATCGACGGACGCCCCCATGACAGCAGGCGTGATGCGCATCGTGTACTTGGGACCCGCCGTGCGAGTGGCGTTGACCGGCCTGCGAGCGACGACCTTGGCCGTGTCCGCCACCCACCCAGCCACTGCCGACGTGTCGATCGAGAACACCGGCTTGACCTCGGCGGCCAGCGGCCTGCCCGTGATCCGGCTGGTCAACCGTTCGACCAGCGTGGCCTGATGCAGCGGAGTGTATGCCTGATCGACCATGGCGTTCGCGTCGACGGACACGATGCCTCTGGGATCCAGCACCCACGACTTGTTGTCGCCCGTGATGTTGACGGGCCGCATCATGGGCGCAGACACGGCTTCGTCGATGGCGGTGCGTACCTGCGCTTCGTTCATCCCGCTCAGGTTGCGACCGGCGAGCGTCACACCCTTGGACACGATGCCGCGCGACACGTGGTCGCTGACGATCGCCAATGCGGAAGCGGCCGAGAGCAGGAGCATGAGCACGGACACGCCAACGAGGACGATCCCCTTCGCCTTGTCTTCTGCCTTCATCGAAGTCCTCTCCAAGCCCGCCGGCGAATCGTCACCGTGCTGCCCGCCCCTTTGGACACCGCACACACGCAGTCTACTATCCCATGGACCCGAAGTGCGGCACTCATACGCCTGAGCGGTTCTCGCAAGAAGCGAGCCAGCTGTGATGCGGACGAGCGGCGGTCGCCGTCGTCGCGGCTGTCGCGCGCCCGCGGGTCGCTGGCATGCCCTCGTGTCTCAGAGGATGAACGGGATCAGGGACTTCACCTCTCGCCGGTACGCGGCGTAGTCATCGCCGAACTCGGCAAGCAGGAATCGCTCCTCCATCCGGCCCTTCTGCCAAAGGGACAGCACCACGATCGCGACCCCGAGCAGGGCGCCGACCGTGCCCCTGACGAGCCCGGTCCCGAGCATGGCGAGCGCCATGCCTGAGTAGATCGGATTGCGCACGATCGCGTAGGGTCCCGACCTGACAAGATGCTGACCTTCGACGATCCTCACGGCACCGCTCCAGTTGGCCCCGAGCACCCGCCTGGACCAGATGGCGAGCGCAACGCCCGCGGCCCCAAGAGCGGTCCCTGTGACGTCGACATAGGCGGCCGCGGGTGCGAACCGAAGCGCGAGCGGTCCCGTGTCGAAGCGACCGCCGACCAGGACAAACACAAAGCCCAGGTAGAGCAGCCCGGTGTTCAGGACGGTGAAGACCAGAGGCACCTGGCGTTTCGGCGCGTGTGTGCGGCGCGCGCTGATCGTCCAGTAGACCCAGAACGCCACCCAGCACCCGCTGATGATCTCCCAGTACGGACCCGTCATGTGGCCTCCGAACGGGCGCCGGCCCCGTGCAAGCGTGCGAGCATCAGGTAGAGCGCGGCGACGCAGACCGGCATCAGGACCAGAGCCGGGATGATGATGCCGGAATCCTCTGTGAGGTATCCCGTCACGCTCGAGAACAGCGCGGCGGCGACGGCGGCCGAGAACGCGGGGTGGTCCCGCAGCATGGCTGCGAACTCGCCCTGAGGTCTCCAGAGCATGTAGCCGGGAAGGAGCAGCACGGCAGCCGCGAGCCACGTCCATCTCGTCTGGCCCAGCACTCGGACGTTGGTGACGGCCTTCCGCGCAAGGAGGACCCAGAGCGAGCCGAGACCGCTCTGCCCGATGTCGCCGACGAGCCGCCCAAGGTGGGTCTCGGCGCCCGGACCGCGCAGCACGTCGATCACGCTGAAACCTCCGAGGACGACAACGACAAGACCAAGTGCGATGAGAAGGTTGCGCCACGTCCACACGCGCTGACCGTTCAGGATCAGCCAGCCGGCGAGGAAGCCCACGGTCATCCAGGCCACCGGTCCGAAGTTCGCACCCAGCGTCGGCGCCGCGGCAGTGCCCACGACGATCAGTGCTAATACCGGCCAGCCCCAGCGGCGCAGCGCGGACGCCCAGCGCGCATCGCGCCACGTGTCGAGAACCAGGGCCGCGGTCACCAGCGCTGACCCCAGCAGAAGCCCCGCCATCTGGTTGCCGATCCCGTAGTATCGAGCGCCCTGGAGCGGCGAGTAGTCGAAGATGCTGGCCCATGACAGCGGCGCACCGAACCACTGGTCGACCAGGAGAAGCAGCGTCGTCATCCCCGCTGCAGCGATGAGCGGCCACGTCGCCGGCCTTCGGCGTGTCGTGAACCAGATCCCTGCCGCCAGCCCTGCGCTCACGAGCGCGAGCAGGATCTCGACGGTGTGGCGGCCCGTCGGATAGGGGACGAGGGCGAACTGGAGGATCGCGGCAAGAGGGATGCAGACCAGCAGAAGCAGCAGTGCCTGACACAGGGAGGACGTCCAGCTCGCCAGAGGCTCGCCGCGGAGGAGGACCAGGGCGCACGCTGCGAGCACGAGGACGGCAAGCTCCACGTAGGTGTCGAGGAGGGGCACTCGCGCGCCCTCCACCGCGACGGCGGTGGTCGCCATCTGCTGAAGGCGGCCGACTCTCTGCGAGAGGGGCGCGCGCGCATCGGTGCTCGACGGCTGTATCGGGCTTCCGACCACGGCCGGCGGCACGGCGCCTCCGAGCGCACCGACGACGCTCGCGGAGACGTCCGGCAGTGTGACGATCCCTTCGCGATGCGTCGACGCGGATGTCGCAAGCCCGGCACCAAGCGGCCCGGAGACGATGAGCGGAGCCAGGGCGCCCGCGACTGCCGGGGTAGAGGGCACGATCATCAATGTGTCAGCCGGCGTGAGTCCCGCGTGCGCGAAGCCGATGACCTCGTCGAGCTCGCGAACGGCGCGAGCGTGCTGGGCGGCCGCCACCGGCGTCGTCGACCTGTTCGCGGCCGCATAGGAGCGCGCGATGTCACCGGGATCGACGACGATCAGGGAGCCACGTCCCGGACCGGTCGCCGCGAGAGCCGCCCTGAAGGCCGTGCGGAGCCGTGCGATGTCCGTGCGCGCGCCGCATGGAGCCGCGACGTCGCTGGCGAGCAGCGCTTCAGACACGTCGCCGCTGTCGACGTCGCCGCGGTCGTCTGCGGCCACGATCCCCGCAGGCCGTGAGCGCGCAGCGACATCGACGCCGATCCCCGGATCGGAACAACCGACCGCCGCGGTGAAGGCCCGCGCCGCGTGGGCGGCGTTCCCCAGCTCGCCGAGCACCGGGCCGGGGTTGTTCACGGTGTTGACGAGAGTCTGCTGGGGCTGCCCGACGTACAGGACGGCCGCCGGCGCCGTCGAACTCCCAAAGTACTGCCGGTAGAGGTCCGAAGCGGCTGCGGCTCCCACACTCTCCGAGGCGTTGAACGCCGAGAGGCCGGTCGGGTCCTCGATCATCGACGCGCCGGCCGAGAGCATGAGCGCACCTCGAGACGGGGTCGCTCCGGTCAATGTGCCCGCGCCTGAGCGGTCGTTCATGTCCGCCACGAGACCACCGGATGCGATGCGGCGAGTGATCGGCATCGGCCCCGCCATGACGTCTTGCCATGTGAGATAGGGCGCCAGCACGATCACGACGCGCCGAGGGACCGGGGCAGCGAAAGCCGTCGCTGACACGATCAGCACGCAGACCGCCGCGCACAAGGCAGCGATCGCGGATCTCACCCTGCTCGACACGCGTGCTCCGTCCCGCGTCGCTCGCCGATCGCATGCGGCCGACGACTGCGTCGCCTGAGCGGTAAGAAGCGGTGGTGCCCCCAAGGGAATTCGAATCCCTGTTGCCGCCTTGAAAGGGCGGAGTCCTTGGCCGCTAGACGATGGGGGCCTGAAGCGTCGTGCTGGTGGGCCGTGCAGGTTTCGAACCTGCGACCTTGGGATTAAAAGTCCCCTGCTCTACCAACTGAGCTAACGGCCCGGTCCGGCGCGGGTTCGGATTATATCAGTGCGTCCGGAAACCGGGTGTCGTCACGCAGGACCGCGATCAGTCGGCCGGCTAGTGCCTGAAATGCCTCCTGCCGGTGAAGACCATCGCGACACCCAGTTCATCGGCCTTCGCGATCGCTTCGCCGTCCCGCACCGATCCCCCCGGCTGGATCACCGCGGTCACACCCGCCGCGGCGCACACCTCCAGCGAGTCGGGAAAAGGCATGTACGCGTCGGAGGCGCACACGGCACCCTTGGCGCGGTCGCCCGCCTTCTCCACGGCGATGCGGGCAGAGTCGACCCGGCTCATCTGGCCCGCTCCGACACCGACGCTCGCGAAGTCCTTGGCCAGCAGGATGGCGTTGCTCTTGACCGACTTGGCCACCTTCCAGGCGAACAGGAGCTGCGCCATCTCCTCGGCCGACGGCTGGCGCCTGCTCACGACGAGGAAGGTCGAGGGGTCCTCGGTCACCGCGTCGGATGTCTGCACGAGCATCCCGCCGTCCACGGACCTCGAGTCGTAGTGGCCCTCCACCGGGCGCACGCCTCCCGTGCGAAGCAGCCGTATGTTCCGTTTGCCGGTCAGCAGCTCCAGCGCGCCCGCCTCGAACTCGGGCGCCACTATCACCTCGACGAACTGTTCGTTCGCCCCGATGTGGTGCGCGACTCCCGGGGGCACCGGACGGTTGAACGCCATGACCCCGCCGTACGCGGAGATGGGGTCGGAGGCGTGTGCCTTGTCGTAGGCCTCGACGACGTCCGCGCCGATCGCTGTACCGCACGGGTTGGTGTGCTTCACAATCACGCATGCCGGCTCTTCGAACTCGCGAACGGCGGTCCAGCACGCATCGACGTCGAGGATGTTGTTGTGCGAGAGCTCCTTGCCGTGCAGCTGCTCTGCGCGCGCCAGGGACGTCGGCTTGGAATCGGCGAACCGGTAGAAGGCCGCCTTCTGGTGGGGGTTCTCGCCGTAGCGAAGGTCCTGCACCTTCTCCAGGAAGAAGCGGACGTCGCGCGGGAAGGTGTCGGCGCCTTCGGTTGCGGCCAGCCAGTTGAAGATGGCGTTGTCGTAGGCGCTCGTGAGCCGGAAGGCTTCGACCGCGAGCCGCTTCCTCGTCGCCAGACGCGTGGCGCCCGCGTTCTCGGCCATCTCCGCGACGATCGCGGCGTACATCGACGGATCCGTCACGACCGTCACGGAGTCGAAGTTCTTCGCGGCCGAACGCAGCATGGCAGGTCCGCCGATGTCGATGTTCTCGATCGCCTCTTCGAGGGTCACACCGTCGCGGGCGACAGTGGACTCGAACGGATAGAGGTTGACGACCACCATGTCGATCATCCCGATGCCATGCGCCTCGGCGGCCGCCATGTGCTCCGGCGAGTCGCGTCGTGCGAGCAGCCCGCCGTGTACGGCCGGATGCAGCGTCTTGACACGGCCGTCCATCATCTCCGGAAAGCCGGTGAGGTCGTCGATCAGGCGCACCGTCACGCCAGACCCGGCGAGCATCCTGGCCGTCCCTCCGGTCGACACGATCTCGACGCCGTGGCTCGCAAGGCCCCGGCAGAACCCGACCAGGTCGGCCTTGTCCGTGACGGACACCAGTGCGCGGCGGATCTTCACCTGATCTGTCACCGAAGGACGCTCCTTACTCATCTGGTGCCGGCGGGACCACAACGGCCGCTTCGCGCGGCCGATGGCTCATTGTAGCGCGCCGGCGCCGGCCTCGGCCTCGCCCCAGAGGTGGTCGAACGCAGCCAGCGCCAGCCGCGTGACCGGACCTGGACCCCAGCCGCGCAGAGCGACAGCGCCAGCGAACGCGTTGGTGCAGAAGAGCTCGTCCGCGCCGAGCGCATCCTCGAGAGCGAGTGGCTCCACGCCTGTGGGGACGCCTGCGTCAGCAAGCGCCACGAGCAGGAAGGCCCGCGCCACGCCTGCGACCGCCTGGGGGGCGGGCGGCGTGAGGACCACGCCTCCCCTCACCGCCCACACGCTGGCGGTGCCGCCGTCGAGTACAAGCCCATCGCGCACGATGAGCGCCTGGTCGCCACCCGCCGTCCGCGCGCGTCTCTGCGCGTCGTCCCACCAGCGCCGGTCTGCTGGCTTGGCGGCGCCTCGCGGAAGCGGCGGTCCCTCGTCGACCTCGATGGGCATGGCCCTCGGACCGCCGGGCACGTCGAGCGATGACAGACGGCGCTGCACGACGGCGCGCGCCTCTCCCGACGGCTCCACCACCACCGTGAGCCTGAGCCGGCTGGACGCCGGGCCTTCCCACTCGACAGCAGCCGCCTCCATGGCCTCTTGCGCGCAGTCCAGGGTCTTGGGCCCGCATCCGCCGGAGGCGAGGCGCGCGCGATGGTAGGGCCAGAGGGGAACGCGCCCGCTGACGAGACGGCATGTCTCGCGCAGCGCGACCGCCGGTCGACCAGGATGCGGTTCACCTGGCGACGGCACTCACGGCTCCAGGCGGACGATGCGCCCTTCGACCCGGACTCGACCGGAGGCGATCGCCTTCAACGCGGCGGGGTAGAGCCGGTGCTCCACCTTGTGGATCTTCGCCTCCAGCGTCTCGACGGTGTCGTCGTCGTCCACGTGGACCTCCTCCTGCGCCAGGATCGGGCCGCGGTCGAAGACCTCGTTCGCGAAGTGGACCGTGACGCCGGTGACCTTCACGCCGTATTCGAAGGCGTCGCGGATCCCGTGCGCGCCCGGGAAGGACGGCAGCAGCGTCGGGTGGATGTTGAGCACGTGCATCGGGAAGGCGTCGAGCACCTCCTTCCCGAGCAGCCGCATGTACCCGGCCATCACCACATAGTCGACCCCGCATCCCTGGAGCACGTCCAGGATCTCGTGGTTGAACTCGTCTTCATCGCGATAGGCCTTGCGGTCGATGAACATCGCGGGAAGACCCGCGCACCCCGCCCGAACCAGCGCGTACGCGTCCTCACGGTCGGAGACGACGCAGACCACTTCCGCCGGCAGGTCGCCGGCTTCGCAGGCGTCGAGGATCGCCTGCAGGTTCGTGCCGCTCCCGGAGACCAGCACCCCGAGTCTCATCGCGCCCCCATCTTTCAGCCGTAGCGGACCGTGCCGCTCCCGGGCACGATGTCGCCGATCTCGAACACGGTCTCACCGGCCACCCGGAGGCGGGCAGCCGCGTCCGCCGCGCTCTTGGCGTCGAGCACCATGCAGAAGCCGATGCCCATGTTGAACGTCCGCAGAAGCTCGTCCTCGGGCAGCCGCGTGGCTTCTCGCAGCAGACGGAAGACGCGCGGTTCCTTCCACGAGCCCGGCCGCACGAGAGCATCGACGCCGCGGGGGAGGCAGCGGGCGAGATTCTCCGTGAGCCCTCCGCCGGTGATGTGTGCCATCCCCTTGACCTTCACGCCGGCTCGCAGCAGATCGAGGACGGGCTTCACGTAGATCCGCGTGGGAGCCAGCAGCGCCTCGCCGAGCGTCGCGCCGCCCAGATCGAGCCGGTGCATCTCCAGCTCGTCCTCCGCGCCGTCGATCAGGGCCCGCCGAACGAGTGAGAAGCCGTTGCTGTGGACACCGCTGGACGCGAGCCCGAGGACAGCGTCACCCGGCTCGATGGAGCCGCCGTCGATCACCTTGGCGCGGTCCACAGCGCCGACGCAGAAGCCGGAAAGGTCGTAGTCCTCACTCGCCATGACACCTGGGTGTTCGGCGGTCTCCCCCCCGACGAGCGAGCAGCCGGCCCGGCGGCAGCCCTCGGCGATGCCTTCCACGATCCGCTCGATCTTCTGCGGCACGACCTTGCCGATCGCGATGTAGTCGAGGAAGAAGAGCGGCTCGGCGCCGGTGACCAGGATGTCGTTGACGCACATGGCGACCAGATCGATGCCGACCGTGTCGTGGGTGTCGAGAAGCTGCGCGAGCTTGAGCTTGGTGCCGACGCCGTCAGTGCCCGAGACGAGCACCGGATCGGCCATGCCCTTCAGGCCCGCGGCGGAGAACATCCCTCCGAACCCGCCTATGTCGCCCATGACCTCCTTGCGGTAGGTGGAGCGCACGGCGAGCCGGATAGCCTCGACGGAGCGACTGGCCGCGTCGATGTCCACGCCCGCGTCGCGATAGGAGATGGGCCGCTCTTCGTCGTGATCGGGCATCGACGGCTCCTGGTCATCGCCTGCAGGGGACCGTGGAGCATTGTCGCACAGCCCACCGGCACCTACCCGACCGCCTCCGCGAGGCGGTCCAGGAAGACGAGCTGCCCGGGAAGGAGCTTCAGCCGCGCCTCCGGCAGGCCGAACCACTCGGACCGGTCGACCTCCGGGAAGCTCGCCATGGTGCCCGAGCCGCGCGGCCACTCCATCTCGAAGTGGTTGCTGCGCGACGAAGGCGCGTCGAAGTCCGCCTCGGCCGCGAACGCGTGCACGATCTTGCCGCTGCGCTGCCGGAGAGTGCCCAGGTCAGCGAAGGGGCCGTCGACGATGAACCCCGTCTCTTCGGTGAACTCGCGGTTCGCGGCCTCCAGGGGCTGCTCGAGTTCCGGATCGAAGAGACCCTTCGGGATCGACCAGATGCCCAGGTCCCGTCGCGCCCAGAAGGGGCCGCCGGGGTGAACGAGCAGGACCTCGAGACCGGAGAGAGTGCGGCGGAAGGCCAGTATCCCGGCGCTCTGCGGGGCCGTACTCACCCGCGGGTCACCCCGGGAGGAGCGCAGGCGCCAGGAGCCAGACCAGCCGCCCGCTCGGCTTCGACGGGTCGGGGATCTCGACAAGGGCCACGCCGGCCTTCTTCATCACCACGCGTCCGCCTCCGATGACCTGCCCGATCACGACGCTGAAGTCGCTCTCGTGCCCCACCAGCATCAGCGAGCGAGCACCCGAGACCTCTTCGAGCATCTCGCGAAACGCCGCCAGGTCGAAGCCCGGTACCAGTCTCGCGTCCTGTCGCGGTGAGGAGCCCACGCCCATCGTCTGGACCGCGATCGTGGCCGTCTGCAGCGCGCGGAGGTACGGGCTCGTGATCACGATGTCGGGTCTCACGCCCACCTCTGCCAGCCGCCGGACCACCCTGGTCACGACGTTCTCGCCGTGCGCGACGAGCGGGCGCGACCGGTCATCGCCGGTCCACTCGTCGGAGGAGGCCGCCTGGCCATGCCGCATGAAGTAGACGTCCACGGGAGGCTAGTCCCCCTTCCCGGGCTCGATGTCGACGCGGACGTGGAACGTGCGTTCCAGCAGATCGGCCTTCTCCCGTGCGCCGTGGATGATGACGTCGAGCGGGCCGGTGCCGTTCACTTCGAGACGGACCACCCCCGCCTCGAGGGTGGCGGTGACTCCCGACACCTGTTGGTCGCGCGTCCGGTCCAGACCGTCAGCGAGGCGCAGCAGCGAGGCGAGCTGCTCAGCGATGCGCCGGTCGGGGCGATCGATCGCCGCCAGCTCCTCGTGGCGAGCCTTGGGAAGAGCGCCGCTGTGATAGCGCGCCACCGCGGCCACGATGGCGAGCTCGCGTCGGCTGAGTCCCGGCAGCGAGGTGTGGATGATGAGGTGGAACGAATGCTTGTGGTGCCGCTCGTAGCTGATGAAGTAGCCGACATCGTGCAGAAGCGCGGCGATCCTCAGCAGCGTTCGAAGCGACGGGTCTATGCCGAGCGGGCCCGAGAGCTGGCCGAAGAGCGAGTCCGCCAGGTCGGCGACTGCGCGGGAGTGGGCCTCCTCCCAGTTGCAGCGCTCGGCGAAGCGCTCGGCGGCGGCTATCGGATCGGTGACCTCGGCGGTGCTCCCGCCGCGAACATGCTCGATGATCAGGCCCTCGCGGATCCCCTTGGCGTTCACCCACAAAGAGTTCGCATCGAACGCCCGCATCACCTCGGCGACGATGACCGCGCCCGGCGTGATGATGTCGGCCCGTCCGGGCGGCAGGCCGGGGACCCGGAGCCGTTCCCGTTGCGTCGAGCGGCGGAGCATGGCGAGCAGGTGGTTGACATCGCGGGCGGCGAGCTCGAAGCCGTGGACCGACGTGCCGCCGCTGCCCGTGCGCGCCGCGACCATCGAGGCGAGCGCGTTGACGGTGCCGCCCGAGGCGACCAGCGTCGAGACCGGCGGGCCGCCCTTCGGGACCGCGTCCCGCAGGCCGCGGCGCACGTGACGGCGCAGATCCGCGTAGGTGCTCTCCGACATGGGATCCTCGCCGCCGAACCGCTCGGCGAGCGAGAGCGCGCCGAAGGGGACCGACATCACCGATTCGATCTGCCTGCCCGTGGCCGCGACGACCTCTACCGAGCCTCCGCCCACGTCGACCACTGCCGAGCGCCCCTGCAGCGGGAAGCTCTCCGCGGCCGCGAGGAAGGCGAGGCGCGCCTCCTCCTCGCCCGAGAGCACTCGCAGTTCGAGACCCACCTGCTCGCGGACGGCGTTCACCCACTGGCGTCCGTTCGGGGCGTCGCGCACGGCGGCTGTCGCAACGCCGACGATGGTCTCGGCCTGCAGCCGGAGTGCAAGGTCGCACATGCGGCGCAGCGCGGCCGTCGTGCGCTCCATCGCGTCGTCGGCGAGGCTCCCGTCCGGCCCTCGGCCCTCTCCCAGACGCGTGTACTCCTTCTCCTCGTCCACGAGACGATAGGGCTCGCCGTCGTTCACCTCGACCACGGTGGTTCGGACCGAGTTCGTCCCGACGTCGATGGCGGCGAGGCGCGTCATCCGGCGTCCCCCGCTGTCTCCTCGGCGTCGGGCTGGACGATCGAGTCGATCAGCGCGCGCCGCACCTTCGCCTCGGGGTTGGCGTTCACGAGCCGCCGCACCCGCTGGAACCGGCGGCCGCGCCGCGCGATGAGATCGGCGGTGACGGCGGCCAGGCCGTCCGGGCGCACGCCGGCCGCCCGCGCGTCCGAGTCCCTGCGCAGGCCCTCCACGTAACCGATGAAGACATCAAGGTCGTGGAGCGCCCCCAGCTCGTCCTGGAAGCGCGTCAGGAGGGTGTGCAGCTCCTCGTAGTGCTCGTCGAAAGCCGGCCGCAGCGTCTCCACCGCATAGCGCAGCTCCTTGCAGACGATCCGCATGGCGTGCTGAGCCTCGACGTTCTCAGACGAGAGGACCGCAGGCACGAAGCCGAAGACGCTCGCCACCCGCTCCTCGACGGCCTCGCGGGCGATCGTGGAGAGCGGCGACCGCGCCTCAGGGACATCGCGGACGGACGCCACCGCCCTGGCCAGCCGGCGCCGCATGGCCGGAAGGTCGGTGGAGGCGAGCCGCTTGCGCAGACGCCGCACCTCACCGACCCGCGCCCCCTGGCGGTAGCCGATGATGTAGGCGAGCGTCGCGCGCTCGCCGGGGTCCCTGGCCCGCCCGAAGATCGCGCGCATGGTCTCGATCATCACGTCAGCGTCGCGGACCCGCCCGAGGGCCCCTGTCAGCTCTCCCAGAGCCTCGTCCAACTCGCGGACCGTCCGCCGTCGGTAGAGCGGGGCGAAGAGTCCCAGGGCCGCGCGGGTCCGCCGCGACGCGACCCGCATGTCGTGGATGACCTCGATGTCCCGGCCGCCTATGCTGCCGGTCTCCTGCTCGAAGAGGGGCTGCGCCTTCGCCATGATGATCCGTCCCGCAGCGTCACCGACGGGCGTCAGCGGACCCACCGCGGGCTGTTCCTTCGGCATCGGCCCGCCTCCGCTCTAGAGAAGTCTGGCGCTCGGCCGGTAGCTGGCCGCATTCGGCACGGGCTCGAAGCCCCCGTCGGCGCGCAGCATCGCGGCGATCTCCTCGCGCAACTGGCGGTTCACCAGGGTGGGGGAACGATTCCCGTTGACCTCGATGAAGTGGTAGCGGTCCTGCATGGTCGCGAAGGAGCGCTGGACGAGGGTCTGGTAGCGGATGAACGAATCGAACCGGTCGCGCGAGAGTCCAAGGTCCATCCCCGACTCCCAGAAGTCCAGCTCGCTCGACTTCCGGAACGTGCGCTGAGCGAGCTTGCGCGGAGCGACCCGAAGGTGGAAGACGAGGTCCGGCACGAGTGCGATGCCGTACAGGCACTGAAGCCAGGCGGGGTCGGCTCCGCGAACGAGGTCGCGCACCATGAGTGTGTAGATGTAGCGGTCCGCGAGCACGACGAAGCCCGCGGCCATCGCCGGGATGATGATGTTCTCGAGCTGGTCGGCGAAGTCGGTCGCGTAGAAGAGGGACATCGTGGTCCGGCCCAGCACGTTGCCGAGCTTGGCCTGCTCGAGCTCCGCGGAGACGAGCATGGAGCGCGCGAGCCCGACGTCGGCGGTGGGGATCCCTTCACCCTCGAGCCAGTCGCGCAGCAGGCGGATCTGCGTCGAGCGGCCTGAACCGTCGGCGCCCTCGACCACGACGAGCTTGCCGGTCAGTGTCGCCGGATCGGTCCGGACGATCCCGTCGCCGTAGAAGCAGCGCTCCTGCGGCCTCACCTCGACCGCCTCCATCGGTAGGAGGGAAGGTCGACACGCGAGGAGACGAGATCGCGCACCTGCGCCTGCTGCTGCTCCGCGCCCTGGGTGGCATCGACGACGTCGAACCCGTACTCGTCGATCATCTGCTCATACTTCGCCATGATCAGGCCCTGGAAGATCCGGAACGACTCAACGGGATCATCCGCCAGGCCTAGGTCCATGCCCGCCTCGTGGTACTTCAGCTGCGGCCTGCCGAAGAGGATGCGGTCGAGCGCCACCTGAAGCGGGGCGCGAAAGTACAGGGTCATGTCCGGCTCCCGCGCGAAGCTGTACAGCGAGCGGACCCAGTTCGGCTGGACGCCTCGCACTGCGTCCCGGGCGAAGGCGGTGAACATGTAGCGGTCGGCCAGGACCAGATAGCCGGCTCGAAGCAGTGGCAGCATCTGGCGCTCGTAGCGGTCCGCGAAGTCCGTGGCGTGGATGAGCGAGAACGTCGTCGGCGTGAGCAGGTTGCGCTTCTTGCCCTTGCGCGTCGCGGACTTCACGAGCACGGACGAGTTCCACTCCGAGAAGAACACGCGGATCCCCTGCTGTTCGAGCCAGTGCCTCAGCAGGTGGATCTGCGTGGACTTGCCGGAGCCGTCGAGTCCTTCTACGGCGATGAGCCTGCCCGGGAGTTCAGTGTCCATTGCTCTGAAGCTTACCCTCTAGGGCCGCGCCGGCCTCGGGATGTCACGTATTCCTTACAGGCTCGCTCCGGGCTCGCGAGCGCCGAACGTCCATTCGTGGCCCTCCGGGTCCAGGACGCGGGCGACGCGCTTGCCGTCGGGCCCGTCCTCGGGTGCGAGTACCACTTTCGCGCCCTCGGCCGTAGCACGCTCGAACAGCCCGTCCGGGTCCGCCGTCCAGATGTAGATGCTCTGTCCCTTTGGAACGGCGCGCTTGGCGGCCGCGCTGAGCATGACGACGCCCCCCGCCCGGCGCATCTCCGCCGAGTCGAGGCTCTCGCCCTCGACCGGGGCCGGGGAGAGCAGATCGAAGCCGAGCGCGTTGTGCAGCCACCTCACGGCCTCGGCCACGTCCTTGTACTCCAGCTGCGCGAAGAGTCCCTGCTCGCCCATCTCGTCCTCCAGATCGTCCGATCGTCCACAGGCGTGCTGCCGGCCGCCCCTGAAGTCCCTGTTGACATCATACTACGCCGTATAATACTGTCATGCTACGGCGTAGCATACGGAGAGGCCCAGATGACGCCACGCAAGAAGGATACAGAACAACTGTCCAAGGAGCGCGTCCTCGGGGCCGCCATGGACATCATCGAGCATGAAGGCGTCGAGGGACTGTCGATGCGCCGGCTCGGGGCGGAGCTCGGAGTGAACCCCATGGCCGCCTACCACTACGTGCCCAGCAAGGCCGCGCTCTACGATCTGGTGCTCGACGCGGTCATGGAGAGCGTCGACATGTCCGTCATCGACCGTGATCAGCCCCTCGTCGCACAGGTGAAGCAGGCGGCACGCGCCTACCGGGCGGCGATCCTCGCCCATCCGCAGGCGATACCCATCCTGGCTGCACGCTCGATCCGCAGCGAGACGGGCCTTCGCCCCATCGAGCCGATGCTCGGCCTGCTCTTCGAAGGGGGCCTCGATGCTACCGAGGCGATCGCGGCGGTGGACGCCGTCGCGCAGTACGTCCTTGGCGGCACCCTCGGTTACTACCACCACCGAATGGACACTTCGCTGCGGGACGCCGAGCGCGATTTCGACGAACTCCCGCTGGACGAGTTCCCCCACATGAACCGCGTACTCGTCGAAGCCCACTACGCAGGCTTCGACGAGGAGTTCGAGTTCGGACTGGATGCTATCGTGCGAGGGCTGCTGAGCGGCCCCCGCTACCAGATCAGGAGGTAGGCCGGATGCTCGCTGCGCTCAAGACAAGGGACTTCCGACTCCTGTGGGGCGGCCAGGCAGTCTCCTTCGTGGGCGACCAGTTCCACCTGATCGCGCTGCCCTGGCTGGTGCTCACTCTCACCCACGATCCTGTCCAGCTCGGCATCGTCCTGGCTCTGGCGGGGATCCCGCGCGCGGCGCTGATGCTGCTGGGAGGCGCGTATGCCGACCGTCACTCGCCGCGCACCATCATGCTCGTGTCGGACGTGTCGCGTCTCGCACTTGTCATCGTACTCGCCGGGGCCACGCTCACCGGCAGCGTGCAGATGTGGATGATCTACCTTCTGGCGCTGAGCTTCGGCGTCGCGTCCGGCTTCTTCATGCCGGCGGGCGAGGCGGCGTTGCCGCGCCTGGTCGACAACGAGCACCTCGAGTCGGGCAACGCGCTCATGCTGGGCGTCGGCCAGCTCGCCTCCTTCATCGGACCTGTGGGCGCCGGCACGCTGATCGCGCTGTTCGGCGCGGCGCACGGTGCCACGACTCGGGCGAGCCTTCCGGGCATCGGACTGGCGTTCGTCGTGGACGCGGCCACGTTCGCCGTCTCCGCGGCGACACTCTGGATGATCCACTCGCTGCCCGCTCTTGGGGCCGCCAAGGACCAGCACCCGCTCGCCGCGGTCGCCGAGGGGCTCCGGTACGCCGCAAGCGTCCCGGCGTTCCGCTGGCTGTTCGGGATCATCGCATCGGCCAACCTGCTGCTGATGGGCCCTCTGACGGTAGGAGTGCCCGTTATCGCCCAGACTCGCTTCACCCAGGGCGCGTTCGCATACGGGATCATCATCGCGGCCTACGGTCTGGGCAACGTCGGCGGCATGCTCGCGGGCGCCTCCCTCCCGCGCCCCGCGGCGCGGGTGTTCACCACGGTGGTGGTCGCTCTGCTCGTGGGGTTCGGCGTCGTGATCACCGCGTTCGGTCTCGTGCGCTCCGCGTGGCTCGGCGCCGCGATGATCGGTGTGCTCGGCCTCGGGAACGGCTACATCGCGGTCATCCTGATGTCCACGATCCAGCGCCTCACCCCGAAGGAGATGCTCGGGCGATTCATGAGTCTCGTGATGCTCGCCATGCTCGGGGTCACGCCCCTGTCGCAGGCGGTCGCAGGAGTCGTCGTGAAAGCAGGACCCGAGGCGCTGTTCTTCGGCGCCGGCGCAGCCATGACGCTGCTCGGAGTGTTCGCGGGCCTGCGGCGCAGGTCGTGGTCGCTCGACAGGTTCGCAGACAGCACGGGCTCGACTGAGGAGCCGCTGCCGGAAGCCGCGTAGCCAGGGCGCGGGCTGCCGGCGCCGGTCGGTGCCGTGCCCTGCGGCATCCCCTGTTGTGCGGCCTGCGCGGCGCTCTGTGCCACCTGCGTTGCAGCCGTCCCGTTCATGGTGACCTGCTTCGTCACAGCCCGGTCCGCAGCGCGGACCGAAGCCGACCTACGGGCAGCGCAGCGCGTCGAGCCGGATAGAAGCCGGAGACCACGCCGATGGTGGTGGACACGCCGAAGATCGGGGCCTGACCCGCGCGTCAGCGCTGCAGTGAGAAGCGGCCCGTCTCGAAGAGACGGATGCATGCGGCAGCGGCCTCGGGATCGAAGCGATCGGCATCGCTGACCTCGGCCAGGGCCGCGTCGAGCTCGAGAGCGGCGCGGTAGGGGCGGTGCGATGCCATCGCCTCGACCACGTCCGCCACGGCGATGATGCGGGCGCCGCGGAGCATCTCGTCGCCCTTCAGCCCGTTGGGGTAGCCCGAGCCGTCGAGTCGCTCGTGGTGCTGGAGCACCATCTCCGCGACAGGCCAGAGGAAGTCGATGTCCTTGAGGATCGCGTAGCCGGCTTCCGAGTGCTCCTTGATCCAGCGGAACTCTGTGTCCGTGAGCCTTGTCGGCTTGGTGAGGATCTCGGACGGCACCCCGAGCTTGCCGATGTCGTGCACGAGCGCCGCGACCTCGATGCCCTCTATCTCACTCGCGCGCAGCCCCAACTCGACGGCTATCGACTTGGCAAGTCCGGCCACACGCACCTGGTGTCCCTGGGTGTAGGGGTCGCGCGCCTCGACGACGCGGCTCATCGCCTCGATGACGTCCCTCAGGACGCCCTCCAGCCTCTCGTTGGCGACGAGCAGATCGCCCTCGAACCTCACCTGGAGGTCCTTGGTCCGCAGCGCCTGTATGCCGTAGGCGAGGTCGACGGCCAACTCCTGGAGAAGCACCATCTCGTCGGCGTCGAAGGCCTCGTGCAGTCCGCTCAGGAACATGATCGCCCCGAAGGCCTCTCCTCCGGAGTCGATGAGAGGCACCGCAGCTACCGAGGCATAGCCGCGCGCGAGCGCCTGGCCCACGAACGAGCGGTAGAGCGGGTCGTCCGCCGTCGAGCGGATGACCACCGGCTCCTTCGTCCTGATAGCCAGTCCCGGAGGCCCGTTGTGCGTGGGGTCGGTCTCTGACCACGTGAAGTCGACGGCCTTCAGGAACCCTTCCTCATGGCCGGCGAACGCCATGGGCTCGACGGACTTGGCGGCGTCGTTTCGCGCGTACCCCACCCAGACCATGCGGTAGCCGCCCTGCCGGACGCCCACCTCACACACGTTGCGCAGCAGGGAGCGCTCGTCGCCGGCGCGCGTGAGCGTCTGGTTGCACCAACTCAGGGCCCTCAGCGCACGCACGGTCGTCTCGAGCTTCCCGCGGGCCACCTGGGCCTCGGTCACGTCCTCGAGCACACCCTGCCAGCGGGAGACATCGCCGGACTCGTCTCGCACTCGATCCCCGTGGGCGGCGACCCAGTGCACGCTGCCGTTCGTCCAGATCACGCGATAGCGAGCCCTGTAGGGGGTCCCGCGCTCCAGCGCGCGCGCACTGGCCATCTCGACCATCTGGCGATCGTCAGGATGCACCGAGGCGAGGAATTCCTGCTCGGTACCCGTGAAGTTCTCGCAGTCGATGCCGAGCAGACGGCACGCTACGTGGTCGAAGTGGCGGACGCCGGTCGAGGCGTCGAGGTCCCAGACTCCCAGGTGCGCGGACTTCAGTGCGAAGGCGAGCCTCCGCTCGCTCTCCCGCACCGCGGTCTCGAGCTTGCGCTTCTCGGTGATGTCGCGGAAGAA
>CAIKZH010000026.1 GCA_903831865.1 uncultured Coriobacteriia bacterium
AGGCACTCCGAGTGCACGCGCACGAGCACGTCGGGGGTCGATGCCACGTCACCTAGGACGAGCGCGACGTGCGTCTCTCCGTCGATGTCGCTCTCGAATCCATGGGCGGTGAACTCCCCGAACCGCGTGGGCATGCGCACGGTGGCGATCGGGTGCACCAGCTGCTCCGTGGC
Source organism: uncultured Coriobacteriia bacterium (assembly GCA_903831865.1). GTDB lineage: Bacteria > Actinomycetota > Coriobacteriia > Anaerosomatales > PALSA-660 > PALSA-660. The sequence goes on from CAIKZH010000026.1 coordinate 174, forward strand.
GCGACGGAACGCGATGAGGTCGGCGACCGTGACCATCTTCAGCCCGAACTTCTTCGCCACCTGCTCCAGCTGCGGGCGGCGGGCCATCGTGCCGTCGGCGTTGATGATCTCGCAGATCACACCGGCGGGCGTCAGGCCGGCGAGGCGCGCCAGGTCCACGGCCGCCTCGGTGTGTCCCGCTCTGATGAGCACGCCACCGTCTCTGGCGCGAAGCGGGAACACGTGACCCGGACGAGAGAGCTCGTCCGGGCGGGTCGAGGGATCCACGAGCGCGTGGATCGTCTCGGAGCGATCGGACGCCGAGATGCCCGTCGTGATCCTGCCCTTCGCCCCCACCGAGACGTGGAATGCCGTTCCCTGCTCCGAGGTGTTGTCGGCCGTCATGGGGGGCAGTCGCAGCTCCTCGATGCGGGACGCGGAGAGAGGAACACAGACCAGCCCGCGCCCGTTGGTGATCATGAAGTTGACCGCTTCGGGCGTCACCTTGTCCGCTGCCATCACGAAGTCGCCCTCGTTCTCGCGATCCTCGTCGTCGACCACGATCAGCATCCGGCCGTCGCGCACCTCGGAGAGCGCCTCCTCTATGGTGGCGAAAGGACTCGCCTCCACGGCGCTCACCTGCCCTCCGAGAGCTCGCGCAGGAGATCAGCGAGTCCGCGCTTCGGCGCCGGCATCTCGGTGGCGGGAGGGACGCCCAGGTAGGCGTCCACGTAGCGCCGGACGTACTTCGCGAACATGTCCGCCTCCAGGTTGACCGCCGAGCCGCTCTTCTTCTCGCCCAGCGTGGTCGTCTGCTCGGTCAGGGGCAGGACGGCCGCCGCGAACCCGTCCTCGAGGACGCGCGCCACCGTGAGCGAGATGCCGTCGACCGCGACGGACCCCTTTTCCACAAGGTAGTCCGTCAACAGCGCGGGCGCGGCGAATCGGTACACCGCGGAGTTGCCGGCGGTCTGGCGCATCACCAGCTGGCCGACCGCGTCGATATGGCCGGTGACGATATGACCGCCGAGCCGGTCGGACATCCTCATGGCCCTCTCGAGATTGACGTGGCCGGCCTGCTTCAGCTGCCCCAGCGTGGTGCGGGACATCGTCTCGCCGCTCACGTCCGCCACGAAGGCGCCGCGCAGGAACTTCACTATCGTGAGACATGCGCCATCGACCGCGACCGAGTCGCCGATGGCCATGTCGCGGCCGAACTCGGGCGCGTAGACCTCCAGACGCATCCCTCCCGCGACCCGCTCCGTGCGGGTGATGATGCCCTTGGTCTCGATGATGCCCGTGAACATCTCAGCTCCGATCCGTCCCAGCCCGGTACGTGCCCTCTTCATCCGGACGCCACACGGTCACCGCGTCCGCACCGCAGCGACCTGCGTCCACGACGTGCAGCGGTTTCGCGAGTGACCCCGTGGCCCCATCCGCGCCGAGGTAGAGGTCCGGCGCCGAGGTTCCCGCCATGCCGCCCCCGTGCACGAGTACGAGTTCGTCTATCAGGGCACCATCGTACAGTGCCGTGAGGAGCCGGGGCCCGGCCTCCACGAGCAGAGACACGACTCCTGAGCCGCCCAGCACATTGAGCGCGCCCGCGAGGCCATCGGACAGCGCGTATGATCGCGTGTCCACCAGGCGAGCGAGCATCGGCTCTGTGGGCACACCCTCCGGCGCCAGAAGCGTCACGACTCCGGCGCCGTCGTGCAACATGCGCAGTGACGCGGGGGGCTGTGATGCGCGACCGAGCAGGACACGGCGCGGCTGCCGTGCAGCCGCCGAGCCGTCGTCACCGCGTACCGTGAGCGCGGGATCGTCGGACAGCGCGGTGGCGACGCCCACCATCACCGCGTCCGCCTCAGAGCGCAGGCGCATGGTGAGCGCGCTGGCTTCACGGCCTGAGATGCGGCTGGGACTGCCCGGCACGAGCGTCGAATGGCCGTCCAGTGACAACGCCACCTTCACGCGCACGAAGGGCGTCCCCGTGCTCGCGAAGTGCAGCCATTCCGTGATGAGTTCGTTGAAGGGCGCGGGGTCATCGGCGAACTCGACTTCCACGCCGGCGTGACTCAGCATCTCCGCCCCGCCCCGGGCCAGGGTGTGAGGGTCACTCGTGCCGATCACGGCTCGGCCCACGCCCGCCTCGATCAGCGCGGACGCGCACGAGGGGGTGCGACCCACGTGAGCGCAAGGTTCCAAGGTCACGTACGCCGTTGACCCGCGAGCCGCGTCGCCCGCGCTGGCGAGCGCGACGGCCTCGGCATGCGGTCCCCCCGCCCTCTCATGCCACCCCTCGCCCACGACACGGCCGTCGCGGACGAGCACACAGCCAACGACAGGATTGGGCGAGGTCGTGCCGCGACCGCGCTCAGCAAGCCGGCAGGCGCGCCGAAGGTAGGGGTCGCTCACGGAGTCACATACGTCGCCGAAGAGGCGCGACATCGGCCGATCCTTCTTCCATCCGGACTGTGACCGTCGGCTCCGGGATCTCACCGGATCGGCCCCTGGTGTGGAGGGGTTCGCGGGCTTTCACCGCCGGTGGGGAATCTCACCCCGCCCTGAAGAACCTAGGCGCACAGTCTACCAGCATCCGGGTCCGGACGCCCGCCACCCGGACCCGGCGTCTACCGCCGCGCCACCAGCCAGAGCACGATGACGACGGCGAGTACGATGCCGGCGACCACGACGAACCGCACCCCCAAGTCCGCGAAGAACTGGCGCCACGTCATGTCCCGCATCCTCGCGCGACGCCGTGCCGCCCTCTGCAGGAACGTCTCCGAGGGTCTGCGCGCCGCCCTGCCCTCGCCGGGAGACTTCACCGCGCGGCTGTCTCCGCGGCCGCGCGGACCGCGTGCAGACCAGCCGCCGGGTCGGCGACTCCGAAGATCGCGTTGCCGGCCACGAGCACTCGCGCGCCTGCTCGGACGACCAGGGGAGCCGTCGCCTCGTCGATGCCCCCGTCGACCTCGATCAGCGCATGCCCGCCCGCCCCGTGGACCATCGCAGCGACCCGGGACACCTTGTCCACGGACGAGGGGATGAACGCCTGCCCACCGAACCCGGGGTTCACGCTCATCACCAGTACGAGATCGAGCTCCCCGATCACCTCGGTCAGAAGTTCCGGTGGCGTCGCCGGGTTGAGGGCGACCCCGGCACGTGCGCCGTATGCCTTGATCCTCTGCACCACCCGATGCAGGTGGTCGCAGGCCTCGACATGCACGGTCACCCACTGCGCACCCGCGTCGAGGTACCAATCGACCGTGGTGTCCGCGTCGTCGATCATGAGGTGGACGTCGAGAGGCACGGTCGCGATGCGCGACAGCGCACGGATCACCGGTGGTCCGATGGTCAGGTTCGGCACGAAGTGCCCGTCCATCACGTCGACGTGGATGGCGTCAGCCCCCGCCTGCTCGACGGCCGCCACGCCGTCGGCCAGGCGCGCGAAGTCCGCGGACAGGACCGACGGCGCGATCAGGATGGGTCCAGGCACGCTCTACGCCCCTTCTCAGTCGTCGACGAGCCCGATGCCGTGCAGCTCGTCCCGCGCCTCGCGTCCCAGCAGGGCACCTTCGGCCTGTGTCACCGGCACCGACTCGTACAGGATCGCCCGCACCTCGTGGGTGATGGGCAGCTCCACTCCGACTCTCCTGCCCAGCTCCTCGATCGAGATGCACGCGAATGCACCCTCTGCCACCATCTCGGTGGTCCCGCGGTATCCCTCGAGGGTGCCGCCGCGCCCCACGAACTCGCCGAGCGCGCGATTGCGTGAGTTGCGGGAGGTGCACGTGGCGATGAGGTCGCCGACGCCCGCCAGGCCCATGTACGTCAGTGGGTTGGCGCCCATCGCGTGCCCGAGCCGGCTCATCTCGGCGAGCCCGCGGGTCATGAGGGTCGCCTTCGTGTTGTCCCCGTAGCCGAGCCCGTCCGACATCCCGGCAGCCACCGCAATCACGTTCTTGCTCGCGCCTGCGAGCTCCACGCCCACGACGTCGGCGTTGGTGTACACCCGGAAGAAGGACGTCGAGAAGATGTCCTGGAACAGCCGGCCCACGCGGTCCACATAGGCGGCGACGACCGTGGCCGAGGGGATCCCGCGCCCCACCTCTTCGGCATGGTTCGGCCCCGAGAGACCGGCGAGCCGCGAACGGTTGCCGAGCACATCCTCCAGGACCTCGGTCATGAGCATGAGCGTGTCGCTCTCGACGCCCTTGGAAAGGACGACGACAGGGACGTCCGGCCCGAGGTGTGGCCGCATCGACTCGGCTGTCGCGCGCACCCCTATGCTCGGCGTGACCATGACCACCGCGTCCGCCCCGTCGAGGGCCTCCGCCACATCGGCGGTCGCACGGACCGTGTCAGGAAGGACGACCGCGCTCATGTAGATCGGATTGTGGCGTGAGGTGTTGATCGCTTCGGCCACGTCGTGCTCGCGGGACCAGAGTTGGATCCGGTGGCCCTTCTCGCCGAGCATCCAGGAGACCGACGTGCCCCACGACCCGGCTCCGATGACGGCGACCGTGCTCATCCGCGATCCCCTCCGTCGTCACGCTCGTTCGCTGTCCCCTTCCGTCTGCCTATCGTAATCCTGGGCTCCTCACCACGCAGCAGCCGACGGATGTTGCCGCGATGCGCCCAGAGCACGAACGGCAGAGCCACCCCGGCGAAAGCGAGCAGGACGGGGCGACCCGGGTAGAGCACAGCGACCGCGACCGGGAAGACGACAGCCGCAAGGATGGAGCCGACGGACACGATGCGCAGTGTGAGCGCCGTGCCTGTGAAGACCGTGAGCAGCACCAGTGAGGCCCACGGCATGATGACAGCGGTCGCGCCACCCGCCACCGAGATGCCCTTTCCCCCTCGGAAGCGCAGGAAGGGCGAGAACACATGCCCGGCCATCGCGGCGAGTCCCGCGGCGATCGCGAGCAGATCGGACCCGTTCTGACTCCACGCCGCGGGCGCGACCAGGCGGGCCGCGCCCACCGCCACAGCGCCTTTCGCGATATCGAGCAGCGCCACCGTCAGGCCCGTCTTCCAGCCGAGGTTGCGATAGACGTTCGTGGCCCCCGTGCCGCCCGACCCGAGCGTCTGGATGTCCACGCCGTGCACGCCCCGTCCGAAGATCACGCCGAAGGGGACGCCGCCGACGAGATACCCGGCGGCGACGCACACGACCGTTCTCCAGAGTATGTCGAGGAACACGTGATCAGTCCCTCTGCCGGAACTTCAGCGTCACCGGCGTTCCCGTGAGGTCGAACGACTCACGCAGGCGGTTCTCCAGATACCGTCGGAAGTTGTCGTCTGCCAGCTTCGGGTGGTTGGCAAAGAACGTGAAGACGGGTGGCGCCTCCCCTGTCTGCGTGCCGTACTTCACCCGGAGCTGCGCTCCCCCGCGGCTCACGGTGTGCCCCGTCTCCCGCAGGTCGGAGAGGAAGCGGTTGAGCGCGCTCGTCGAGAGCTTGCGCGTGAAGGAAGCGTAGACGGTGTCGACCGCGTCGAAGATGCGCGAGACGCCGCGCCCGGTGAGGGCTGAGACCCGCAGCACCGGCGCGTAGTGTACGAAGCCGAGCTTGTCGGGGACGAGTTCCTCGATGCGTCCGCGAGCCTCGTCGTCCGCCAGCAGGTCCCACTTGTTGAGCAGCACGACCATCGCGCAGCCACGCTCGCGGGCAAAGCGCGCGACTCTCTGATCCCCGTCGGTCACGCCTTCGGACACATCCACCACCAGCAGCGCGACGTCCGCGCGGTCGATCGCTCTCATGGCGCGCACGAAGCTGTAGTACTCCACCGACTCATCGATGCGGGACTGCCGCCGCAGGCCGGCGGTGTCCACCAGCCGATAGCTGACGGAATCGCGCTCCACCACGGTGTCGATCGAGTCTCGAGTGGTCCCCGGCACACCGCTCACGATGGAACGCTCGGCACCGATGAGGCGGTTGAAGACGGAGCTCTTGCCGGCATTGGGGCGACCGATGATGGCGACGCGCACCTCGCCCCGCTCGGGCTCCGGCTGCGCCTCCGGGAAGACCGCCACGAGTTCGTCGAGAAGGTCGCCGGTGCCGTGACCGTGCAGGGCGGAGATCGCCCAGGGCTGACCGAGCCCCAGTGCCCAGAACTCGTGGATGACGGACTCGTCCCCCGGGGTGTCGGCCTTATTGACGACGAGGAAGACCGGCCGCTCGCTGCGCTGCAGGATCCGCGCGACATCCTCGTCGCCCGATGTGACCCCTGTCTTGCCGTCGACGACGAACAGGACCGCGTCGGCCTCCTCAGCCGCGATGATGGCCTGCTCGCGGATGGAATCGCCGAAGTCGTCGTCGGAACCGGTCTCGATGCCGCCGGTATCGACGAGCATGAAGTCGCGCCCGTTCCAGTCGGTGCGATGGTAGCTGCGATCGCGCGTGACGCCGCGCATCGCGTGGACGATCGCGTCCTGCCCCTGCACGAGGCGGTTCACGAGAGTGGACTTGCCGACGTTGGGACGGCCCACGACGGCGACGATCGGAAGCGACATGAGGATCACCCGCCGGTGGTGTGAGAGGTGAGCGAGACGAGCGCGGCAGCGAGACCCGCGGCGTCGGATGATACCAGACGGACGTCCGCCCCCGCTTGTTCGACCACGTCCTGGAGGCGCAGGTCGTCCATGAAGAGCCCCTCGTCGTTGGTGGCGAGGTCAGGGACGAGGTAGGTCGCGGGCGCACTTCCGCGCGGCAGCGCAGCGCGGTCGCGGGCGATCGCGCTCGCGATGTCCGTACCCGCCAGCAATCCCGCGACGCCCACGTTCCCGCCCAGCAGCGCGTTCGCGACACACAGCACACGAACGGTGACCCCGAACACATCCAGCGACGACGTGAGCCTGCCGAGCACCGGCGCAAAGAACTCGCCTGAGACGAGGACCACGTTCACGGCACGTCCGCCCGGGCGTGAGGTCTGCCCCGCCTCGGGACCTCCTGCGACTTCCTCGGCGAGCTCGTCGATGAACGCACGGACCATCCCGATGCCATTCTCGAACTGCGGGAAGCCGTCGTAGTCCGCGGCCGCGGGCAGTTCACCTCCAGCGAGCAGGTGGAACTCGTCAGCGGCGTGGACCCAGTGCTCGCCACGCTCATCGAACATCCGGGTCCGCCACGGGGCTATCTGATCGAGCACCGCGCGCGCGTCCCCGGCGCTCGCGAAGGTGCTCAGCCGACGCCTCTGGTACCGGGTCACGCCGACCGGGACGAGGCCGACCGAGAGCACGCCTTCGCGCCGCGCCAGCCACCCGAGGGTGCGCTCCAGGACAGGGCCGTCGTTGAGCCCCCGCACGAGCACGACCTGCACGTGGGTCTCTATCCCTGCTGCGGCCAACTCGTCGAACCGCGCGAGTGCCTCGTCATCGATCGTCGGGCACAACAGCGCGCGACGCACGTCGGGGTCCACAGCGTGGAGGGAGACGTAGAGCGGGCTCAGCCTCTGCTCCACGATGCGATCCATATCAGCGTCGCTGAGGTTCGTGAGCGTGATGAAGTTGCCGGCCAGGAACGAGAGTCGGAAGTCGTCGTCACGAACGCGCAGCGACGGTCGCATCCCTGGGGGCAGCTGGGCGACGAAGCAGAACGCGCATGCGTTGTCGCACTGACGCACACCATCGAACACGACGCCATCGAATGTGAGCCCCCACCCCTCGCCGAGCGAACGGCGGAGGGTGACCTCGCGCGCGTCTCTCCCGGCCGCGGGCTCCAGCACAAGACGGACGCTGTCGCTGTCCGCGATCCACATCCAGTCGATCACGTCGCGAACGCTCTGCCCGTCGGCGGTCGCGATCGTCTCTCCCGCGCGCAAGCCGCAACGCGCCGCGGCGCCGTGGGGTTCGACCGCCGAGATGCGGGCGCCAGCGGTCGCCTCAGTCGGATACGTCATTCGAGAGCGCCTCGATCGCCTCGACGACGCCCGCCATCTGCTCATCGGGCGTGGACGCGCCCGCGGTGACTCCCACGGTATCCGCCCCTGCGAACCACTCGGGCCGGAGCTCCGATGCGGTCTCCACGTGATGGACCCGAGGGTTGACCGCCTGGCAGATCTCCGCCAGACGCGTGGTGTTGCCGGAGTTCAGGCCGCCGACGACGACGATGACGTCCACCGACCGGGCGAGCTCCTCGGCGCTACGCTGCCTCTTGTCGGTCGCGGAGCAGATGGTGTTGTGGACCTTGAGCTCGCTCACGCGCGGGAGCAGCGCGGCGACCACCTGGTTCAGACGTTCGAGCGACTGCGTCGTCTGCACGACGATCCCGACACGCCGGGAGGGAAGCTTCGCGGGGATGTCCGCCACCTCCTCCACGACGATCGCGTCACCCCCGGTCCCGGCGACGATCCCCTCGACCTCAGGGTGGTCCGCCTCGCCCACTATCACGACCGTGTAGCCGTCCGCCTTCAACTTCGCGGCCGCCTGCTGCGCGCTGGAGACGAACGGGCAGGTGGCGTCCACGACGTCCAGGCCGGTCTCGCGCGCTCGCTCGATGATCCCGGGGACCACACCGTGCGAGCGTATGACCAGGATGCCCTCCTCGGCGTCCTCGAGGCAGCCGGCCACCTCGACGCCCCGGGCGCGAAGCGCCTCGACCGCCTGCGGATTGTGTATGAGCGGCCCCAGCGTGTGCACCGTCCGCCCCGTGGCGGCGGCCTCGTCGGCCAGCTTCAGCGCTCGCTCCACGCCGTAGCAGATGCCGGCGTATCGAGCGACCTCGACCTTCATCCCTGCCTCCTCAGGCGCGCGACCTCGAGCTCACGGGCGATCGCTCCCATGGTGTCCGTCGTCATGGCGTCCACGCGCTCCTTGCGTGATGGTTGCACGTATGACGCCGGCTCTATCGGCTTGCCGAAGGAGACCACCACTCGCGGAAGTCGCGGGAAACGTGTGCCCGCCGGCATGATCGACTCAGTGCCCGCGATGCCCACCGGCACCACTGGCGCATCGTTGTGGATCGCGAGGAATGCCGCACCGCCCTGCCCCTCGCCCATGCCGCCGCTGTGACGGGTGCCCTCCGGAAAGACGCCGATCGGTTCGCCGGCTCGCAGCAGGCTGCCGGCGGTGCGCAGCGCGTCGCGGTCCACGGCGTCCCGACGCACGGGAAAGGCCCAGAACTGGTCCAGGCACCATCCGAGGAAGTCCACGTCCCACAGCTCGATCTTGGCCATGAAGTGCGTGGGGCGGGGCGAGACGCACCACAGGAGACACGGATCGGCGTACGAGACGTGGTTGCCGGCGAGTATCACGCCTCCACCAGGGATGTTCTCGCTCCCAAGGACCCGCATGCGGAAGACGAGGGGAAGGAGGTTGCCGACCGTCGCCCTCACGACATGGGCGAACCAGAAGCTTCGCGGTGGATGCGGCCGTCTCACCGACGCTCCTCCACCCATGCGGAGATCGCGTCGACCACCTGTTGGACGGACATGCAGGTCGTGTCCAGAGACAGCGCATCGGCTGCACGGACGAGCGGCGAGCTGACGCGCGTGGAGTCGTACCGGTCACGTGACTCCAGCTTCGCGAGGACGTCGTCCTCGGTCATGGGCGTGCCCCGCGCGGCCATGTCCAGGGCGCGCCTGCGAGCACGTTCATGACCGGCCGCCGTCAGGAAGACCTTCAGCTCGGCCCCCGGCAGGACCACTGACCCGATGTCGCGACCCTCGAGCACGGTGTCCGGCTCGAGCGCCGCCTCGCGGCGCTGTTGCGCGACCATCGCCTCGCGCACCCGAGGCTCGGCGGAGACCGGGCTCACCGCCGCGTCGGCCTCGGGGGTCCGGATCTCCGCCGTGACGTCACGGCCGTCCGCCGTCACCCGGGTGGGCAGCGCTGAGCCGCCCTCGTGCTCGAAGGCGATCCCGATGCTCCTGGCCAGCGCGCCGAGCGCCTCCGAGTCGTCGAGCGCGATGCCGCGGCGCAGCGCTTCGACCGCGACGGCACGATACATCGCGCCCGTGTCGAGATACGCGAAGCCGAGCCTCTCGGCGAGCATGCGGGCTACAGTGGACTTCCCCGACGCTGCGGGGCCGTCGATGGCGACGATCACGAGGCTGACAGCTCCTCATCCGCAGGTGGCGAGGGACGCCGAGAAGCGTACCAGACGGCGAGAGGGAGAGGGCCGAGAGCGCGGAGGGTCACTCTCTCGCGCTTGCGGCGAAGAGGCCGCTCAGGTCCTCAGCGAAGGCGGGATACGACACGTCCACCGCGTCCCAGCGCTCGACCTCGACGTCGCCGTCCGCGGTCAGGGCGGCCACCGCCCAGGCCATCGCGAGCCGGTGGTCGCCACGAGAGTCCAATGACGCCTCATGTAGCGCGGCGGGACCGTCGACCTCGAGCCAGTCGGGCCCCTGCCGCACATGGACCCCAAGCGCCCCGAGCCCCTCGGCGATCGCTTCAAGTCGGTCCGACTCCTTGACCCGCAACTCCGCGATGCCCTCGAAACGCGTCGTGCCCCGTGCCGCGCAAGCGACGACAGCGAGCAGCGGCACTTCGTCGATCAGCGACGGCACCTCTTCGGCCGTCACGAGTGTGCCGGTCATCTGCGCTGTGGAGCGAGCTCGCATCGTGCCCACCGGCTCGGCACCCAGCGTCGAGACACTCTCCACAGCGAGGTCCGCCCCCATGCGCTGCAGCACTCGCACGAAGCCGGTGCGCGTCGGGTTGAGAGTCACCTCCCGGATCTCCAGGTCACTTCCCGGCACGATCAGGGCGGCGCCTACCAGGAAGGCCGCCGACGACGGGTCGGCCGGTACGGAGAGATCGTGCGCGACCAGTCGCGCGGGTCCGTCCAGACCGCACCAGCCGGCGTCCGGGTCTCTCAAGACAGGGACGCCGAAAGCCGGCAGCATCGTCTCCGTGTGATCGCGGCTCGGGACGGCCTCCCGGACGCTCGTCGTACCCCTCGCCCGGAGCCCCGCGAGCAGGACGGCCGTCTTCACCTGCGCCGAGCCGTGCGGCGAGTCGTAGAAGAGCGCCTTGGGCGCGGCCGCCCCGCGCACGGTGACAGGCAGACGACCGTCGTCGGACGTGAAGGTCGCTCCCATGGCTGCGAGGGGCACCATCACCCGCCGCATGGGCCGCCTGCTGAGCGAATCATCACCGACGAGCGTCACCTCGCGGGGCCAACCGGCGAGAAGACCCAGAAGCAACCGCGCGGTCGTCCCGCTGTTGCCGCAGTCGACGGGTCCATCCGGCGCCACCGGGCCTCGCGAGCCCCAGCCGGTCACATCCAGAGTCAGCCCCGTCTCGTCGCGACCCAGCTCCTCGACCTGCGCCTCCAGTGCCCTCACGGCGGCGATCGTCGTGCGCACGTCCGCGGAGTCGAGCACCCCGGTCAGACGCGACGTCCCGCCCGCCAAGGCCGCGAAGAGCACCGCCCGATGCGAGATCGACTTGTCGCCCGGGACCCGGACGGAGCCTCGAAGCGGACCCTGGGCGCGCGACCAGACCCGCTTCATGCGCCTCCCCCCTCGAGGCGCAACGGCTCGAGATCCGGCTCCAGGCCCGCATCCCGCAGCGCCGCCACCAGGGCCTCGAGGTCGCCCTCGTCGGTGAGCACGAGGCGCAGGACCGCCGAGTCCTCGCTCTGGTGATCGATGCCGATGTCCTCGATGTTGCAGCCGGCGTGGGCCGCCGCCTGCGCGACCGTGCTGACCGCCCCCGGATGGTCGGAGACGGGCACGGCCAGCTCACGGAGACGCGTGGATGCCGGCACCCACTGTGCGGGCAGGGAACTGCGCACGTCGGCGGCTCTCGAGAGCCACGCCGTCACGCCCCCACGGTCGCCCGCTTCCAGGAGACCCGCGAAGTCGCCCACCTGCTGCCCGTACTCGCGGAGCCCGCGCAGAACGGCATCGCGGTTGTCGAAGCAGATGCCGGTCCACAGGTCGGCCGACCCCGCGGCGATCCGCGTCATGTCCTTGAATCCGCCCGCGGCGAGGCGCAGCACCTCGTCGCCCGCCGCCGCGCGCGCCGCGGCGAGGTTCGTCAGCGCAGCCGCCGCGACGTGCGGCACATGGCTGATCGCCGCCACCGCCTCGTCATGCTCCTCCGCCCGGATCGCGATCGCCCTGGCCCCGATCGAAGTGACCAGTGCGTGCAGCCGGCCATAGGCATCCGCGTCCGTGTCCGACGCGGGAGTGAGCACGTAGTACGCTCCGCGGAAGAGATCCGCGTCCGCGGACTCGACACCGCTGCGCTCGGACCCCGCCATCGGGTGACCGCCCACGAAGCATGCGCCCTCCGCAAGCGATCGCTTCGCCGTCGCGACGACCCCGGCTTTCGTGGACGCGACGTCGGTGACCACGCCGCGGAACCCCAGATCCCCCAGCCGCTCGAGCCACCGCCTCTCGGCGCGCGCCGGCGTGCCGAGCACGACAAGATCCGCGTCCATGAGCGCGCGGTCCGTCGCCTCGCCTTCAGGAGGCAGCGCGTCGTCAAGAACGCCGTGCGCAACGGCCCAGGCGCGGGCCTCCGCATGCCGCTGTATCCCGGTCACGTGCGGCGCCGGATCCAGCGCCCGCAGGGCGAGCGCCAGCGACCCGCCGATCAGGCCCACTCCTACGATGACGACCCGGTCGAAGGAGGGGTTCACAGCCGCTTCCCCTCGAGCACCACCAGCGGCCGCAGGCACTCCATGAGCTTCGTGAACGCAGGAACGTCGAGCGACTGTGGGCCGTCGCACCGTGCGTGCTGCGGATCGGGATGCACCTCCACCATGAGACCATCGGCTCCTGCCGCGATCGCGGCCCGGCACATGGGCTCCACGAGCTCGCGGCGCCCGGTCGCATGCGAGGGATCCGCGATCACCGGGAGATGCGTGAGCTGCCGCAGCGCCGCCACGGCGGCGAGGTCGAGGGTGTTGCGCGTGTAGGTCTCGAACGTGCGGATGCCGCGCTCGCACAGGATGACGTCGCGGTTCCCGCCCTTGAGGATGTACTCGGCGCTCGAGAGCACCTCCTCGATGGTGGCCGACAGCCCGCGCTTCAGCAGGACCGGCCGCTCCATGCGTCCGAGCTCCTCGAGGAGCATGAAGTTCTGCATGTTGCGGGCGCCGACCTGAAGGACATCCGCCCACTCCGCCACGGTCTCCGCGTCGCGGACATCGAGCACCTCGGTGACCACCGGCAGCTCCACAGAGTCGCCTGCGGCGCGAAGGAGCTTGAGGCCCTCGAGCCCCATGCCCTGGAACGCGTAGGGGCTGGTCCGCGGCTTGAACGCGCCGCCGCGCAGCATGGTCCCGCCCGCCTGCTTCACCGCTTGGGCGACCTCGAGCATCTGCGCCTCGGACTCGACGGAGCACGGACCCGCGATCATGCCGAAGGCCCCTCCGCCGATGACGGCGCCCTTGACGCGTACCACCGTGTCCTCGGCCTGGAACTCCCTCGAGATCAGCTTATAGGGCTTGAGGACACGGATGACCTCGGTGACCCCGGGGAAGCCGTCCATCTCAAGCTGATAGATGAGCTCCCTGTCACCGATGACACCGATGACGGTCTTGACCTCGCCCTGCGACAGGTGTGCTTCGGCGCCGGCCTCGTGCAGGTGTTCGACGACATGGTCTATCTCAGCTTGGGACGCGTGGTCCCGCATGACGATCAGCATGGGTAGAGCTCGCCTCCTGGAGCCGGTCGCGATCCCCTTGCACCCGAGCAGGTTACGCCGGGCGCCCGTCGGTCGTCCTGAAGCCGCTAGATCGAACCGAGCCGCGCCACCGTGCGCGAGAAGGCCTCCACGACGCGGTCCGTGTCATTGGCTGCGCTCACCGTGAGCCGGAGCGCCGGAGCGGTGCCGAAGTCACGAGCGATCACACCTTCCGACAACAGCGACTCGAACACTTCGACCGGCCTCTCCGTCAGGACGTAGACGAAGTTGGCGTGAGACGGGATGTAGCGGATCCCCAGCCGGTCGAAGCCCGAATACAGGTAGGTCTTCTGCTCCAGGTTCTCGCGCTGACGACGGGCCACCTCGGTCTGGTCGTCGAGCGAGAAGGCGGCCGCGACCTGTCCCACGCTACCGACGTTGAACGGCTCACGCACGCAGTCCACCGCGCGCTTCAGCGGCTCGGGCATGAAGCCGTAGCCCACGCGCAGACCGGCGAGCGAGTAGATCTTGGAGAACGTCCGCAGCACGACCAGAGGTCGCACACCGTCGAAGGTGCGCAGCCCGTCCGGGTAGTCGGCGTCGTCCACGAACTCGAAGTATGCCTCGTCCACCACCACGAGGACCTGCTCGGGCAGACCGACAAGGAAGGCCTCGAACTCGTCACGCGTGTAGATCGTCCCCGTGGGGTTGTTGGGGTTACAGAGGAAGACGACCCTGGTGCGCTCGTTCACGGCGGCCCGCATGGCCGGCAGGTCGTGACGCTGCTCCGCTGTGAGCGGCACCTGTACCGCCTTGGCGCCGAACAGCCGCGCCACCGTGGGATATACGACGAAGCTGGGCCACGCGTAGACGACCTCGTCCCCAGGGCGCAGGACGGCCTGTCCGATGAGACGGATGAGCTCGTTGCTGCCGTTGCCGACGCTGATGAAGCGCTCGTCGACACCCCATCGCTCGGCGAGACGCGCTCGGAGCGCGCGGCAGGACCCGTCGGGGTAGCGGTTCAGTCGCGACAGCACGCGCCCAGCGGCCTCGAGCGCGCTGGGGAAGGGCCCGTCCGGGTACTCGTTGCTCGACAGCTTCAGCACGTCGGCGCGACCGGAGCGTTCACGGACCTCGCTCGCGCGGAGTCCGGGCTCGTAGGGCCTCATGCCGTCGAGCTCACTGCGTATCAGCGCGTCCCAGTTCACGTCCTGCAGACCCCCGCCCTCGCTTCTCGGGTCGGCGCCGGGTCCGAGGGAGTCCCTCACCCGGCGTAGGTGGCATTGTGGCCCGCGGCCGGTCGCAAGACAAGCACAGGGCGTCAGCTGAGGGGGTCCGGCGTCTGCGGGGCCTCGCGCGCGCTCACCGCGCACTCTTCGGGATCGATGCCGAACGTTCGAAGGGTCCCGCTCCCGTCCCACAGCGTGAGCGTGCCGACCGAGGCGTTCGGGACCGCGAACGCCCAGGCGGCGCGGTGACTGAGTCCCAGCCAGTGGACGAGCAGCGCGCGCACGACGCCTCCGTGCGCGACCACCGCGATCCGCGGCCCGCACGTCCGGATCCTCTCCGCCGCCTTCTCGATGCGCGCTGTGAACGCCCGCCATGTCTCCCCGTCGCGGAAGGGAGCGCGCTCAGGCGGCCCTCCGAGAAGATCGATCTCGACGCCCGCTCGCACCGCCTCGTCGTAGGTGAGACCTTCCGCCGCGCCGAAATCGATCTCCGCCAGGTCCTCGTCCACGTGGACCTCGACCCCCGCCGCCTGCGCAGCGAGCCCGGCAACGACGAGAGCGCGGGACCTGGGGCTCGCGTGCACCGAATAGGGTCTCCACGCGGCGATGTACGCGGCAAGCGCGGCGGACTGCTGCTCCCCGCGCTCGGTGAAGGGCGACTCGCCCGTACCCACGAACCGCCCCTCCACGTTGGCGAGGACCTCGGGATGCCGGGCGACCAGGACGTCGACACGCGTGCCCTGCGCGGGCCCCTGGCTGAGCGCCCGACCCATCACGTCGCGTCCATCGGTCATGTGAGCAGCGCCCCCGTCAGCACGACGATCACCTCTACGAGTACGACGGTAGCGCCGAAAAGGTCGCCCGTCATCCCTCCGACCTCTCTCGCGAGGAGTCGAGGCACCGCAAAGGCGGCTGTGAGACCGACCAGTGCGATCGCAAAGAACGGGGCGGGGGCGAACGGCGCGAAGATCAGGAGCGCCAGGCACGACAGCCCAGCGGCGGCGACGTCGTAGATCCCCGGATCACTCGTCACGGAGTGGCCGAGGCCGTCCGATCGCGCTGCCGGCAGCGTCCACGCGGCCGTCGAGGCCGCGACGCGGGAGATCACCGCCGCCACCACCAGGACCCACAGGGCTCCCACCTCGATGAGAGCCGCGACCGCGGCCACTTCGAGCATGGCCGTGAACACCAGCGCGACGGCGCCGAACGCACCGATGCGGCTATCGCGCATGATGTCGAGCCTGCGGTCCGCGGTCGCGCCGCCCCACAGGCCGTCAGCCGTATCGGCGATCCCGTCCCAGTGCATGGCTCGCGTCACGAGCGCCCATGCGCCAACCACAGCGACGGCCAGAAGAAGGGTGATCATGGGGCGCGGAAGCAGCACATAGCGCTGCAGCAGCCACACCCCTCCAGCCGCGGACCCGCCGACCAGCCAGCCGACCCAGCCGAACCAGCCCGTCACACGGGGGCTTCGACCCTCGTGCCGAACGCCGGCGGGCAGGAGTGTGAGGAGCCTCACCGCCGCAAGGAAGTCCGCGACAGGCCGTGGGCGCGCATGTCGGGGGTCCGGACTCACCCGTCCCTCCCGCTGACGCCCGCCTCGCCGAAGGTGGCCATCCCGCTCATCACGGCACACGCCGCATCCATGACCTCCAT
Source organism: uncultured Coriobacteriia bacterium (assembly GCA_903831865.1). Classification (GTDB taxonomy): domain Bacteria; phylum Actinomycetota; class Coriobacteriia; order Anaerosomatales; family PALSA-660; genus PALSA-660. The sequence continues at coordinate 16,623 of CAIKZH010000026.1, forward strand.
GGCCAGCGCCGCCCCCGTTCCCTCTCCCAATCGCATATCGAGGTCCAGCACCGGTCGGAGACCGAGCGCCGCGAGGACCAGCCTGTGCCCGGGTTCCGCGCTGCGATGCGATGCGAAGACCCACGGGCGGGCCGCCGGTGCGAGACGAAGCGCGAGCAGCGTGGCCGCTCCGGAGATGTAGCCGTCGCTCACGACCGGGACGCCGCGGGCGGCCGCGCCGATCACGACTCCCGCAAGCCCGGCGATCTCGAGCCCGCCCACCTTCGCGAGCACGTCGAGAGGGTCGCTCGCGTCGGGGGCGTTGACCTCGAGCGCGCACCTGACGACCTCCGCCTTGTGCGCCACGCCTTCCTCGTCCAGGCCGGTCCCGGGACCGACGACGTCCGCCGGGTCCGCTGCGAGCAACGCACTCACGATGGCTGCCGAGGCGGTCGTGTTGCCGATGCCCATGTCGCCCGTGCCGACGATGTCGATGCCGCGAGCCGCGAGGTCGTCCACGACTCCGATGCCCACACCCACGGCCGCGACCGCCTCGGCGCGGGTCATGGCGGGTCCCTGACTCATGTCCGCGGTACCGTTTCGGACCCGGGCCGCCACCACGCCGGGCGCCTCGGGAAGCTCGTGCGCCACGCCCACGTCCACTACGATCACGCTCGCGCCGGCGTGGGCGGCGAGCTGGTTGATCGCCGCGCCGCCCGCGGCGAAGTTCGCCACCATCTGCGCGGTCACCTCGCTCGGATAGGAAGAGACACCCTGTGCGGTCACCCCATGATCGCCGGCCATGAGCACGATCGCCTTCCGGGCGATCGAGGGGTGGGTGCTTCGCTGCAGCACAGCGAGACGCTGTGCAAGCACCTCGAGCTGTCCAAGGGAGCGCGGAGGCTTTGTCAGAGAGTCCAGGCGCGCCCACGCGATCTCCTCCCAGGAGGCGTCGGGGAAGGGGATGGCGGCGATCGAATCGGCGATCGAGCGTTCGTCTTGCACGTTCATCCTTTCGTCGGTGTACGGATCCTGCCCGGAGGCATGGACGGCCATGGGAGGTCGACGGGAAGTGCCTTGAGATCGATCAGGTGACCCGCGACCGCGAGCCAGCTGCCGTCCGCGCGCTCCGCGAGCGCCCGGTTGGCCCTTGCGAGCACATCACGGAAGACTCGACCTGACGCGAACTCCGGGACGACTCCCCATCCTGCTTCGTTGCTGACGATGACCGTGTCCCCGTCGCGGGACACGAGGGCCTCCACCATCGCCAGCGCGCGCGCCTCGCACCGGTCCTCCGCCCCCTCGGGGGCGAAGGACGCGTCGCCGACCTCGCCGTGTACTATCGCGCCTATCAGCGTGGACAGACAGTCGAGCAGCAGGACCGAGCCGCTCGCAACACCGGCCGCCCACGCGGGGTCCGTGTCCACTGTGAGGACCGACCATTCGGCGGGCCGTGTCCGGATGTGCGCGTCCACGCGGCGGCGCATCTCCACGTCGCCCTCCCAGCCCGCGACGGCCACCACCACCGGAGCGCCGCGACGCGACGCGAGCCTCTCGGCGGCCGCCGACTTCCCGCTGCGCACGCCCCCGGTGATCATCACGACGCTCATCGGTCGCACACCTCCTCAAGAGCGGCCACCGCGGCGCGCTCGTCCGTGCACTGCCGGGCACCCCCCACCGCCATCCGTCTCCAGAGAGCACCCGCCTCCCCGCCCGTGAAGTCGAGGGACGGAGAGAGGTCCCCCACGAGAACGGTCCGGCCCGCCTGCTCCACGACGGCCCGCAGGTTGCCCACGTTCGGCCGACCGAAGGGAGTGGCCACGACCGCGACCGCGTCGCTCTCGGCGGCGGCTGCGCGGAGCGCCTCACCGTGCTCGACCGACATGACCGTCCCCAGCGGCACGGCCGTGAACGGCACTCCCAGGGCGCGCGCCACCTCGGCGTCCGTGTCACCTTCGGCGAGCACACCGCAGCATACGGCGTAGCCCGCGAGCGCCAGCCTTCGCATGAGCGCCGCCCCCGTCCCCGATCCGCTGATCACCAGCACTCGCGGCGCGCCTTCCCGCGGCCGCACCCCGTCGCGCACCACAGGCGTCACCTGGACCGCGCCGGTCACGACGTCCCTGCCGATCACCGCGCGCACGCCGAAGACCGCACTGAGGGTCTCGGAGGTGAGCACGACTGCGGGAGGGCCTTGGACGCCGATGCCGCCGTCCGCGACGACCGCGAGACGGTCCGAGTAGCGGGCCGCCATGTCGAGGTCGTGGAAGACCGCGAGCACGGCGAGCCCGCCGTCGGCGAGAGCGCGCACCGCGTCAAGGACCTCGAGCCTGTGGTTCAGGTCCAGGTGGCTGGTCGGCTCGTCCAGGAGGAGCACCCGCGGCTCCTGCGCCAGCGCCTGCGCGAGTGTGAGCCGCTGGACGTCGCCTCCCGAGAGTCTGTCGAGGCGCTCGCTCGCCAGATGCTCGGTCCCGGTGAGCATGAGCGCCCGGTCCACCGCTGCCGTGTCCGCCCTGCCGAGTGTGGCCGCGAACCCCGAGAGGTGTGCATGGCGACCCATCTCCACGAAGGACCGCGCCGAGAACGCGAACCCCGTCGGCGTCTGCTGCGGAAGCACGCCCACGAGACGCGCCACCTCCTTGCGCGCAAGAGAGTGGAGCGGCCGTCCGTCGAGCATGACCTCGCCGGACAGCACACGCGCTCCGCCGGTCACCGCACGCAGCAGCGTCGTCTTGCCCGCACCGTTGGGACCGATCAGTCCCACGAGCTCGCCGGCCTCCACCGCGACAGCGACCCCGCTCACGACAGGGTCCCGGTACCCCACCGTCGCGCCCGCGTAGCGAAGGATCGCGACGGTCACGTCTCCTCCCTCTGAGCGCGCACCAGGAGCCAGACGAAGAGCGGGCCGCCGAGCAGCGCCGTGATGATCCCCACCGGCAGCTCAACCGGGGCGAGCACCACCCGCGCGAGCAGGTCCGCGAGCACCATCACGACGCCGCCGCCCAACACGGACGCGGGGATCAGAAGCCTGTGGTCGGGGCCGAGCAGCAGTCGGACCGCATGCGGTGTCATCAGGCCGACGAACCCGATGAGACCGGAGACCGAGACCGCCGCGGACACCATGAGCGATGCCGAGGCGAGGATCAGCCGCTTCGTGCGCTCGACGTCGACGCCGAGCTCGCCGGCGCGCTCGTCGCCCAGCAGCATGATGTCCAGCTCGCGAGTCCTGGCCAGCGGTATGGCCAGGCCCGCGCCCAGCATCACCGCCACGACCGCGCACTGCGGCCACGTCGCGCCCTGCAGCCCGCCCATCATCCAGAAGACGACGCGGGACAGCTGCTGACGCTGCAGCACGAGCACGAACGACGTGAGGGCCGCGAGCGTGTAGGAGACCGCCACTCCCGCGAGCAGAAGTGAGAGCGTCTGCATCACGCCGCGACGCGTCGCCAGCCCCGCCACCAGCACGATGGTGCCGAGCGCCAGCACGAACGCGGCCACAGGCGGGGCCACGAGGGCCAGCGCGCCACTGCCGCCGACAACGAACGCCAGCGCCGCACCCAACCCCGCGCCCGACGAGACACCGAGGATGTAGGGGTCGGCGAGCGGGTTGCGGAAGAGAGCCTGGTACAGGACGCCTGCGGCCGCGAGGCACATGCCGACCAGCGCGGCCATCACCACCCGAGGCAGTCTCAGCTCGATCACGAGCGCCTCGGCCGGTACCAGGGTGCGGCCGGCCAGCGCGCGCGTGATCGCCGACACCACCTGTCCGGGCCCCACGGCCACAGCGCCGAACGACGTGGCTGCGACGACTGCGAGCAGCAGCGTCGCGGCGAGCCCCGCGATCACCGTCGCCGATCGTACCTGTGTGCGCCCCGGCATCGGACCGCTACTTGAAGAGATCGGGATGCAGGGCCTTGGCGGCCTCGAGGACTCCCTCGACGATCCGCGGCCCCGGGCGAGACACCAGGTCGTCATCGAGCGGGTAGATCGAACCCATCTGGACGGCGTCCAGTGCATCGTAGCCGGGCCGGTCCTCCAGGCTCAGGGGGTCGCCGATCGACGACTTCGTACCGAGGTAGACCGCAGGCTGGTCCCTCACCAACTGCTCGACGGAGTAGGCGACGTAACCGCTCTGCTTCACGACGTTCACGCCCCCCGCCCGGGTGACAAGATCGTTGAGCAGCGTGTCCCTGCCGGCGGTGAACAACGGGTCCCAGCCGATCTCGACAAACGCGCGCACCGGCTTCGTGCCGTGAAGTCGAGCCCTGACGGACGCCAGCTGTGCGCGCATCCCGGTGACGAGCTTCTCGCCCCTGGCAGACGCGCCGGTGCAGCGAGCCACCGTCCCTATCGAGCGCATCACGCCATCGATATCCTTCGGGTCGACCACCAGCACCTTGGCGCCCAAGGCCTCCAGCTTCGCGATCTGGTCGGCCTGTACGCCACCCGTCAGGAGGACGAGATCGGGACGCGCGGCCGCCACCTCCTCCAGGTTCGGGGTCTGGAAGTCTCCCATCTTCGGCAGCGACTTCACCTGGGCCGGATAGTCATCGTAGGTGGTCACCCCGACGACGCGCGAGAACACACCGAGCGAGTAGAGGATCTCCGTATCAGCCGGCGCGAGCGACACGATGCGCCTCGGTTCGGCTGCGATCGTGACGCTGCGCGACGCGTCGTCCGTGACGGTCACCGGGAATGCAGCGGTGCCTTGCTTCTGCGGCGCGGCAGCGGGCGATGCCTGAGGCGCCTGGCCCGCGGCGCACGCCGCCGTCGCGACGACGACCAGCGCGAGCGCCAGAGCGACCGCTCCCCTTCTCAGTGCTTCGGTACGGAGTTGCATGACGGTCCTGCCTTCGTCGTGGGCTGTCCTCGGCCCGTTGCCGTCCCGCACGAGAGGGCAGCCAGAGCCTCGTCGTGAGCGACGACGGCCCCCGCGCATGGATGCGCGGGGGCCGTCTCGGAAGGTTCCCGTGTCTCTCGGCTGGTCGGTCTCACCTGATGCTGCCAGCCAGGGCGACGCGGGCCTCGTCCTCGAAGGCCTGGATCGTGCGGTCGCTCCCGAAGGGCAGGTCTCCTGGCTTAGGGTCGTATGACGGACCCATCACAGTTGCGGGACAGCGCCGGGATCTCACCGGCTTCTCTATTCTCCCGTCCGACGCGTGAACCGCGGCGGAACGGGCACCCTCCGGGGGTGCGCTATGCGGTTGTGAACGATGGCGAGTGTAGCAGACGCACTGGCACCCCGGGCTCAGTCTCCCGATGACTTCAGACTCTCGACTTCCTCGTCGGTGAGCGCCCGGGTCTCGCCTAAAGGGAGCTCGCCGAGTTCGACGGCCCCGAAGGCGACGCGTTGCAGCCGGGTCACGGGATGCCCCACGGCTGACAGCATCCTGCGGACCTGCCTCTTGCGTCCCTCGTGGATGACAAGCTCGATCTCCGCGGACCCGTCGCCCTCGCTCAGGACGCGCGCACCCGCCTCGCGCGTCGGGCCGTCCTCCAACACGATCCCGCCTCGCAGCGCCGCGAGATCCGCCTCGTCGGGCGAGCCTTCCACGCAGGCGATGTACGTCTTGTCCACATGGTGCCTCGGGTGCATGAGGCGGTGTGCGAGGTCTCCGTCCGTGGTGAGGAGAAGAAGCCCCTCGGAGTCGAAGTCGAGCCGTCCGACCGGGAACAGGCCGGGGGGCGCGTCGCTCGGGAAGAGGTCGGCGACGGTGCGGCGTCCCTCAGGATCGCTCATCGTGGTCACGTAGCCTGCGGGCTTGTTGAGGGCGAGGTAGGCAGGCGCGTCGCCGGGCACCACGATCTCCCCATCCAACCTCACCTCATCGGACAGCGGGTCCACCTTGCTGCCCAGCTCCGTGACCACGACCCCGTTCACCGTCACGCGCCCCGCACTCATCAGCTTCTCGCTGCCTCGGCGGGACGCGGCACCTGCGCGCGCCAGGAAGCGTTGCAGCCGCATCGGCACGGTGCGCGGCCCGTCGTCCCCGGAGCGAATCGCCTCGCCCCCCTCGCTCGAACCCTGCGTTCGCTCTCCGAATGCGCCGGACGTCTCAGTCGACGGTCGGGATGGCGTCGTCATCGTTGTCGACCTCCGGCCCCTCGAGGGCGTTCAGGCGTTCACGGATGGACTGCTCGGTAGCGGCGTCAGGCGCGAACTCCTCAAGGGGCGGGAGACCGCTCAGGTCCTTCAGCCCGAACTTCTCGAGGAAGGTACGCGTGGTCCCGTACAGCACCGCGGTCCCCTGCGCCCCGTCGCGCCCGACCTCGCGCACCAGCCCCTTCTCCACGAGCGACGAGATCACGGCCTCCGAGTTCACGCCACGCACCGCGTTGACGCCCTGACGGGTCACCGGCTGGTGATACGCGATCACCGACAGCGCCTCCAGAGCCGCCTGCGAGAGATGACGCACGTCCCACGTGAGCACCATGCGCTCGATGACGGGGTGGTAGGCCGGATGCGTGTACAGCCGCCATCCTCCGGCGACCTCCCTCAGCTGGAAGCCGCGCTCGTCGCGTGCGTACTCCTCGGCGATCTCTCGAAGCTCAGCCGTCACGTCCGCCTCCGGCAGCTCCAGCAGCTTGGCGACGCGCGACGCGGGCAACGGCTCGTCGGAGACGAACAACAGAGCCTCCAGAGTGCCGCGCGATCCAGGGTCAGACATCGCTCTTCACACCCGCCTCGATGAGGTCGATCTCGCCGAACAGGGCGTCCTGACGGACGTCGAGCGCGCCGAGCTTGTACAGCTCCAGTATCGCAAGCAACGTGACGACCACCAGCTCTGCCGGAGCACCGGCCGGCACGAGGTCACCGAAGCGCAGCCGGCCCTTCCCCTTCAGCCCCTGCCGCACGCTCTCCATGTGGAGTTCGAGTGAGATCGGCATGGCCGCCACATGTTCGGCCTCGAGCAGGAATATCTCCCGGCCGTATTCCAGGTCGGCGCAGATCACGGCGAGTCCCCGGAGCGTCACGCCTTCGAGGTAGTCCGGCATCAGCCGCAGGAACGGCTCCTCGAGCCCCGCCGCGCGCGGGTGCATGCGCCCCTCCGACTCCATGCGCGCCGCGAACTCAGCCGCTGCGTTCTTGAACTGCTTGTAGACCAGCAGCCGCTCGACGAGCAGGGCGCGGGCCTCCTCAGGAGTCAGGTCGTCCAAGTCGTCCAGCTCGAGATCCGTGTCCTCCGGGAAGAGGGCGGCGGCCTTGATCTCCAGGAGCGTGGACGCCAGCAGAAGGAACTCGCTCGCCACGTCGAGGTCGAGGTCCCGCATCCGCTCGATATGGGCGATGAACTCGTCGGCGATCTCCGTGAAGGAGATCTCGCGGATGTCGACCTTCTGCCGCCCCACGAGGTGGAGAAGAAGGTCCAGCGGTCCCTCGAACACCTCGGTCCTGACCCGGTAGGTGGTCACGCCGCGCTTCGCCCGCTCCTACTGTTCCACGTGCACGAGCCGGCGGACCGCGTCGATCGTCTCGCGGACCACCGGGCGCACGCGTCTCGCGCCGTCCGCCAGCACGTCCCACGCGTAGCCGGGACGCGCCGCGAGTTCCGCGCGCCGCTCACGGAAGGGCGCGAGATACGCGCTCAGTCCGTCGATGAGCGACCGCTTGTGCGCGACACACCCGCACTCCGCGCTGCGGCAGCATGTGTCCCAGCCGGTGATGTCCTCAGCGGGTGCGATGAGCTTGTGGATCTGCTGCAGAGGGCAGATGTCCGGGTCGCCGGGATCCGTCTTCAGCTTGCGCGCGGGGTCGGTGATCATCCCCATCACCTTGGCGCGGATCTCGTCCGGGCCGTCTGAGATGAAGATGGCATTGCCGTAGCTCTTCGACATCTTGCGACCGTCGGTACCCGGGACCCGTGCGCCCTCTTTGGGGGTGAGCGTGGCCGGCTCGACCAGGTAGTCGCCGTACGTCCCGTTGAAGCGCCGGACGATCTCACGGGTGAGCTCCAGATGCGGCGCCTGGTCCTCGCCCACGGGCACGCACTCCGCGCGCACGATGGTGATGTCCGCCGCCTGCAACAGCGGATAGAGGAAGAACCCCACGTTGCCCAGGTCGCGGTCCGTGATCTGCTCGCGCTGCTCCTTGTAGGAAGGGACGCGCTCGAGCCACGACATCGGGGTGACCATGGAGTAGTAGGTCGTGAGCTCGGCGACTTCGGGCACGTCGGACTGGCGATAGATGGTGCACTTCTCAGGATCCAGCCCGGCCGCCACCCAGTCGAGCACCATCTGCTCCGTGTACGCTCGGATCTCGTGCGTGTCGGCCCACAGCGAGGTCATCGCGTGCCAGTCGGCCACGAAGTAGTAGGCGTCATAGTCCTGCTGAAGGGCCAACATGTTCTGAAGGTTGCCGAACCAGTGCCCCAGGTGGAGCTTTCCGGTGGGGCGGTATCCGGTGAGTGTGCGCTTGCGAGTCGGCACTGAGGCGGCTTCCTTTCGGCGGCTGCGCGCAACGGGACGCGCGCTGCGTCCGCGCGGGCGTACCAGGCGATGATAACGTCTGCCGCCCGCGGACGGCATACGACGTGGCCGGAGCGGGCATACCTTCAGTGCACGCGGGCCGCCGCCCCGCATCGGCCGGCACCGACGACCGGGGCCGGCGGCCCCCTCGATCACCCCGAACCAGGAGGCAAGAGGCGATGGACAGCATCGACCGCGACACTCTCGTCAGACTCGCGAATCGCACCGGTTGGCCGTCCGTGTCCATCCATATGCCCGCGCACCGGCTCCGGATCCAGACCGACTCCGACCGCATCCTGCTGCGCAACCTGATCAAGGATGCGTGCGACCAGCTGGTCGCGCAGGGGATGCGCGAGCGCGAGGCCGGCGCACTGCTTGCTTCCGCGACCGCGTTCGCCGCCGAGGACGCCGAGTGGACCGGCGGGTTCGAGGGCCTTGCGATCTTCGCCTCGCCCGAGATGAACGAGGTGCTGCGCATCGGCACGGCGCTTCCCGGGGTGGCCGTGGTCGGTGACCGGTTCTACCTGCGACCGCTCTATCGCGCCCTTCGCAGTCCTGAGCGCTTCTGGGCGCTCGCCATCGACCTCAACCACACGCGGCTCTTCCGCGGCGATCAGGCGGGCGTCGAGGAGGTCGCGCTGCCGGAAGGCACGCCTGCATCGCTCTCCGAGGCATTGCGGTTCGACGAGCGCGAGGAACAGCTCCAGTACCACACCGTCCCCGGCGCCACCCCCGAAGGGGCCCAGGGCGTGACGACAGCGCTCTTCCATGGCCACGGAGGGGAGAAGGATGTCGACCACGCGGAGCGCGTCCGCTTCATGAAGGAGCTTGACCGGGGCGTGACGGCCATCATGGGCCCCGAGTGCACGGACCCCCTCGTGCTTCTTGGCGTGGGCTACCTTGTTGCGGACTATCGGGACGTGAGCTCCTACGCCCACGTCCTGCCGGAGCACGTGGAGGGCGCGACGGATGAGATGATCCCGCGCGACGTGCATCTGCGTGCGCTCGCGCTGTTGGAGCCTGCCCATGCGGCCCGAGTGCAGTCCGACGTCGACGAGCTGCGCCAGCTCACAGGAACCGATCATGCCTCCGACGACCCCGCGCAGATCCTCGCCGCCGCAGCCGCTGGGCGCGTCAAGACGCTCTTCTTCGGCGACGGCGCCGGGCCGTGGGGGTGGTTCGACCGCTCCACGTTCGACGTCACGCACCTGTGCCCGTCCAAACCCCCGACATTGCGTGAGGACGCGCGCGAGGCGGAAGGCATCGACCCGTACCAGTGCGGCTGGGACCTCGTCGACCTTGCTGCGGCGGAGACCATCCTGCACCGCGGATCCGTGCACGCGTTCACCGGCGAGGACGCCCCCGTTGGCGGCGTGGCGGCCGTGTTCAGGTACTAGGCGACGCGCGAGTGGCGCTAGCCGATGCCGAGAAGGTGCAGGATCGGGTAGACGGTGACGTTGAAGTAGGCGTCGATCACGCCCGGGAAGATGAACACGATGGCGATCACGACGATGAAGCCGTAACGCTCGAGCGAATCGTAGAACTGGAGCGCCTCGCCGCGCAGCAGCCACTGCACGACCCTGCTGCCATCGAGCGGCGGCACCGGGATGAGATTGAAGAACGCGAGCACCAGGTTGATGAAGGCGAAGAATACAAGTACCTGCGCTATCTGGTTCGGAAGCGGGTTGGCCGCCAGGCCGGACACCGGGATGAGATGCACCACGCCGGCTGTCAAGACAGCCATGAGGATATTGCAGGCGGGCCCAGCGAGTCCGGTCAGCAGCATGCCGGTGCGAGGGTCGGTCTTGTGCATCAGGTACGGGTTCACCGGGACCGGCTTTGCGTAGCCGAAAGCGATGGGCGCCCCTCCGAACAGAGTGCTCGCGATGAGCATCGCGCCCGGGAGTACGACCGTGCCCCAAGGGTCGATGTGCGGGATCGGGTTGAGGGTCAGCCTGCCGCGGTTCTTCGCCGTCGGGTCTCCCAGAAGGAGAGCGACCCAGCCGTGTGAGATCTCGTGGAGGATGATGGCCGGAACGATGAGCAGGAATCTCAGGATCGCGCCAAGCAGATCGGGAGTCGTCATGCGCGCGTTGACCGGACCTTTCTAGACTTCTTGGATCAGACCGGCCTTCATGGCCAGCCGCTTCAGGTCGGCGAGCTCCGCATCCCGACCGGCGACAACGCCGTCGAGGCGGTCCGCCAGGACCTGCGCAAGGATAGCAGAGTACGCATGCGACGGCTGCGCCCCCATCGACGTGAGGTCGTCCCCCGTCACCTCCAGCTTCACCGGAGCGAGCAGGGTCACGTACCGATCGATGCGCGTTCGGACGTGCACCCCCCCGCGCGCTCGCAGGTACACGAGAGTCTCCGGATCGAGACCGGCGAGCACGCGGTGCAGCCGCGAGTCGCGCATCGCTGCGGCTGAACCGAGGACCCTCAGGAGATGCGGGGCCCGCTCAGATAGCTGGACCGGCGCACGGGCGTTCTCCCTGCCCACTCGCAGCCATCGCACCCAGTGCTCGACCGCCTTCGGCTCGCAGCGACCTGCGAGCGCGGCGAGCAGCGCGGTCACTCGCCGGGGCGGACGCTCCAGGCACCACGCCGCCTCTGCGAGCGCCTCCTCACACGCCGCGACGTCTCTCAGCGCCGCCTTCGTGTCCGCGCCGTCCGGCAGCAGCATCGCAAGAGCGCCCAGCTCGTCGAGGCGCTGGAGGGGCGAGCGGGCCGGCTCTTCCGCCAGGATGGCGAAGAGTTCCTGCCGCAGCCGCGCCCCGGAGATGTCGCCGAGCAGTCCCATCCCGACGGCGTGCCGGGCCAATTCCGCGGTGGAGGGCTCCATCGCGAACCCGAACCGGCGCTCGAACCGCGCGGCACGCATGATCCGCGTGGGGTCCTCGACGAAGGAAAGCGAGTGCAAAGCCCGTATCACCCCGCGCCTCAGGTCGCGCAGCCCGCCGAACGGATCGGCGATCTCACCGAACTCGGCCGGCTCGATGGAGGCGGCCATCGCGTTGATCGAGAAGTCACGCCGCAGCAGATCCTGTCGCAGGGACGACCGCTCCACCGTGGGCAGTGCTCCGGGGCGCGTGTAGTACTCGCTGCGCGCGCTGGTGACGTCCAGGTGCAGGGACCGCGAGAGGACCAGAACCGCGGTGCCGAACCTCATGTGGGCCTTCACTCGCCCTCCGAGCCGGCGGGCGGCGAGGTCCGCGAACGCGATCCCGTCGCCCTCCACGACGACGTCGACGTCGACGTTCGGTCGTCCGAGAAGCATGTCGCGCACGAACCCGCCCACCACGTACGCCCGCACTCCCTCGTCCTCCGCGAGGGCGCCGATCTCCCGGACCGCCGCCCTCACCTCTTCAGGAAGGAGCGCGTCCACCGACTCCAGGAAACGGCGCGTCGCCTCGCCTCGAGCCTCGGGAAACCCCCGGTCAAGGTATGCGTCGCCGTGCTCGGCGCGCAGTACGTCCTTGCGCGTCACGATCCCCACGAGCCGGCCGCCGTCGAGGACAGGGATCCTGCCGATGTTCTCACTCGTGAGCAGGCGCTCCAGCGACTCAAGATCGGTACTCGGCCGCGCAGTCACGATCTCACTCGCCATGAAACCCTTCACCGGCGCGTGCCCCAGTCCGTGCCGGATGGCGCGGTCCACATCCTTGCGGGTCACGAGACCCGCGACCACGTCGCCGTCCAAGACCGGAAGTGCCCCGTGGCCCCATCGCAGCATCAGCTCGCCGGCGGCGCGCATCGTGGTGGCAAGAGTGATCGTGCGCACCGGAGACGAAGCGATGTCGGCCGCCGTCAGAGGGGGTCGAACCTCAGCCTCGAGGGCCTCCCGGAGGCGAGGAAGCACGTGCGCCGCGTCAGTGCCTCGCAGCGCGGCGCTGGCCGCCTGCGCGTGACCGCCGCCACCCAGCCGCTCGAGCACGGCGCCGATGTCCACCTCATGGAGCCGGCTGCGGCCCACGATCTGAGTCCGCTGCGGCATGTCCACCACGGCCACAGCCACGCGGTGCCCCAGGTCCTCGACCACGTAGTGGGTGACGACCCCTGCGCTGTCGACGTACTGGTCGACCTTCGCGGTGCCCACTGCCACTCTACGACCGTGGATGTCCCATATCTCCAGCGAGGCGGTGAGCTTCTCGAGCAGATCGCGCTGCTCAGCATTCAGCGTGCGGTTGAGGAACTGGTTGACGACCTCCATGTCCGCGCCCTCGGCCATGAGGAACGCCGCCGCGTCCGCGTCGTAGGCGGTGGAACCTGGGAACGTGAGAGATCCCGTGTCCTCGTGGACGCCCAGCAGCAGTACGGAGGCCTCCAGCGGCGTGAGCGGGACGCCTCTGTCCCGGATCTCATGCGCGAGGATCGACGACGTGGCGCCCACCGGCCGGCTGAGGTCCTCACCGCGTTCGATGTCGCCCGCCATCCTGGGGTGATGGTCGTAGATCACGACCTCTACCCCAGGGTCGAGCGCAACGGCTCCCAGCTCGCCTATCCTGCCGGGATCGCGCGTGTCGACCATGACCAGCCGCTCGATCGAGCTCAGATCCAGGCCCTTGAGGTCGGCGAACTCGAGGAACTCCGAGTGCAGCGCGTGGAAGTCGCGGACGTTGGCGTTCTGTGTGCCCAGGAACACACCACGCGCGCCAGGGAAGAGCTTCGTGGCGGCGACCGTCGACGCGTAGGCGTCGAAATCCGGGTTGGCGTGCCCCACGACGATCGTGTGCTCCTCCGGACCCATCGCCCTTCCCTCTACTGTTCGAGCACGAGATCGTGCGCCCCGACACGGGTCGCCCCGACGCGGACCGACTCCCGGAACCGCTCCTCACCCGCGTCGAGCATCGCACCGTCCGCGGCGTGCAGCGTCGCGAGCAGACCGCCGACGTCCACGCGATCGCCGACCTTGGCCGCGAGCACCAGCCCGGCCTCCGGGTCGATCACGTCGTCGACCCGTGCCCTCCCCGCCCCCATGGCCATCGCCGCGCGCCCCACGCCCTCTGCGTCGAACGCTGAGACCCAACCCGCGACTGTGCTCCGCACGTCGCGAGTGTGAGCGGCGCGCGGCAGCCGTGAAGGGTCGTCCACGACGCGAGGATCGCCGCCCTGGGCCGCGATCCAGTCGCGGAGCTTCGCCGTCGCCGCCCCGCTCTCCGCCGCCGTCACCAGACGCGCGCGACCATCGTCGAGGTCCCGCGCCACGCCCGCCAGGTGCAGCATGCGCGAACCCAGAGCCAGACACTCCTGGAAGAGGTCCTCCGGCCCCTCGCCCCTCACTGCATCGAACGCCTCGGCGACCTCGAGGGCGTTGCCCACGGCGCACCCAAGGGGTTGGTCCATGTCGGTGAGCAGCGCCACCACACGGATGCCGAGGGCCTCACCGGTGCTGACCAGCTCGTCCGCAAGGTCGCGCGCGTCGTCACGAGTCTTCATGAATGCGCCTGAACCCACCTTGACGTCCAGGACGATGGCGTCAGCGCCTCCCGCGAGCTTCTTCGAGATGATGCTCGAGACGATGAGCGGCACCGATGCGACCGTCCCGGTCACGTCGCGCAGGGCATAGATCCGCTTGTCCGCCGGGTCGACGTCCGATGACTGCGCCGCGACAGCGCAGCCCACCCTCCGCACCTGCGCCACGAACTCCTCGACCCCGAGGTCCACGCTGAAGCCCGAGATCGACTCGAGCTTGTCGAGGGTGCCGCCGGTGTGCCCGAGCCCGCGCCCCGACATCTTGGCGACCGGAGCCCCGCAGGCGGCGACGAGAGGAACGAGCGCGATCGTGGTCTTGTCGCCCACGCCCCCCGTCGAGTGCTTGTCCACCTTGCGGCCCGGCACCGTCGACAGGTCGATGACCCTCCCCGAGTGCGCCATGGCGGCGGTGAGCGCCACGGTCTCGCCGCGATCCAACCCCCGGAGGTAGGCGGCCATGAGCCAGGCTGACATCTGGTAGTCCGGCATCTCGCCCGAGACGAACGCCTCGACCAGCCGCGAGAGCTCGGCCTCTGTATGAGACCCGCCGTCGCGCTTGAGTCCGATGAGTTCCTCGAGGCTGCGCTCACGCATCGCGAACCTCCTTGAGGAACGACGTGCCCCGCGCGCAGCGGCCGGCCAGCCCGTAGAAGTCGGCGACCGTCTCTCCCACGTCGGCGAACGTGGGCCGCGTGCCGAGGTCGACTCCCCTGTCCACTCCCTTCACCTTCGCGATCAGGGGCGTGTACTCGCGGCTGTGGTCCGTCGACGCGGTCGTAGGGTCGCAGCCGTGGTCCGCCGTGACAACGAGAAGGTCGCCCTCGACCATGGCGCCCAGAAGCTCGGGGACCCGCTCGTCGACGGCCTCCAGGCCCCCCGCATAGCCGACCACATCGTTGCGATGCCCCCAGACCATGTCGAAGTCGACGAGGTTCGCGAACACGAGCCCCGGCTCCGCACCGGAGACCCGCTCCAGCAAGTGGTCGAAGCCGTTCATGTTGTCCGTCGAGTGCGGCGACTCGCAGATGCCGCGCCAGGCGAAGATCTCGCCGATCTTCCCTATCCCGAAGCAACGCACGCCCTCGCCCTCAAGGATGTCGAGCACCGTCGGCTCAGGTGGCTGAAGGGCGAAATCGCGCCGCCGGTGCGTGCGAGTGTAGACGCCGCCAGAGTCCGGACCGATGAACGGACGGGCGATCACCCGACCCACCGCGTGCTCGCCGACGCACACACGGGTGCGGGCCACCGCGCATATGCGGTAGAGCTCCTCGATCGGCATGACGTCCTCGTGAGCCGCGATCTGGAAGACGGAGTCGGCGCTCGTGTAGACGATCGGCTTCCCGCTGCGGACGTGCTCGTCTCCGAGCTCCTGGATGATCTGCGTGCCCGAGGCAGGACGGTTGCCGAGCCAGCCCAGGCCGGTCTCGCGCTGGAACGCGCGCATCATCTCGGGCGGGAACCCGTGGGGATACGTCGGGAACGGCCGGTCCAGGCGCAGCCCCATCATCTCCCAGTGCCCCGTCGTGGTGTCCTTGCCGTGGGATGCTTCGGCGTTACGTCCCCAGGAGGCCGTGGGCTCGGGTTGCGGGGGCACGCCCATGATGCTGGTCACGTTGCCCAGGCCGAGCCTGCCGAGGTTCGGCAGGTGGAGCCCGCCGACGGCGCGCGAGGTGTTGCCGAGGGTGTTGGAGCCCACGTCGCCGTAGAGTGCGGCGTCCGGGAGTTCGCCGGCGCCGACCGAATCGAGGACGAGCACGATGGCGCGAGCCGCGCGCACGATCAACGGGGCCCCTCCCGGTCGGCGGGATCACACGTGGTGATGCGCTCTAGATTATGACGCGCATCATCTCGTCGAGAGAGGTCATACCCGAGGCGACCTTGTCGAAGGCGTCCTCGCGGAGCGTGCGCATGCCGTGATCCACGGCGAGCCAGCGCAACTGGTCAGTGCCGACTCCCTGGAGGAACGCCTTGCGGATGTCGTCGTCGATCACCATGAGTTCGAAGACACCGATCCGGCCGCGGTAGCCCGTGTGGTCGCAGTACTCGCACCCCACCGGACCGTAGGTGGTCAGCTGCGGGATGTGTTCCTTCTTCACGCCCAGACTCAGCAGCGCGGCCTCGTTCGGCGGCACGGGCGCCCTGCACTTCGGGCACAGCTGACGCACGAGCCTCTGCGCACAGATCGCGAGCAGAGCAGCCGAGGTGATGTAGGGCGCGACGCCCATGTCGGTGAGG
>CAIKZH010000027.1 GCA_903831865.1 uncultured Coriobacteriia bacterium
GCAGTTCGCGAAACTCCTTGAGTGCGATCGCCAACATCGGACGCCCCCTTGAGAGTGAACGGGACCGGTGCATAACTCAACGCGTGTTGACTTCTACCCCGGTCGGGTTCCCGAGTCAACGCGGTCTCAGGTATGGGTCGAGGCTTAGTCCTGCCGATTCCGACGCGTGGTCAGGCTCGGGACGTTGTCGGGCGAGACTGTTCATTGGTGGAATGGCCTTCCGAATCCTACACGTCGTGCTCGGGTGAGCTATTCCTGCTCTTGAGTGGCGACGTACCCTCTGGTAGCTTGCAGCATCGCCCCGGCGGGCCGCAGTGGCCGCATCAGGGATCCTTGCGCGGTGGCGGGAGGGCGTACCGCGCAGACCAGGGAGGCGCGCTGGACCGCAGCCATCCGAGATGCCCGTGGGCGAGGCTTGCCGCGGCGTACGTGCTCGTCGTCGCTCTCGGTCTGCTGGCCGTTGTCCCGACTCCCGCTCGCGCCGCGAGTCTGCAGAGTGCGCGTGACAAGGCGAGCCAGCTCGCCGCCGACGTCGGGGAACTCGACGCGAGCATCGGCGGCGCCGTACGAAAGTACGCGCAGGCTACGGCCGCTCTGCAGGCCGTGCGTGCCCAGATCAGGGCCAACACCAAGAGCCAGGAACTCGCCCGCGGCGAGTTGGCGCTGGCGCGGACCACGCTGGCGCTTCGGGCCGTCGCGCTCTACAAACATGCGGACGTGACGCCCCTCGACGCTATTTTCACCGCCAGCGACTTCGGCGACCTCGTCGCGGGGCTCAACATGGTGCGCAGCATCACGCGCAGTGACCATGACGTGCTGCGCACGGTCGTGCAGACGAGCAGGCAGCTTGCGACCCGCGCCGAGTCGCTGGTCGCGGACAAGCGCACCGCCCAGCGACTCGTGACCCAGCGTCAGGCCGAGGTCACGCAGATCCGCGCCCGGCTCTCCGAACGACGCACCCTGCTCTCGGGCGTCCGCGATCAGATCCGCGCCCTCGCCGCCAAGCAGGAGGCTGCCCCGTCGTCGCCTTCCCAGACGGTCACGCCGCCGGACCCATCCAGTGGCGGCAGCGACGTCGGCGGCCAAGGGAAGTGGTGGCCTCTCATCCAGGCGGCCGCCGGCGCGAACGGCGTCAGCGCCCGCGGCATGTACCGGCTCATGATGATCGAGTCCGGCGGCTACGCCAGCATCGTCGGGCCGGGTGGCTACTACGGGCTGTTCCAGTTCGCGCCCACGACCTGGAAGGGCTCCTGGAACCCGTACCGGTCGGCGAGCATCACCGACGGCTCGGCGCAGATCAAGGCCACGGCTCACGCTCTGCACCTCGGCTACGGGCACGCGTGGTGGGATCCCTCGTACTCTTGGGCCTTCCAGGGCAAGTGACCTCGGGCGCCGTGAGTGCGCTCCTGCCCTCGCTGTCCGCCCGGATGCGCTCGCTTCCGGGCCCCTTCGCGGACATGCACCTCTCCGGACTCGTGTGACGGCGTCAACGGCTGCGGCGGGGGCACTTGACGTACACGCCAAGGTGTGCGGTTATGCTCGTTTATGGGCGACATGACCATCGTCGCGGCCTTCCGAGATTGTGCCGCCGTGCACACAGTCCGCGCTTCCGCGCTTCGCACTTGACACACGTGGGGCTGCGGCTAGGATGTGTTCGACTTTGTTCGGTATGGTCGGGTCGGCAGCCCTAGGACTGGGGGAGCAGATTCCTTCGCCAGAAGTCCCGGAAGTCCATGAGATGATCCCTGCGGAGCGTCGCGCGCGCATCTGCGACATGCTCAAGGAGCGGCAGGCCGTGCGCGTCTCGTCGCTGAGCGAGGATCTCGGCGTGTCCGAGATGACCATCCGCCGTGACCTCGAGCGACTCGAAGGCGAAGGCTTTCTGACGCGCACGCACGGGGGCGCCGTGATCAAGCGCCACATGGTCGAGGAGTCCCTCTACGTCGACCGCGCCGGCACGCACACCGAAGAGAAACGGCGTATCGCCCAGGCCGCGGCCGCGATGATCGAGCCCGGCGACACCGTCTTTCTCAGTTCGGGCACGACGGCGGCGCAGGTCCTGAGTCACGTCGACCCCGAACTTGAGGCCCGCATCGTGACGCACAACGTCGGCGCGCTGACCGAGGCGCAGGGCTCGCGGCTCGAGATCGTCGTTCTGGGCGGCCTCTACCTCCCGCGCTCCAACGCGGTCGCCGGGCCTCAGACGATCGAGCTCATCGGCCGCTTCCACGCCAGCAAGATGCTCCTGGGCGTGGACGGTTTCGATCTCGAGGAGGGCCTTACGACGCCGACCGTGGACATGGCGAGCATCGAGCGCGCCATGATCGAGCGCACGAGGGGCGACGTCATCGTGATGGCGGACGGCAGCAAGATCGGCGTCGTCGCCGACGTGATGCTTTGCGGATTCGAGAAGATCGACGTCGTGATGCTCGACGACGGCGTCGATGCGACGGTGCGCGACGAGATGACCCGGCTGGGGCTGCGATGCATCGTCGTGTGAACCCGGCCGCCACGACCCGCTGATCGAGGAAGGACCGAGGGCTCATGGATGTGCGTCAGGCGAACAAGCTCTTCGAACAGATGGAGCGGCTGTCAGCCGAGGCCGGTGAAGTCCGTGACGCCCTCCGGATCGAGTTCCTCAGCAGCCAGCTCGCCGAGGTCGTCGACACGGACTACGACCTCGGCGACGTCGTGCGCGTCGAGCAGGTCCTCGGCGGCTACGTCAACCTGAGTTTCGCCGTCGTGACGCACCGTGACGACGGCGAGCATCGTTACTTCGTGCGCAAGTACAAC
>CAIKZH010000028.1 GCA_903831865.1 uncultured Coriobacteriia bacterium
CGCTGATGGGCTCGAAGATCGGGACGCTGGAAGCGGTGGGAAGGGCCTGTTCCTCGCGTTCGCCCTCGAGGGCCAGTGACGACTGCCGGCGCTTGCCCTCGAAGCCTGTCGCGATGACCGTGACCCTGATCGAGTCCATCATCGAGTCGTCGATGACGCTGCCGAAGATGATGTTCGCGTCCGGGTGAGCCGCTGCGGCCACCACCTCGGCGGCCTCGTTCACCTCGAACAGCCCCAGGTCGCTTCCGCCCGATATCGACAGCAGCACTCCCTGAGCCCCCTCGATCGAGGACTCGAGCAGCGGACTCGAGATCGCCGCCTTGGCCGCCTCGTGCGCCCGGTTGTCACCGGTCGCGATCCCGATGCCCATGAGCGCGGTACCCGCGTCCTGCATGACGGTGCGGACGTCCGCGAAGTCCAGGTTGATGAGCCCCGGCACGGTGATCAGGTCGGTGATGCCCTGCGTCCCCTGGCGAAGCACGTCGTCCGCGATCCGGAAGGCGTCGAGGATGGAGGTCTTCTTCTCGGCGATCTGCAGCAGCCGGTCGTTCGGGATGATGATCAGCGTATCCACGTGCTCGCGGATCCGCTTGATCCCTTCGTCAGCCTGCAGCGCGCGCTTGCGCCCTTCGAACGCGAACGGCCGCGTCACGACGCCCACCGTGAGCGCCCCGATCTCCTCTTTCGCGATCTGCGCGATCACCGGCCCCGCGCCCGTACCGGTGCCGCCGCCTTCGCCCGCGGTGATGAACACCATGTCGGCTCCCTGGAGGGCCTCCTTGATCTCGGCCCTCGACTCCTCCGCCGCTTGGAGACCGACGTCGGGGTCAGCTCCGGCCCCCAGCCCCTTCGTGAGCCCGACGCCGATGTGCACCTTGTAGTCGGCGTCCGACATCAGCAAGGCCTGCGCATCGGTGTTCACCGCGATGAACTCGACGCCCTTGACTCCCGCCTCGATCATCCGGTTCACGGCGTTCGAGCCGCCGCCACCTACACCGATGACCTTGATGACCGCGAGATAGTTCGCGCCCGTGTCAAGCATGTAGTGCCCCTCCCCCGCCCATACTACGACGTAGACTAAGGTTACAGTTTAGGGTTAGAGTAGCCGTATAACACTCAATCTTGGCATAAAGGTTAGGGAGAATGCAACCCCCGTTCTACAAGTGCCCGCGGTCTTGCACTCGCAGGCTCCTGGGGGCGACATGCTCTCGCCCAACCGCGGCAGGCTGCGCAGTGCCGCAGCGACGGGCGCGCGGCGGCTCACGGCAGGCCGCTGACGGGAGCCGTTAGGCCCGAGTGATCACCATCGTTCCCAGCGGCACCTGCGGCCACAACTCGAGGACGTCGCTGTTATACATGCGGATGCAACCGTGACTCGCCATCGTCCCGATGACCCAGGGCTGGTTCGTTCCGTGGATGCCGTAGGCGGTGTAGACGTAGCTGTAGTGCCCCGGGCGCCCGACACGCCTGAACAGGCGCATCTTGCGAGGCCCGTAGACCCCGTGCGGGTCAGTCTTGTACTTGGCAAGGATCTTCCACGTACCGACCGGTGTGCAGTCGCCTCGTCCGTCGGCGATCGGATACGCCTTGACGAGTTGGTCGTCCCGGATCCAGTACAGCTTGAAGTCGCTCTTGTCGACGATGATGCAGGTCGCGTACGGATATGAGACTCGCTTCGCGCTCTTGGAGAAGACGATGCGCTCGCCGTACAGGCTCTCTGCGATCACGCTGAATGTGCTGGACCCACTGGACAGCTTGGCTTTGCCGAAGGTCACCGCCGAACCCGGCCTGCACGTGACGGTGCGGATGACGACGCCGTTCACCTCGAGTGTCATCGAGGCGGTCGAAGTCCCCGCCCGCACACGGACGTTGCACGGGCTGGCCGCTGTGCCGCCCACCGGGTCCACCCATTTGGGCTGCCCCGGCGTGCCCCAGCGGTAGACCGGCTGAGAGGCCGAGAGAACGAGCGCCGACGCGGGCGCCCGCAGTGTGGCGCTGAATCGGTGCGGTCCGGGATCGAGCGGCAATCCTGCCACCACCGTCTGCGACGAGACCCCGTCGCGATACGCGACCGCGAAGCCATCCTCGAACACTGTCACGGCCCCGGAGAGCTCCGCCGGATCCAGGGTGACGGTGACAGTCACCGACCCCGACGTGTCCCTTGGGACAGCGATCGTGAGCGCCTCAGCAGGACCTGCCGACCCGACGAGCCAGAGGAGCGCCGCGATAGACGCGACGATGGACGATCCGATGACGCGTCCTGACACATTCATCGCAGCGTCCCCCTCATGTCGGTCGAGCAGCGCGCGACGGGCGACCCATATGTCCTCGCCGCTACTTCAGTCCTCGCGACACGATGCGCTCAGGATCGCGCACGTCTATCGCGACGACTCTACCACGCTGCGCGCTCAGCACTCCCAGCGCTCCGCGGCTCTTCGCCTCCAGACTGACCGCCTGGCCCGTGACGATCTCCACCTTGTCCTTGGTCAGCAGCGTCGTACCGTCGATGGTCGGCGCCGAGACACTCTGCACTAGGGTCAGCAGCTGTGGTGTGATCCCTGCCAACACTCTCACAGCGTTCAGGAGCGGCTCCGAGGTCGTCCGTCTCCCCGCCTTCAAGTCGAGACCTGGAACGTCGATGACTGAAGGTAAGGTAGAGGTGGAGGTTGATACGACGGAGGCGATCACGTAGCCGCCGCCGTCGATCAACCACGCCGATGAACCGACCTTGACGATCCCCACCGGCGTCCGCTCCGTGATCCGGATCCGCATCGCGTCCGGGAAGACCCTTGTGACGGCGACCGAGGCGACCCAGGGGTCGGCCGACACTGACGCGGCCACAGCGTCGGCCGGAAAGCGGATCAGGGTCGCGTCCGGGGGTATGGCTGCGAGCCGCCGCACCCCCTCGGCGGACAGATGGACGGCGCCCACGACCTCGACTCTCCTGATCGCGAAGATCGATGAGTTGTACACCGCGACCAGGCCGACGATGACGAGCACCAGCACGGCCGCGGCGAGGATGAGCCGAGCGACGCCCCAACGACGTCTCGCAGCCGCACGGCGGTCCCGGTCAGCGCGCCGCTCCTGAGCCTTTGCCTGAGCCGCCGTCCGCGGACGCGGGGGCGCCTTCGTCGGTCCGCTCGGTGCGTCACGACCGCCGCGCTGGTGATCCACGGCTGTGATCTCGACGCGCCTACGATCCTTCGAAGTCCCCGAGGAACCTGATCTCCGGTCGGAGGTCGACACCTGTCTTCGCCTTCACCGTCGTCTGGATGGTGCGCATGAGGTCCATCACGTCCGCGGCGGTCGCTCCGCCATCGTTCATGATGAAGTTCGCGTGGACCGGCGACACGAGCGCGCCACCCCGTCGTGCGCCTTTCAGTCCTGCCTCGTCGATCAGTCGCCCGGCGGACCCGCCCTCCGGATTCATGAACACGCTGCCCGCACTCGGCGATCCGAGCGGCTGGGAGGTTTTCCTCTCCTTCAGCAGTCGTTCCATCGAGCTGCGGACCCGGACCGGGTCGCCGACCGATACCCGCAACGCCGCCTCGAGGATGATACCGCGCCCGGCGAGGCCGCTGCGCCGATACTCCCACGCGACGTCACTTCCTCGAACGAGCATCAGGCCCTGCTCGGGGGAGTAGAGGGTCACGGAGTCGACGACGGCGCCCACGGAACCCTCACGGGTCCCCGCGTTCATCGTCAGGGCCCCGCCCAACGTGCCGGGGATCCCCACTGCCCACGACATGCCGCTCAGCCCACGAGCGAAAGCGTCCTGCACCAGATGCGCGACGACGCTCGCCGCACCCGCCCGCAGGAGATCGCCCTCGATCACGTGACGCCGGAACTCGCGTCCCAACACGAGCACAGCCCCGTCGTAGCCGGTGTCGGCGACCAGGAGGTTGCTCCCCTTGCCGACGATGGTCCACCGGACCCCTTCCTCGGCGAGGATCCGGAGTGCCGAAACAACCTCGTGAACACCTTCCAGTGCGCAGAACAGCGCCGCAGGCCCCCCGATGCGGTACGTGGTGTGCCGCGCCATCGGCTCCTGGACGTGGACGGCGCCCGAGAGCGCCTTGCCCAGGCGGGCCGCGGCGGCGTTCACGGACACGGACGAGGCTCTTCAGGTCGCTCCCCGAGCGCGCGGACAAGCTCGGGCCCGATTGTCGTCACGTCTCCCGCCCCCATGGTCATGACCAGGTCTCCCGAGCACGCGCGCTGCGCCACATAGCCGGCGACATCGGCGCGATGCGGGAAGTAGGCGACAGGCACATGCGGTCGGCGTTCCAGCATCGCGTCCAGGATCGTCTTTCCGGATACGCCCGGGATCGGCGCCTCACCGGCGCTGTAGACGTCCATGAGAACCACGCGGTCGGCGTCGTCGAAGGATCTGCCGAAGTCCTCCCCCAGCGCGGCCGTGCGGCTATATCGGTGGGGCTGGAAGATCACCCAAGTGCGCCGGAAGCCGGCATCCTTCGCCGCAGCGAGAGTCGCGCACACCTCGGTCGGGTGGTGCGCATAGTCGTCCACCACCGTGACGCCCTGTGCCTCCCCCACCTGCTCGAACCGCCGCTTGACTCCCCCGAACGCCGCGATCCCGCGAGCGGCGGCGGCAGTGTCGACGCCGAGCGCCCAGCAAGCCGCCAGGACCCCTGTGGCGTTCAGCGCCATGTGTCTGCCCGGCGCGGCGATCGAACACCCCAGTCTTGTGCCGTCAGGGAAGCTCACGTCGAAGTCCGCGCCTCGTCCGTGCTGGCGGTACCCGCAAAGCCTGACGTCGGACGCCTCAGAGAGGCCGTAAGTGACGACCCGGCCCCGGCACTCGCCCGCGATCCCGAGCAGTCGGGAGTCGTCCGCGCACAGGACGCCGAGCCCCTCCTCGGGCACACGCCGCAGGAACGCCGCGAAGGTCTCTACGATCTCGCCGAGGGACGAGTAGTGGTCGAGGTGATCCGCCTCCACATTCGTGACGACCGCGACGAAGGGGTCCAGCAGAAGAAAGGACCCGTCGGACTCGTCGGCCTCCACGACGTAGTAGCCACCGGTCCCGCAGCGTGCATTGCTCTGCACGTCGTTGAGCTCCCCACCGATGAGGAACGTGGGGTCGTCGCCCGACTCCATGAGCGCCGCGGCCATCATCGAGCTGGTCGACGTCTTGCCGTGAGTGCCCGCGACCGCGACCGTTCGCTGGTCGCCCGCCAGCTCAGCGAGCATGCGCGCGCGCGGCCACACCTCCAGCCCCCGCCGCCGCGCCTCCGCGAGTTCCGGGTTGCTCTCCGGCACCGCGGAGGAGACAACGACGACGACCGGGTCGCCGAGGTTGGCGGCGTCGTGGCCGATGTGCACCGGCACGCCGCTGTCCCTCAGCGCCGCGGCGTAGCGGGACAGCCGCAGGTCTGAGCCCGATACCTTCACGCCCCGATCGTGAAGCACTCTCGCCAGGCCGCTCATGCCCGCCCCGCCCACGCCGATGAAGTGGGCGTAGACCTCGCTCATGCGGACGACTCCGCCCCGGCCGAAGGATCGGTGACCGTCACCCCGAGGGTGTCGATCGCGTCAGCCGCGACCGCGGGCGCGTCGCCCCCTGCGCCGGCTGCCGCGGGGATCTCGACCTGGACGGGTGGCGACGGGACCGCTGTCTGCTCGTCCGAGAGCGTCTCCGACGGGTCCGGTTCCGCGCGCGCCGGCGCAGGCGTCACCGGCGTCGAGGCAGGCACAGGCGCGACCGCGGGTGCCGCCATGGCGGACAGGGGGCGCAGCGTCTTCGGCATCCGGAGCCGCCACGGTGAGTGCGCAGTCGCGGCTTCCAGCGCCACATCGGCGATGCACTGAGCCGCGTTGGGGCGCCCGAGGTGCGCGGCCGCCTGCTCCATCCGTGCACGGCGTGGCGCGTCCCGCAGCAGCGCCACGACCTTCTCACCGAACGCCTCGGCGTCCAGGTCGCCGTCCCCCACGACGATTGAGGCGCCGGCCTCGCGCAGGGGCGACGCGTTGTGAGTCTGGTGGTCGTCCGTGGCGTACGGATACGGAACGAGCACGGCTGCCTTGCCGGCTGCCGTGAGCTCCGCGATGGTGGTGGCGCCCGAGCGACAGACGACGAGGTCCGCGGCGGCCAGTGCGTCGCCCATATCCTCCAGATAGCCCACCAGCTTCCACCAGCGCGGCATCCTGCCCCCGGCGGCCGCCTTGAGGCGCTCGCGCACAGAGTCGATCTCCGCCGGGCCGCTCGCCTGCACGACCTGCAGTCCCTTCACTTCACTCAACCTCGAGTAGAGGTCGACTGTGGCCTCATTCAGGTGTCGGGCCCCCTGGCTGCCGCCGAAGACGAGCATCACGGGGTGGGTCCTGGTGAGCTTCAAAGCCTTGCGCGCCGCCTTCTCGTCCCCCGCGATGATCGAAGGCCTGACCGGGTCTCCAGTGACCGCCGCGCGCGATGCGCGCGCGAGGCGGTGGATCGAGTCCGGATACGTGACGCAGACAGCCGTCGCCCACCTCGAGAGGATGCGGTTCGCGACGCCTGGCACCGAGTTCTGCTCGTGCAGCACCAGAGGCACGCTCGCCAGAGCGGCTGCAAGGCCGAGCGGCAGCGAGACGTACCCCCCGAAGCCCACGACAACGTCGGCGCGCACGCGCCGCAGCAGGTAGAGCGAGCGGACGAACGACACGGACGTCACCAACGCGGCCGCAAGGAGGCTCAGCGGCTTCGAGCGATCCCACCCGCGGGCGTTGATGGGGAAGAAAGGCAAACCAGCCTCGGACGCGAGACGGGCCTCCAGTCCGCCGGGTGTGCCGACGAAGGCGACCTCGTCATGCCCTTCTGCGGAGATCCGCTCGGCCACCGTCAATGCCGGATAGGCGTGGCCCGCCGTCCCTCCGCCGCTCACTAGTACGCGCAACTGCGATTCCCTCCCCGTCTACAGCAGGCGGACGGGTGCGGGCCGGGGCCCGATCACGTCCGCTGGTCACCGACAGGATAAGCCCGATGCACCCCATGGTGAAGAGCATCGAGGACCCGCCGAAGCTCACGAGCGGCAGCGGGATGCCTGTCACCGGCATCAGGCCCGTGACCGACGCCATGTTGATCGCGGCGCTGGTGACGATCATCACCGTCAACCCGCCGGCCAACAGGCGTCCGTACGTGTCCCGCGTCGCAAGCGCCAGCCGCACGCCCGCGTAGCACATGACGGCGAACGCACCCACCACCGTCAGAGTACCCAGAAGACCGAGCTCCTCTCCGATGATGGCGAATATGAAGTCCGTGTGCGCGGCGGGCAGATAGAAGAACTTCTGCCGGGACATGCCGAGACCGAGACCGAACAGGCCTCCCGACCCGAAGGCCAGCTTCGCCTGAAGGATCTGGTAGCCCTTTCCCTGCGGGTCGCTGCCGGGGTCGAGGAAACCCAGCAGCCGAGTGAGGCGGTACGACTGCTCGAACACGAGCACGGGGAGTGCGACAAGCATGGCCGCAGCGGTCGCCACGAGCCAGCGCATCTGCAGTCCCCCGATGACCAGCACGAAGAAGACCGCGAGCAGGATCGAGACGGCCGTGCCCATGTCCGGCTGCGCCATGACGAGAATGAAGGGCACACCGACGGCGAACAGCATCTTCGGGAGGTCCTTCTTGAGGGGACGGGGATGCGCCTGCCGGTCGGCGAGTATCTGCGCCATGACCATCACGCAGCCCAGCTTCGCGAACTCGGAAGGCTGTATCGTCGTGAAGCCCAGGTCGAGCCAGCGGGTCGCGCCGTACTTCCCGACGCCCGTCACAAACACCAGCGACAGGAGGGCGTCGGACCCGAGCAGGACCCACCACCCCGCGGCCCCCACGAGACGTCTCGGGATGCGCGAGCAGACCAGCAGCGCGGCGATCCCCACGGCCACGTAGAGGGCCTGGTGCTTCAGGTGATACAGGGCGTCGCCCTTCTGGACGATGTCCGCCGCCGACGAGGCGGAGAAGACCATGACGAGCCCGCCGAGGGCGAGGAAGAGCGTGACTCCCAGCAGAAGGTACCGAGTGCCCGGCAGGTCGTTCGTCTCGGCGCTCATCGCTGTCCCGCGCCGCGCACGAGCTTCGCGAACGTCGTTCCGCGGTCTTCGAACCCGGCGAACTCATCGAAGCTCGCGCAGGCTGGCGAAAGCAGCACCACGTCGCCGGGGACCGCAGCATCGCGCGCGAGCCGCAACGCCCCCGCCATCGTCGTCGCGCTGACGAACTCGGCGTCCGAGTCCCTGAACGCCTGCTCGAGCTCGGAGCGCGCCTCGCCGAAGAGGACCGCCAGACGGCACGCGCGCTCGCATCGTCTCGCGAGCGCCGAGAAGTCGTTGTGCTTGTTCCTGCCTCCGAGCAGCACGATGACCCGCCCGCCGTCGAAGGCGTCGAGGGCCTTCAGGACAGCGTCAGGGTTGGTCGCCTTCGAGTCGTTGACGTAGGTCACACCACCGAGCGTCGCGACGGTCTGAAGGCGATGCTCGATCGGCTCGAACGTGCGCAGGCCCTCGCGGACCGCCTCCAGCGTGGCTCCGGCCCTGAGCGCGGCCGCGGCGGCAGCCAGAGCGTTGGCCACGTTGTGGCCGCCGCGGATCAGCAGCTCGGACGACTCTACGAGCGCGGCCGGACCCGCTTCCGTGTCCACGGTGAGCATCTCATCGACGAGCCCGGCGCCGCCGCGCGGCGGCTTGGAAAGCGTGACGCGGACCACGTGGACACCGCTCGACCCCAGACGTTGCGCCCAAGCGGCCGACCTCGCGTCGTCCACGTCCACGACTGCCGTGTCGCCCTCAGCCTGGTGGGCGAACACGCGCGCCTTGTCCCGCTCATACGCTTCCAGCGACCCGTGCCAGTCCAGGTGGTCGGGGGTGATGTTGAGCAGAACCGATACGAAGGGGTGGAATGTGTCGGTCAGCGCGAGCTGGAACGACGAGCACTCGGCCACGAGCAGCGCTGCAGGCGGCGCGGTGGCCGCCTCGAGGATGGAGGGCTGACCGATGTTGCCCACTGCCCGCGCGTCCAGCCCTGAGGTCGTGAGCAGATGGGCGACCAGTGAGGTCACCGTTGTCTTGCCGTTGGTGCCGGTCACCGCGATGAAGCGGGCGCGGCTCACCCGCCACGCGAGCTCCAGTTCCGAGATGACGGGCGCGCCGAGCTCCCTCGCGGACCGCAGCAGAGGACGATGCGGGGCGATGCCCGGGCTCGCCACGACGAGATCGGTCCTCAGGCCGTCGACATCCCGGGCGCCCAGTGTCACGCGCGCGCCGAGTGCGATGAGCTCGCGGGCGACCTCGCGCGACCCCTCGTCGTCGTCCTCCGAGAACACGGCGACCTCGGCACCTTCACGGCCGGCCGACAGGCTGAGCGCCCATCTCGCCACCGCCTCGCCGGTGCGGCCCGTGCCAAGCACTGCGATGCGCGCCGGCGGATCCCACACGGCTAGCGCACCACCCGGAAGCTCGACAGGAACGACAGGGCGAAACCCCCTCCGGCGAGGATCGCGGTGATGATCCAGAACCTCACCATGATCTTCGTCTCGCCCCAGCCCTTCATCTCGAAGTGGTGGTGGATCGGGGCCATCAGGAACAGGCGCTTGCCCGTCAGCTTGAACGACGCCACCTGCAGGATCACGGAGAGACCTTCGATCACGTAGATCCCGCCGATCAGCGGCAGGAGCAGTTCGCTCTTGGTCACGATGGCCATCGTGGCGATGGCCGCACCCAGCCCCAGCGAGCCCGTGTCGCCCATGAAGAGGTCGGCGGGATAGCTGTTGTACCAGATGAACCCGACGCTGGCGCCGGCGATCGCGGCCCCCAACAGCG
>CAIKZH010000029.1 GCA_903831865.1 uncultured Coriobacteriia bacterium
CCGCTTCATGAGCGTTCGTGCAAGAGCGCTCTAGAGAGCGCGCACCTGCGTCGCCTGCTGCTTGCCGTTCTGGCCAGTGGCTTCCGTGAAGGAAACGGCCTGACCCTCGTCGAGGGTCTTGAAGCCCTCGCTCTGGATCTCGGAGAAGTGGACGAACAGGTCGTCGCCACCCTCGCGCTCGATGAAGCCATAACCCTTGTCAGCGTTGAACCACTTGACTTTACCTTCTGCCATTCAGATCCATCCTCTCGCCCCTGTTGGGGCAAAACAAAACGGCGTGACTGCCGCAAGATTGCGGTGTGTCACGTCGCAATTCTTCGAACCCATATGGTCCGCGTGCGGAAATAGTAGCACGTCCTGCGCCATGCTGCACGTTCTCGGCTGCATCGCTCGATCCTCACGCCGCTGCGACGGTCCGCCTGAAGCCGTAGCGCAGCACGCGGTTCAGGCTCCTCAGGGAGGGCACAAGGTTCATCAGCCGCACGCGCGCGCGGACCCCGGCTGGCAGCATCGGGTAGCCGTCAAGCTCCGTGTTGGCCGTCTGCAAGATGAGCTCGAGTCCCGGCACCAGGGTCGTGATCTCCCTCGGGTCGTCGATCCCCCAGCCGAACGAGGCGCCGGTGCCCCCGATGTCGGCGCGAGCCCGGGTGGTGAACCCCACGAGCCGCCGACTGTGGGCGTCGAACGCCACCTCGCCGCCGGGGAAGTGCTCCACGACCGCTTGGAGCAGGGACTTCACGATGTGCTCGGTGAGGTACATCGTCACGCCTTCGGCGACGACGAGGACCGGCTGATCTGCAGGCAGGTCCCGTGTCCAGTCCACGTCCGCCAGAGATGTCCCGATCATGCGGCAGCCCGGCCGCAGCGGGAAGAGCCGCCGCCGCAGCTCGATGACGTCCGGGTAGTCCACGTCGAACCAGCATACGGACTCGGGCGGTTCGACGCGCAGCGCACGGCTGTCAAGACCGCAGCCGAGATGGAGCACCGTCGCTCTCGGGTGGTCCGCGATGAACCGCACTGCCAACATGTCGAACTCCCGCGCCCGCACCGCGATGGTGAGCGAATCGGACTCGCTCACTTTGAGCTTCGCGAAGTCGTAGTCGAGGCGGTCCACGGCGGCTTCGGCCCACTCGTCGCGCAGGATCGGCTCGACGCGCCGACTCTGAAGGGCTCTGCCGCGCAGGGTGATGAGCAGGGTCTCCCGCTCACCGGTGAAGCGGACCTTCTCGCCGGTCATCAGCCGATCCTGACCTTCCTCGGTCGCCTGGGATCCGAGCATAGCGCTTGGACGGTCAGCCGCGGGCGACTGTAGCTATACTCGTGTCGAGGGGTTGTCGCGACCGCGTCCCGGGGGGACCGCGTGACCGAGACCAGCAGCCGGTTCTGCGCGAACTGCGGCCGTCCTCTTGTGGCGGGCGCCGCGTTCTGCGCTGCGTGCGGGACCCGTGCGGTCACCCCGGCGTCGGCGACAATCGTCCCCGGCGTCTCCGCTGCCACAGCCGTTTCCGTCCCACAGCCGCCTCCAGGCGCCCCATCGTTCGTCTCGCCGGCGCGCACCGCGGCGGCTTCGGCGACCGGCGCCGTGCAGAGGACGATGTCCGTCGCCTCGCGGGGAATGGCCATCGGCGGCCTGGTCGTAGGCACGCCATGGACCGCCATCGTCGGCGGGCACGCCGACGTGGGACAGCTCGCGAAGCGATGGGCGCCTTCGCTCTTGTCAGCGCTCCCGCGCCCCAGCCTCCGCGTGCCTGCTCTCTCCCTGCTGTTCTCGGTGACGCTCGACGCCGGGGCGGCGGTGATCTCGGGACAGCCCGCCGCGATGCAGATGGCGGGGCTTCGTGCTCTCACCGGCGTCCTGACCGCGGTCATGGGCCTGCTCGTCGGCCGTCGTGGCGGCCTGCTGAGGTACGGGACGACGGCGATGAGCTGTGTCACCTCGGTGATCATGCTCGTGTCGCTCGGCCGAGTGGTTCTGGCGGCCCCGGCCGATCCCGCCGGGTGGCTTCCGCTGATCCCCACGATGATCTGTCAGGTCGCCTCAGTGGTCTGCCTGGTCAAGACGGTCCGGCTCACGCTCAAGCAGCACGCATGAGCAGGCGCGATCATACGCGCAGGCAGACCCGGGCCCGAGGCGGCCTCCCGTCGCATCGCTCGGCGTGGGTACGGGTCACGGCCAACGTGTTCGTCACCCTGTTCGTAGCGCTCGTCGTCCTCTCCGCGTTGCCCGCGACCGCATTCGCCGACGACGTCTTCGACGCGCTCGGGGAGACGGGGCAGCAGCTCCGCGCCACGTACGAAGCGATCAGCGGGACGCTCTCGCCCTTCCACGGCGAGATCGGCTCCATCCAGAGCGGGGCGCCGGACGTCAGCGGCATGCAGATCTACGGCGGCTACGACAGGGCTATCTACGCCAAACGCATCGAGGGAGATCCGGGCGACCTCGCGTCGTCCTCATCACGCGAGCCGCGCGAATGGGTGGTGGTCGTCGCCTCAAAGGAGAAGTTCGCCGGCGTCGTGCCCTACGTGATGGACGTCCTTGTTCTCTACGACCCCGACCGCGGCGTGAGCGAACCCACCTTCATCGCGCAGATCCTCGATCCCTGGTGGATGATGCAGCTGTGGCGCAGCGGCGGCTCTCCTGGTTACGACCCGGGCAAGGACCAGTGGCGAGTCGCGCTCGGTGGCGCCGCAGCCGTCGCGGCCGCAGCGGCGGCCATCGCGGCGGCAGCCGCGAGCGGTGCGCAGCGCGGCGGCAAGAGACTGGACCCCAAGACGCCCGTCGGATGGGTTCTCACCCTCTCCACCAACTCGCTCGTCGTCGGCGAGAAGCAGTCGGCGGCACTGCAGGCGCACGTGTACCGGGTCACTGCGGACGGCGGATCCTCACCCGCGCCCGCGAACTTCAGCCTCGTCCTGCCGCCGGGCATCTCCGCGAGCCCCCCTCCGCGCAAGGCACCCTGGACTCGAGCGTGTGGCAGAGCGGCCCGGCAGGACCCGCGGCCAACCTCACGGTCACCGCCACGACCGAGGGAGGCTCCTACTCGGCCGGCGTCACCGTCCACACATCCGAGGAGACGCTGCTCAAGCTCGAGCCCGAGGCACGCGACCTGTCGGCCGTCGACCGGAAGCCGGTGCGAGTGCGCGCGCGCCTCGTCCTGTCCACGGCCGACAGGCAGGACCCAGCCGCGGGCTTCGAAGCGGCGCGCTCGGGGATCACGTTCCACGCGCCCGACCCGTGGCTCAACGTCTCGGACCCTCTCGACACGCCCGAGGGCAAAGATGTCAACGTCGCCGTGATCGACCCGGATCCGGGATCGGGGAAGCAACCTCCCGCGAGCGTGACCCTTTCGGCGCTCACCACCGTCGGCGGCCGACAGGTCACGAACTCGGTCGTGTTCGACGTGGGTCGGCAGCCAGCCCTCGACGTCGAGCCCGACTCCGTCACCTTCGCCGCGAAGTCGCAGGACCAGCAGCAGGTGGCTGTGACGGTCGCCGACCCGGGGGTCGGCCAGTGGAAGTTCACCACGCGGTGGGACAGCGGAGAGACCCCCGTCGCCACCGACCGGATCACGACCGACGGTGCCGACCGCGCCACCCTGACTCTCACCGAGGCGGCGCCGGAATCGGCCCAGCGTCAGGTGACCGGCCGCCTCATCGTCGTCGCGGAGCACGCCGACCTGCCGAAGGCCCTGGAGCGCCAGGTCATGGTCACCGTGGTCCGCCAGGGCCTCTACCTCGACCAGATCGGGCTTGCGCCGGACGGCACCTACCATGTCGACGCCCAGGGGACTGACAAGCCCAAGGACCTCTGGGTCCGCGTGTACGTGAAGGACGCCCAGGGCCGCATGGGCGCCGACGCGACGCTCGCGTCGCAGGTGCGGATCGAGATGGCCGAGAGCGGCAAGACCGTCGGGGCCAACGCCGCCGAGGTGAGCAAGCTCGCATGGCACGCCGTGGCCGACCGCCCGCCGGGCGATCCCGGCGCCACGTGGAGGTTCGATGCACCCACGCGCATCCCCGGCGATACCCCGACGATACCGGTGCGGTTCTCCGCGAGCGTGCCCGGACAGAGCGGGCCCGAGTTCGAGACCCAGTTCACCATCGGGCTGATCCCGGAGGCCGACGGACCGGGGTCCCCCGCGGCCGAGCTGGAGTACCAGCGCGCGATGACGACGATCGACAAGTACGTGCCCGGTCCCAACCAGGCCAAGTTGCGGCAGATCGTCGACAGCAAGCGTGAGTTCCTCGGAGCCGAGGGCATGACCGCGCTGCGCAAGTGGGTCTTCAAGCAGGCCGTGCAGCTGACACTTGCGGAAGGCGACCGCGGCTACGAGGACGTCGACAAGTGGGCGACGCGCATCACGACCGGCCTCGACTTCGCCACGTGGGCGGGCAACCACTGCTTCAGTGCGCTCATGCTCATCTACGGCGGCCCATATGTGGGCATGGCCGGAGACGTCTGCAAGGACCTGATCGTCTCCGCCATCCAGGCCTGGGAGATGGGGCAGGCCCCAGACGACTGGCTCCGCGAGCAGTGGCACATGATCCCGGGCATGGTCGAGGGGGCGGCCATCAACCCCGACGTCTTCCAGACGATGGGACTCCGGGCCCGGGCGGTCGCATGGTCGCTCTTCGTCGCCTACCACTTCTTCAAGAGCTACTCGTACGAGAGGAAGCCGATGCTGACCGCCATCCGCGAGGCCGGCATGGCCGCCACCGACGCCGCGATCGGCTCGTTCCTCTACCACTACGGACACATCTCCGCGAAGGGCTACGCACCCGGGCACGGACCTGGCGAGCAGCCGCCGGCAGAGCACGGCCCGACCGAGAAGTCCCCTGCGGCTGAGCACGCCCCCGGCGAAAAGGCGCCTGTCGAGCACGGTCCGGGCGAGAAGGCGGCCGGACACGAGCCGGCGGGCGGCGAACATGCGCCGGGAGAGCACGCTCCTGCGGAGCATGGAGCGGCCGAGCATGCCGTCTCGGAGCACGTGCCGGGCGGCGAGCCTGCGCCGGCCGAACACACTGCAGGCGAGCCTGCGCCGGCCGAGCCGACTGCGTCGCATGAGCCCGGTCCCGCCGAGCCGGCCGCGGGACACGAACCGACCTCGGCCGGACCGGAGGGCCAGACGTCCCCACCGCCCGCGCCGCACGAGCCGGCGCCGGCCGGCCACGAGCCCCCTCCGCCCGCGGGCGGGCACGAACCGACGCCGCCCCCCAAGCCGACTCCCCCGCCGAAACCGACCGCGCCCCCGCCGCCGAGACCGAAGCCGAAGGAGCCGCCGCTTCCTCCGCCACCACCTACGCCCCCACCGGTCCCGCTGATGCGTCCCGGGGGGCCGAAGACGTGGCAGGAAGCCGGCGCCCTCATCAAGGCGAACACCCGGACCGTCAACGGCGTCAAGGTCATCGATCCGGCGGTGATCGAGAACGTCATGCGCAACCCCGACGCGATGCGCAAGCTCAAAGGCGAGGACCCGGCGACCTGGGCCGCCTTCCACGAGGGCCGGCAGCAGATCTACTCGGCGCACGACGCGAAGCTGGAGAACTGGATCAAGGACAACGTCCCCAGCGCAAAGGACCGTACCGTCGAGGTCCGGTCGGTCGGCACCGCCAACGGGGTCGACCGCGACCTGCGCGCCGGCGTCACCATCACCGATCCGGTGACCGGGCAACCGAGGTTCATAGAGATCCCGAAGGAGAACTGGCAGGCCCAGTCCAACAAGATCTTCTCTCAGGAGACGGGCGGTCCCGGCGATCCGGCCGGTCAGGCGAAGTGGGCGAAGGACCACCAGCAGCTGCAGACCGACCAGCATCACGCCGAGGCGAGCGTCGACATGTCAGACCAGGGCCTCGTGAGAGACCCGCAGACGGGCGAGTGGCGGCAGACACAGTTCGACAAGAGCAACCTCGTCCTCACGGAGGAGGGGCACTCGCAACTCATCGACCCCGAGGGACTCGGCCGCACGTACGAGACGAAGGTCGCGGAGTCGTACCACGCGGGCAACAGGGGTGACGCGTTCGCCCAGGCGGGCAAAGCGGTCAAGACGCTGGACGCGGTCCGCAGGGGCTACGCCGACCAGCACTACGGCGTGAAGGAGCCGCCTCCGAAGATCAAGGCGGGCACTGAAGCGATCCGTCAGGTGGAGGACGGCACGCTCACTCCGGCCGAGGCGGAGGCGAAGCTCAAGAAGATGGGCTACAGCGACCTGCCGGACTTCATGGAGAAGATCTCGGGCCAGTTCGGCGCATTCAAGTGGGTGCGCCAGGGCTGAGTCGGCTTGTGCGAAAGACCGCGGCTTCCGTCAGCCCTCACGATCCTCGAAGGTCACCTAGTTCAGGCCGTTGCGCCTGTCGACGTAGCCCTTGCCGTCCTTCACGATCACCGTGTAGCTCGCCGTCTCGGCGCCGGACTGCCACTGCTCCTTCACGATCACGATCCACGCGTCGCCCTGCTTCTTCGCGCCGGTGACGTAGAAATCGTAGTCCGAACTCTTCATGATCCACCCCGGGTTCGCGCTCTTGAAGCGCGAGGTGGCGGCCGCCTTGGCGGCGCTCAAGGACCCCGTGCCCTTCAGTCCGCTCAGCATCGTTCCCACCACATCTATCGCGTCCGTCTTGTCGAAGGCCGGTGTCTGCGCCGAGGGCTCGACGGCGGTCCCCGCATCCGACGCGCCGGGCGTCTCACCGGTCGCGGCCACCACATACTGCGACACGAGCCAAGTCCCGTCGGGCTGCTTCAGCAGAGTGAAGGTCGTCGCGGTCTGGGCAGGCGCGTCCGTCGGTGCCTCCTGCACGTCCACTGTCGCCCTGCCGCCCTGGATGTCCGTGTTGTCGATGCGGTAGCTCTCCTGCGCGTCGCGGCCCTCGAACATGGAAGCGTCGATGGTCGAGGCGAAGTCAGGCGTCGCGGTCTTCTTCACCGCAGCGAGGTCGCCCTGCGACACGGCGACGAACCATGCGTCCACGGCCGCCTCGGGCGTCGGAGCACCAACCGCAGCGCCGGCGGTCGCGGGCGTCGCCGCCGAAGTCGCGGCGCTCGTCCCGTTCCCGCCCAGGCCGGGGATGTGGCCGTTGAGCAGGCTGTAGGCCGCGAAGCTTCCCAGACCCACCACAAGGAGGACGAGCAGGATGACGCCGATCGTCACGCCCACGATCAGGGCGGTCCTGGGCTTCTTCGCGGGCGCCGAGGCAACAGGTGCATACGCGCCGGGTGCCATGCCCGGCGCACCAGCCGCGTAGCTGCCCGGCGGGGGTGAGACGGGCATCGGCGCCGTCACCTGTGCTGGCAGCGGGACCGGCGCGGGCGGTGGGACCGGCATCGGCTGCGTGGGAGGCGTCGCCTGTGTCACCTGGCGCGCACCGCTCAGATCGTTCCCGCAGACCGGACACGCCGCAGAATCGTCGGTGACCTGATTGCCGCACGCGGGACAGAACATCCTTCTCCGCCCTCCCTCAGCCGCACTCACGACCGTGGCCGTACCCCGAGACAATGATAGCGCGGTCGGCGACAACCCCCGAAGGAACGGCGATGGACCGCGTCGCCGCGGTCCATCGTGACTGTCGCCCGCTGCCCCACGGGACGCGGAGGGCCTGGCCTTGCCCTCTACGTGCCCTCGTCCCCGCGCTTGCGCCTCGTCTGCGGCAGGGACTCGTCCTCCATGGGTCT
This sequence comes from uncultured Coriobacteriia bacterium, assembly GCA_903831865.1. GTDB lineage: Bacteria > Actinomycetota > Coriobacteriia > Anaerosomatales > PALSA-660 > PALSA-660. The sequence goes on from CAIKZH010000029.1 coordinate 7,667, forward strand.
GGCCGCCGGGTGCGAGACCGCCTTCGTCTCCGGGGCGGACTCGACAGACGCGGCGCCCGTGTTCTCCGGAGCCTTCGTGGCGCCCTCCATCACCGAGTCGCGCAGTGCCGCGACCTGCGGCGACCGTTTGGAGTCCCGGTCCTGCGGCACGATCGGCGCACCGAGCTTCTCCGAGGTCAGCAGCGCGAGCAGCAGGCCGAAGGCGTTGTTGCCGGCGCCCGTGTCCGCGCCGCCTTCGGCCCCGCCCATGTTGACGACGGTCTGCGGCACGATCGGGACCTTGGACGTCTCCACCGCCTGTGCGAGCTTCGTCATCACGTCCTGCGCCAGTTGGAGCTGCGGCCCGCCGTAGGCGTTGACCTGCTCTTCGATGGCGATGGCACGTCCGATGCCGACCCTCGCCTCGCGATCGGCGTCCGCCTCGGCCGTCACGCGGATCCGCGTCGCCTCCGCGTCTGCAAGCACCTTCACGCGCGTCTGCTCGGCCGACGCCATCAGGGTGACCCTGTCCGCTTCGCCGGCCGCCAGCGTCCTGACCTTCTCGGCGTCACCTCGGGCGAGCGTCTTCACCCTCTCCGCATCCTGCGCCGCCCGCTGCAACTCGGCGCGCCCCGTGTTCTCCTGCACCTTGATGTTGATCTCCGACTGGGTGAGCATCGTCTGCTGCTCGGCGACCGCCACGGCCTCCTTGAGCTCGCGCTCCTTGTCCGCTGCGACCTTCTGCTTGTCGAACGTCTCGAGCTTCTCGAAGGCGATCTGGCGGTCGCGCAACTGAGTGAGGATGGTCTCGATCCGAGTGTCGCCCTCGGGCGAACGCGGGGTGCCGATGAGCACCTCTTCGAGCTCCAGGTTGTAGCGGCCGAATCTCTCCTTCATGTCCTCGCTCGAGTGAGCCTGGATCTCGTTGCGCTGCTGAAGCAGCTCGATCAGCGTCTTGGTCTGGCCGACGTTCTTGAAGTAGCTCGACACCATCGGGTCCAGCGTCTGGTTCACGAGCATCGCGATGTCGCCGAAACGCTGGATGACGAGCGGGGCCTTCTTGTAGTCGATATGGATAACCACTGAGAGCGGCAGAGAAGGCTCGAAGGCGTCCTTGGTGATGAGCCCGATCTCCGTGAGGTTCGCGTCGTAGTTGTGCGCGCCTTGCTCGCCCTTGATCCACTTCAGGATGATGTTGGTGGTCGGGACCAGGATGACCTTGCCGGCGAACAGGTTGAACGCGTACTTGCCGGGCATGAGCGGCTCGCTCCACACACCGCGGTAACCCGAGGCGACGAGCTCGCCGTGCCGGTACTCTTCGCCGGAGATGTCCTTGCCCTTGGGTCCGTAGTAGCTCACCACGACGCCGGCGTAGCCGACAGGGACGATGGTCTTCTCGATGAGCTCCACGGTGGCGAAGAGCCGGTTGATGAAGTACGTGCCTTCGGTGAGCACCTGGTACTGGCGACCGCGATAGCCTCCTCCGCTCAGGAAGGCCTCCGGGTTCTGGAAGTTGTTGTGGTAGTTGGGGGCGCCGACCTCGTCTCCCACCGGTGGGGCGATGATGTCGCCCATCGGCAGGGAGGGGCCGTCCTGCACCGTCACGATCCCGACCTTGTCCTCGGCGCCCTTGATGAGCACGGGCGTGAAGCCACCCACCTCGGCGAGGTGGGTCGCCATCGACATGACCGTGCCCTCCTCCTCCTTGTTGCCCATGGGGAGGTAGTGGACGTGGCTCTCCGTGATGACCATGAACTGCGCGAGGTTGAGCGCGTACGTCCCCTCACGCATGATGGCGCGCTGCGGACCGCGTTGGCCGCCGTTCGCCATGAAGGCGCGCACGTCCTGGAAGTTGCTGCACTCCACCACACGCGCGAGCGTCTGCTGCGGCTGCATCGGGATGCCGTCACGGGCGAAGATGTAGCCGATCTTGCCCTGCGGGATCGTGATGAGCGGCATGATGCGCACGCGGTACATCAACGGCGACCGGAAGTGGATCCCGCCGCGCAGGACCTCGGGCTGGTAACCCGCCTCGCCCTTCATCGCAATGATCGAGTCCTTGAGCGACCCTCGGGGTGACCACCACTTCTCCACGACGCCGACTTGGGACGAGCGGATGACTCTCACCCCGAGGAGCAGCCTGAGCACGATGACGACCACCACGACCGCCACGACGATCCAGACAAGGACCGTCAGAACCGAACCGACGTCGAACATGTGTGTCCCTTCCCCCTCGATCGTGTGAGCGCGAACAGGTCGCGTCCCTCCACGCTAGCGCTCGCGGCCGCCGTTCGGAAGAGCAGACGGCCGCGCGGCGGCCTGGGGGGCGGCGAGCGCATCCATCCGGTCCCTCGCGGCGGCCCGCCTCATCGGATGAGCGAACCCACCAGCGCGGGCAACCCGGACAGTTCGACCGCCGTGTAGACGAGCGTGAGCGAGAGCACTCCCGCAATGATCGCGCGATCCCGGTCCGTCCGCAGCCATCTGCGAACGGTCATCCCGGAAGCCGCCCAGAGTGATGTCGAGGTCATGCTCAGGAGTGCCAGCGCCACCGCGCTCACCGCGAGCGGGATCGGCTTCGAGGCGAGCGCCACCAGGAACGTCGAGTACATCATGAGCCCGTAGACGATGGCCTTCGGGTTCGCGAACTGGAGCACGAAGCCCCCGGGGAAGCCGTGCGAGCGCGGCACCTCTTTCTCCCCCACCGCCCGTCCGAACTCCGCTCGCTTCGCCCACGTGGTCCACGCGAGCCACAGGATGTAGGCGGCGCCGACGTACTTGAGGTACGGCTCCACGGCGGGAAGCGCGCCGAGCAGCAGCGCCGCCGCGGCCGCGCACACGAGCATGACCACCGTGAAGCCGCACGTGACGCCGACGATGAAGGGCAGCGACCTCCGGTAGCCGTACATGACCCCCAGGGAGGCGCTCATCACGTTGTTGGGGCCCGGGCTGAACGTCGCGGCCAGGGCGAACGTCAACGTCGCGGCGAGGGGGATCTGGTACAAGAGCTTCTCCTTGACGCGGTCGGCGACCCCGCGCCTGAGGCGGCGGTCGCGACCGCGGACGTGGGTCGGGCTCCGTTCAGCGCCGGACGATGGACGCACCGGCGGCAAGCGCCAAGGTTACCCCGAGCAGTGCCGGCAGCGCACACCCGCCGCCCGTGATCATCCTGCCTATCTTGCGCTCCCGGCCGCTCCGGGTGAGTGGGACGCCCGTCGCGCGCGAGATGCTCGACTTCACGCGAGTGATGCCCAGCGCCCGCTTCCAGGAGAACCCGCCTCTGTTCACGCTTCCTCTCCTCCTCGGCGCCGTCAGCCGTCGCCCTCGCGCCCCGGATCCCGCTTCGCGACACGATGTGCCCGCGAGTCTCGGGCGTCCTCGGCCCGAAGCCGGCTCTCCACCTTCGTCGAGGCGCTCTGTGCCTCGCCGACCAGCTTGTGGTAGCTGGCGAGACGCTCCGCGGACAGCGCACCGGACTCCACCGCGGCACGCACGGCACAGCCCGGCTCCGCGTCGTGCGTGCAGTCGCGGAACCGGCACCGTGACGCGGCCTCCTCCACGTCCGGGAACGCCGAGGCGATGCCCTCCGGCGATCCCGTCAGTCCGAACGCCCGGAGCCCTGGCGTGTCGATGAGCAGACCTCCGCCCGGCATCCTGAACAGTTGCCGTGACACCGTCGTGTGGCGCCCTCGCCCGTCGCTCACGCGCACCTCGCGCGTCGCCTGGCGCTCCTCGCCGAGCAGCGCGTTGATCAGCGTCGACTTGCCCGCGCCCGACGGGCCCACCAGCACGGCGGTGCGATGGCCCGACAGGTAGCTCAGGAGCTGCTTCGCGTCCTGCGGGTCACGCCCGTTCGCGAGGACCACGTCTGTGTCCGGTGCCACGCCCTCCACGGCGGCGAGAGCCGCGACCGGATCTGCGGAGAGATCCTCTTTCGTCAGCACCACCACGGGGACGGCGCCCGAGTCCCAGGCGACCGACAGCTCACGCTCGATGCGGCGAAGGTTGGGCGGCTCGTCGATCGGATGCACGACGAAGACCGTGTCGATGTTCGCGGCGAGGACCTGGACCTCTGAGGTCCTTCCGGGGTCGGACCGGGACACCGCGCTCGCGCGCTCGAGGACGGCCGCGATGAACGGCGAGTCGGGTCCTTCGGGAGTCGCCACAGCCACCCAGTCGCCGACCACCGGCCGGTCCATCGCAGCGCTCCCGGCCTTCGACAGGGTGGCGGCGAGGCGCGCCCGGACGACTCCCTCGGAGGTCGCCACGACCGCGCTGCCTCGAGAGGTCCTCACCACCCGCGCCAGCGTCATGCCCCTCGACGCAAAGGGCTCGAAGAGCGACGCCCAGCGCTGCGAGTAGCCGAGCGCTTGAAGCGCCTGCTCGACGTCAGCGATCGTCCTCGCCATCAGCAGGTCGTCCTGGAGGTCGCTGCCGAGCTGGAAGCTCTGGCGCCCGACGACATCGAACCCCATCCGGCGGTAGAACGCGATCGCCCCCGGGTTGCGCTCCCATACATCGAGCCACGCGACGTCGCACCCCCGCGCCGCCGCGGCATCCAGCGCGGCCGCCATGAGGCGGGTCCCGATCCCGCGGCCGATCCACGGCTTGTCGATGTAGAAGCGCACGATCTCCGCCGGCGCTCGAGCGGTCACAGCCGCCGGCGACGTGCCGAGACGCACCCTCGCGTAGCCCACCGCGGAGCCGCCCGTCTCGGCGACGAGGACCACGCCGGACGTATCCCCGATCTCACGCGCCTGGATGTCGGCGCCGAATGCCGAGGCGAGGTAGGCGGCCATGTCCTGCTCGGTGTTGTACTCGGCGAAGGTGTCGAAGAAGGTCCGGGCGCCCAGCTCCGCCAGCATCCCGGCGTCCGAGTCACCCGCACGGCGTATGTCGAGCGGAACGGGGTCCATCACGTATCCGACGTCCCGTCGTCGCCGACGAGGGCGTCGGGCCGGGCCGATGCGCCGTGAGCTTTCCAGAAGTCGAACTCGGGCTCGTAGCAGGCGCCGCCCAGGTCCGAGACCTTGTCCTGCAGGAAGGACTGGGCGTCGGCGATGGCCTGGTTGTAGATGCTCGGCCCGATCTCCCGGACGCAGTAGTCCAGAACGCGGAGGGCCTTGAGGTCGCCGATGTCGTCATCCATCTCGTCGGCGAAGAAGCGCTTCACCGAACTGACGAGGTATCTCTCCGTCTCCTTCTCGAGCCTCATGGCCGATCCTCCTCCGGGTCCGTCAGTCAGCACTCGCCGGGACCGGACATCGATCTCCCGCGAGTCCTCTCCACGACATCGGGCAGGCCCGCGGAAGCGAGCTCACGGCCGCGTGCCGTCGTCGTCCGGCAGATCCATCTCGTCGGCGCCTCTCGAGTAGAGGCCGGTTCCCAAAGCGACCCAGAACAGCGCGTAGAGACCACTTGCGAGCACGGCCAAGGCGGCGGACCCCGAACTCGCGGCAGCGAGACGCTGGATCGCGCTGAGGAAGGAGCTCGCTCCGGGGAGGAACGCGTTCCATGTGGCGGCCGCGGTGAGAGCCACCACCACGCCGGACAGGACCGCGTACGCGATCCCGACAAGAGCTATCCAACGTGTGGCGAGCCCGGCTCGCAGCAGGCCGGGCGCCATGACGAGCATGGCGACGAGTCCGAAGAGCCCGGGGACGAAGACCCAGAACAGCAGCAGCCACGCGACTGCGCTCGCGGACATCCTCGCCGAAGCCGTCGCGTACAGCCCGAGTATCGCGACGACTGACGCTCCGAGAGAGACCCCGGTCGCCACGAACGCGAAGAGGAGCTCCCGAGCGCCCGGACTCCCCAGTGCGAGCCGCCACAGCCGGTAAGCCACCCACGTCGCCAGTGCCGTCGCCAGCAGCCATGGGATGAGGCGCACGGCGCCGGCCGACACGTACTCCGACACAGGGAGTTGCTGACTGTGCGCGATCGCGAGGAGCAGTGCGATCCGGGGGTCAGTCACGTACATGCCGATCGCCGTCACGACTCCCACCGCCACTGCGACGATCCCGGTCGCCCGCAGAGACATAGAGGCAAGGCGCTTCAGTTCCACGGGCGAAGCCTCTGTCTCTGTCATTCGTCACCCCCACGTTCGACGACGACGGCCGGCCCGAATGTGAGCTGCAGTTCGTCGTAGCGCTTGGCGGTAAGGGGCATCGGCTCTATCGCGAGTCGCTCCCTGATCGATGCGAGCAGCTGCTCGGGCTCCGACCACGGGTCCGGATCCGGTGTTGCGAGTCGCTCGAACGTCTCATCCGGTTCGTCCACGAGGCGCCCGAGAGTGAGCCACCCGCTGATGGCGCCGGCCGCGAGGAACTCGTCGAGATCGCCTGCGACGATCCTGTTGCAGTCTTGGCCCTCCGAGGGCACCGTCATCACGACCGGCGCCGTGGCCGGATCGCCGCCCCCGAGGGTGAGCAGACTGAAGTGGATCCCGTCCTCTCCGGCCTGGGCGAACGTCAGCGAGTTGGAGGGCGTGCAGTCATAGTCCCATCTCTCGAGCGGACGCACGAGCAGAAGGCCGACCGGCTCGAAGATGCAGAGGGGGTCGGTGAGCGACTCGTGCCCCAGCTCGTCGGCGAGCTCCCACAGAGCGGAGAGCGATCCCGGTATCTCATCGTTCATGGTCACACCCGTCGCCGCACGTCACATGGCACTTCCGACTCAGCCTACCAGCTTGCACGTCTCCGCCGGCGCGGCCGCGGACCTCAGCAACTCCCCGGGTCGCGGTAGGGCGGTCACGTCCTCTCGAGACGCAGGATCACGAACGCGGCCTCGGTCGCGATCGAGTCGCCCCCGAGCGCGGCGGAGTCCTCGGTCCTGTGCCGACTGCTGGGTCCCATACGCATCACGTCCATCGCCGAATCGGCCGACAGCTCCATCGGGTACCGCAGCTCCTTCCTGTCCGCCAGCCGGAAGCCGTCCCGGAGCCGCTCGCGCACGTGCGCCTCCTTGTCCTCCTGGATGTCGAGGAGCCCCAGCGCCGTCCGCAGGCTGGCGAGGTGCGCCTCCGACGGGATCACGACGATGGCCGTCCCGCTTGGCGGGACGACGCGAGCGAACTCAGAGGCGTCCCGAGGCGCGAACACGTCCAGCAGTACGTTCGCGGAACCGGTCTGCAGGTAGATCCTGCGACGGACGTCGGCGACGAGGAAGCGGGCGTGATGGTATCTCCTCGACGCGAGCCTGACGGCCGACTTCGAGATGTCCGCGCCCACGAAGACCGGCGTCGCATCGCCGCGGCCCTTCAACCGTTCGGCGATGGAGCCGATGTAGTAGCCCTCACCGCACCCGACTTCCAGCACGCACGCTCCACGCGCCGCGTCGGATCGAGCGACGTCGCTGTGAGCAAGACACGATCCGACCTCGGCGACCAGCTGGTCCAACAGGAGCCGGTAGTGTCCCGACTCGAGGAACCGACGACGAGCCTGCAGCATGGCGAGGCTGTCGCCCTCGATCCCCCGAACACGGTGTTGGGGCGGCAGCAGGTTGACATAGCCCTCTCGCGCCACGTCGAAACTGTGCCCGCTCGGGCACACCAGGCTTCCCGGCCCCGATCTCAGCTCCCGCTCGCACACGGGACAGATGAGTGGCCAGGCGTCGTTGCGTCCTCCTGGGTCCATCGCTGACACGGCGACTCCCGTTCGTGGTGGTCTGCGCGTCGCGCGAGCCGAGTCACCGGACGACCGTGCGCGCAGGCATCATCATGCACCGGGCGCCGCCAGTGACTCGCGGTCGACGCACGGGGACACCCGATCGGGTCGGGTCTTCTCTGCGGACCACCGGGCCAGCGGGGAACAACACCCTAGGATAGTGCCGCGCATCGTATCGGCAGCTTCAGCCCGAACGTCGATCTCAGCGCCCCCACGTCACGACTCGCGAGCCGCTCCAGCGGAAAGGGATCCAGATGAGCAAGATCATCGTCACCAACAGCGTCACGCTCGACGGTGTGATGCAGGCGCCCGGCCGGACTGACGAGGACACCCGCGGAGGATTCAGGTACGGCGGGTGGGCCGTGCCCTACAACGACGAGATCATGGGCGGGGTCATGGGAGAGGGCATGGCGAACACGGGACCCCTGCTGCTCGGACGACGGACCTACGAGGACTTCGCCTCGATATGGCCGAACATGCCTGACGACAACCCGTTCGCCGCGGTGCTCAACAGCACTCGGAAGTTCGTCGCGTCCCGTACGCTGACAGAGCCACTGCCTTGGGTGAACTCCACGTTGCTTCCCGGCGACGCCGCCGACTCGGTGGCCGAGTTGAAGAAGCAGTCCGAGAAGGACATCGTGATCCTCGGCAGCGGCGAACTCATCCAGTCACTGATGCGAAGGAAGCTCATCGACGAGTTCGTGCTGCTGATCCACCCGCTCGTCCTGGGGTCGGGCCGGCGGTTGTTCACGGACGGCGGGGCGTCCGCTGCGCTCCGGCTCGTCGACACCAAGAACACGAGCACGGGAGTGATCATCGCGACCTATCGCGCGGGCTGATGGAGGCCGGGACTCCGCGGAGTCACTTCGTCGCCTTGCCCGTGTTCCGCGCGACCCTGGACCGGACGATCCTGCGGGCCCGCGCTACGCCCTCCCCCGGGAGCCGAAGATCGCGATCCGGTCCGTCACCGGGGCATCCTCAGTCTTCAGCCACGGTTCCTCGGCGACCATGGGCGTGCAGGGGCCCAGCGTGCAGACACGGATCGCTCGACTCGCCGCCTGCACGTGGAGGGAGTCGAGCACCGATCGCAGCATGCCGCCGATGAAGGGCGTGAACAGGTAGAAGACAGTGCCGGCCGAGAGGTCTGTCTCGCGCGCGTCCTGCTGCAGGAACGCTGCCCGAGACAGGTTCAGGGTGCGGGCGCAGCGGCGGGCGCTCTCGACGTACGCGGGCTGCAGTTCGACGCCGACCGCCTCGGCGTCCGTGCAGATCGAGACCAGCAGAGGCACATGGCCCAGTCCGGATCCCAGGTCCACGAGCACGTCATGCTCGGTGAGTCCCACGCGGTCCATGAGGTCGAAGATGTGGCGGGCGGGTGTGGGCTGGTAGGGCACCATCTCCTGGTCGAGCTCGCCGACAGCGGGACCCGGAGGGCTCAGCCGCAGCACGCCTCCGACCAGCACGTCGAGGCTGTCGTAGTGCTCACCGTGCACCGGCGTGGTGACGTCACCGGCCGCGCGATGCTTCTCAGCCCATCCCACCAGCGGCGTCGCGCCGGACCCGCACCGGATGCCGCATCTGATCGATCGGTACACCGCGCGGTTGGCGCCCTCCAGCCGAGCGCGCACGTCGCGGGCACGCTCGCACAGCGCGAGATCGATCGACGCCGCGTGCGGATCCGCGCTGCGGACGTCCGGAAGATCCGCTTCGAGTCGGTCGAGAACGTCGATGCGCTGGAGGAGGCGACCCGGTTCCTCGAGGGAAGGGTCGGCCTCGATCTCCGCGATCAGCGTCGCGAGTGCGTTCGTCGTCATCAGTGCGCGTCCCATCGAAGGTCCGAGCTCGGGCGGCGCGAGTGACCGGTCCTCGCCGGTTCGCCGAAGCCTCCCGGTCCTCAGCGTAGCGCTTCCGTCTTCGTCGAAGGACCCCCTGAGGACCGGGCAGGCCCGGCGCCGTATGCGGAAGGCGCGACGGACGCCGACCTCCGCGAGGCCGCTACGCTGTCCCAAGGTGTCAAAGTGTCGACAGTGGATCCGGCTTGAGGGAGGCAACAGTGGACGCGATCGAAGCGATCATGACCAGACGCAGCGTGCGCTCGTTCGGCGACGAGCCCGTCTCGGACGAGGATGCCGAGATCGTCCTTCGAGCTGCGATGGCCGCGCCTTCGGCGACCAATGAACAGCCCTGGCACTTCGTCGTCGTCCGGGACCGCGCCGTCCTGGAGCGGCTCTCGCGAACGACGCCCTATGCGCGGCCCTTGGCGGCTGCCCCACTGGGACTGGTCGTCTGCGCGGACAAGCGAGCCGTACGCTACCCCGGCTTCTGGGTCATCGACTGCGCGGCTGCCATCGAGAACGCCCTGGTGGCGGCACATGCCATCGGCCTTGGAGGCGTGTGGATCGGCGTGCACCCCGTGCCGCCCTTCAGGGCCGCCGTGCGTCGCGTCGTGGGGCTCCCGGGTCGCATGGTGCCGCACTCGCTGGTGGCTCTCGGTCACCCGCAACGCGTGCCGGGACCGGCCGACCGCTTCGACCCGGACCGGCTGCACCCGGACCGGTGGTGATCGTCCCTCAGTCACTCACTCGTCGTCGGCAAAGACCGCCGACAGGGGGCTAGCGTGTCCGCCGGCGGCGATGTGCCGGCGCGCCACTGGCGGTCGGCCCCTGCGCGGGGCGCCACGCGTTCTCCGCCAGGACCAGCAGGGCACCCTCGGGCAAGCGGTAGACCGATACGACGATCGCCACGCTTCCCTTGACGGTCGAGACCAGAGCGGTTCGAAGGTGTCGGGCGACGCCCGTGGCGGCCACTTCGCGCAGAGCTTCGGGGACTCCCATCGCCTCGGCCATCGGCAGCACCTGGTCGATCGTCATGTCGGCCGCGCAGGGATCCTGGCCCGAGACGACATGAGAGGCCGCCTCGTTCATCCAAACGACGGTCATCGTCCGCGGATCGACCAGGACCGCCTTCGCCTCCACCGGGCTGCTCAGGTCTTCAGCGCTTTGCACTTCCCGCACCCCTCCGCTGCCCTTCAGCCGCAACGCTTGCCCTGCCTTCAAGCGCGTCGGGCGTCAAGCCTCGTTTGCGAGCTCAGACTCCGAATCTCCGCACCGCGCGTTCGTGTCCCCTCGCAACCTCGACAGCCCGGTCTCTCGGTGGGGCCGTCGTCACGAGCGACTCGAGCAGGGTCGACGTCGCCCGAGCGATGTCGTCCACCGCGCGACTGAACGCCCGCTCGTTCGCTGCCGATGGCTTTGCGAAGCCGCTGACCTTCCGGACGTACTGCGAGGCGGCCGCGCGGATGTCACCGTCCGTCGAGGGCGGCTCGAAGTTGTAGAGCACACGGATGTTCCTGCACATGGCGCCACCTTCAGCTCCGCGCACCGCGGGAAACGCTTCCTAGAACAGCACCCAGATGAGGATGCCCAGATCGATCGCCGCTCCCACGATGAACTGTGTGTTCCACGTGGCGGCGATCACCACGAGGGAGACCACGGCTGACGCGACTCCCAGCGACACGAACCAGGCAGCGGGCACGAGCAGACCCAGGTAGCTCAGCGCGAACAGGCAGAAGCCGACGGTCGCCAACAGAGCCAGAGCTCGCACGAGAATGCGGACGACCCCGAGCGGCACACGCGCGCGGGTCACCAGCCACGACCGGGCCGGTGCCATCGGGTAGCGCGGATCGTCCGACGGCACGAAGTAGGTCACATGGATCAGGCCATGCACCGCCAGGAAGAGTCCCACGACGATCTTCACGATCTGCCCCCCTGCGGCACGCCATCGACCTCCGTCAATGCACACGAGTACGGCGTCGTCCCTGTACCCGCCACGCTATGTGAGCAGGTAGACGCATCCGAATGCGACCACGACCCCCGCGACCTGCAGCGCCAGGATGCGGAGCGCCTCGCTGCGGCATCCTGGGAGCCACCTGGCGGCGAAGAACGCGATCACCGGCACCTGCGCGACCATCAGGAGCTGGAAGATGTGCGCCGCCGCGCCCTCATCGACCTCATGGGCGATACCGAAGAGCGCGGCATGCCCCACGACCAGCGCGATCGCCGCGACGGACATCGCGAGAGGAACGAGAGCGCTGGGCTTCCTGATCAGACCGGATGCCACATGCCCACCCCTGGCTGGAACCACGTCGCTTCTCGACACCGAGTCACAGCACCTCCGGCCGTCCGGACCTTCGCGACCTCTGCGTCAGCTCGCGGCTCCCGCATCGCCGTTCGACGCAGTGATGATGCCTTCACGTGACTCGGGCGCACCCGACCCGCCGCTGCCGGGATCGAACAGCGTCTTCACGGACGGGCTCAGCAACACGATGAAGCTGAACACGCCGACGATCGTGCCCCACGGCACAGACAGGCACGACAGGCCCGCCATCACGAGGCACGCGGTGCGATGCCGCCTCTTCCTGATCCAGAAACCGGTGAGGATCGTCAAGATGCCGACAGCGCCGAAGACGACCATGAAGCCCGCGCCGATCGCGACGAAGAGCGACGCGATGAAGGCGGGTGGCGGGCCCGCGCTCGACGATGCGGAATCGATTGGAATGGAGGCGAAGAAGATGCCCAGCCCCACGTAGACCAACCCGTACAGGGCCAGGAAGCACTCGGTCGCACCCAGCACCCAGTAGAAGACCGGCAGCATCCGAAGATGCTCCTCGTCCACGATCAACTGCCGTTCCGAGTCGGTCACCACGTGAAGCCCCCTTGTCCGAGTGTGTCCTCATGTCATCCGCGTCAGCCGGCTGCGGCTCACCCCTGGGATGGTACCAGCACCGTGCGCCTCCTCACGCCGGCCCTTCCTCCCCATCGGTAGCCTCGGGCGAGACGGCGGCTCGCGACCGCAGGATCAGCGCGACACCGAGCGAGACGAGGAAGGCGAGGTAGGCGAGCGAGCCCAGCCCTTCGGTCCGAGACACGATCTCCAGCGCGGCTGTCGGTGCCGGCGAGACCTGGTACAGCCAGGCGCCGGACTGGACTGCGGCCGCGACGGCACCGAGCCAGGGGATCCACAACGGGATCCAGCCGGAGTCCGCGAGCCCGACGCACAGCAGGAGCTGTCCCAGGCCGGACAGCGCGACGGTCGCCACCGCCGAGGCGTCGGTCGGCGAGGGGACCGAGTACCCCAGGGCGATCCCGGCGACCGTGACGAGGAGCGCGGCGACGAACAGGTGTCTCGGGGTGCCGCTCGGCGCGAGCCGCGCGAATCCATAGGCCGCGAACACGAACAGGGCCCGCCCGGCCCAGACAACGAGCGAGAGGCCGATAGACGCGATGCCTCTGGGAATGAGGTGACCCGTGCTGACAGCGGCAGTCGAGATCAGCGACAGCTCAAGCTCGACGGGAGCGAGCACGGTGGCGACCGCGAGCAGCAGGGCGACGATCCCAAGGCCCCTGGCGTTCCTGGCGGTCATGCCCGCGCCTCCTTCGTCGGTCCCGCGCCGCCCGCAGACTCCAGGTCGACGTGGGGGCGTGACGTCCCGCCGGTCAGAACGTGAACGGCACCTCTGCATCGAACTGCGCCCTCTTGTCCGCGCTCAGACGGTCACGGATCACGCGCATGGTGTATCCGCCTACCAGGCGACCGTCCTCGACGTACATCCAGTCAGTGATCTGCGGATATGTGAACTCCACCGGCTGCCCGAAGACGAAGCCGGCAAGTGCCGGCTCGCTCGCTATCACGCCGCGAAGTGTTTCGCCGGAGAAGTCCAGGCCGGAGACCCAGATGCGCTCGAAGCGGGTCCCCTCGATGAAAGCGACGCTCACCAGGAAGGAGTCCTGATCGGGCTTCGGGTCCGCGAAGGAGTCGAGGAACTGGCCGATCGACTGTCGCGCGGCGTCGACCGCTGCCTGCAACTTCGCCTCGTCGTCTTCGCCGGCGCGGATCGTGTCATCTGCCACAAGTGCTCCCGTCAGTTCGATGGACCGGCGGCGGCGGACCGCCGCGCCTCCCCGTCGACACGCCTACGCGTCCCGGAGCCGCACCGCAACGCAGCGCTACGCCTCGAGTGTCTCCCGCGTGCGCCGCGACGGGCCCGGATAGTAGGGTCCTCCCCGGAACCTGGCGGTGTAGATCGCGTGCTGCGGGCACTGGTTGTAGCAGCGCCAGCACCCGTAGCACGCACCCATGTCGAAGACGGGCTTCGGCGACAGGGTGATCGCCCGGTACGGGCATCGCTGCTCGCACAGGCCGCACTCGGTGCAGAGCTCCGCGTCGACGGACTTGTCCCCCATGTCCTCGCGCGCAGCGGTCCTCGCGCGGGTCCGGGACGCCGCGCTCAGCAGGCCGATCCGAATGGGCCGACGCGCGACCGCTTCATCGCGCTGAAGCGCGCCCAGCGTCGACGCGAGCCCGTCGATGAAGGTGTCGAACGCGCGCACCCCACCGCGCGTCGGCTGGCCGGCGAAGCCAAGACGGATCGCGATCATGGGCGGATAGTCCTCGGGCATCCGCAGTGAGTGCCCGCCCAGGACCTCGAACCCCCGCGATGTCGCGAGGTCGGCCATGTCGCGCAGCGTCCTGCCGCTCATGAACCCGAACGTGTTGAGCAGGAAGACCGGCTTTCCCTGCTGCTGCGGGAGTCCGTCGATGAAGGTCTCGAAACGCTGAGGCATCCCGCCGAAATCCGTGGGCGCCGCCAGCCCCACGACGTCGTAGGACGCGAGATCGACCTTGGCGTCATCGACCACATCGACGAGGTCCAGATCGATCCCCACCCGGGCGGCGAGATGCTCGCAGGCCAACCTCGTGTTCCCCGAGCCGGAGTAGTAGCAGACGACGCCGCGCATCTCTAGCCCTCTCGTCGGCACGTAGCGGCCCCCCGCCGGCCGGACCGCCGGCACAGCGTCAAGAAGACTCAGGAGCCTTGTTGCGAACCTATTCCTTGACCGGCAGGACGTTGACCGCCTTGACGACCAGGCTCACCTTGTCCCCGATCTTCAGATCCATCTCGTCGAGCGATTCGGTCGTGAGGACCGACGCCATCTCGCAGGGGGCCACGTCGAACTTCACGAGCGACATGATGTCGCCCTTCTTGACCGACTTGACCTCTCCGCGGACCGCGTTGCGCGCTCCGTACTTCATCGGAAGATCTCCTCTCTCACAGCGAGTCCCGCCTCACCTACACTACCTCCTACCCCGACGACGAGCGCAGCGACGCGAACTCGTGGGTGTAGCTCACCAGACCACCGCCCATTGGCAGCCTGCCGGCGGTGAGCTCGATCGCCTGGAACGCGTCCCCGCCGCCGAACTCACCGGACAGTCCCAGAGCCGAAGCGGGACGGAACCCGAACCGCGAGTAGTAGGCGGGATCGCCGAGAACGACCGCCCATCCGAAGCCGAGCGCCTCGCACGCGGCGAGCCCCGCTTCGATCAGCTGTGCCCCTACGCCTCGGCGACGGTGGGATCGGCACACCGCGACGGGAGCCAGGCCGACGCCGACGCTGCCCGATCCCACCGAGACGGGGCTGAAGGCGACGTGACCGACCACCTCGCCGTCGAGCCCCGCGACGAGCGACACGGTCAGGTGCCCCGCGCCTCTGAGCCGATCGACGAGGTCCGCCTCCGCCGACGTGGGAAAGCTCGCGCATTCCACGTCCCGGATGGCGCCGGCGTCATCCTGCCGCTCCGGACGTACGACGATCACCTGCCCACCTCCTAGCCCCCAGCGATCAGTCGTTGCGCGGCGACCATTGCGCCATCGGTGCGCACCGCCTTGGCGACGACGCGGGCGCGTGCCGTGACGGCGGGCCGGAGGGCCTGCTCCAGCGCGTCCGTCAGTGACTCGGTGGTCGGGACGACGAGCGGGTGGGCGATTCCGATCCCGAGCTCGCTCACCCGCCGCGCGAAGTAGTGCTGATCATAGTGCTGGGGGATGACGACTTGTGGTGCTCCAGCGCTGGCGGCAGCGGTCGTCGTGCCTGCGCCGCCGTGGTGCACGACGGCCGCGACCCGTCTGAACAGCGCCTGCTGGTTGACCTCTCCGACGGCGTGGCAGTCCGGCCCGTCGTCGACGATCGCCAGATCTGCCCAGCCGCGCGACACGATCACGCGGCGACCGAGCGCGCGGGCCGCTTCGACCATCGCCGTACCGAGACCTTGAGGCGCGCGGATGCTGCCGAAACCGAAGTAGACCGGTGGCTCGCCGCCCTCGAGGAACTCCTCCAGCTCCGGAGACAGCGGACGCTCATCCCTCATGATCCAGGCGCCCGTCTGCAGCACATGCGGATCCCCGGGCTCAGGCCAGGGAGCCAACGTCGGGTCAGCAGCCAGCCAGGGCCTGTCGGTGAGGATGTGTCCCCGCACGTCGGCCACCGGCGCAAGCCCGACTGCCGCCCGGTGGGCGTTGAGAGAGGGACCCCAGGTCTCAGTCCAGCGCACAGCATCCTCGGCCCAGAGCGTGAGATCGTCCGCGGCAGGGTCTTCCGCAGCCCATGCGAGCACTTTCGGCGGCGCGTGGTGGGAGGACGGCAGCGTGATCGGGCAATACGCCGCGAACACATAGCGGACTCCCATGTGCTCGGCCACCGACCGGGCGGCGATGTTCAGGGCGTTGCCGGCCACGATGACATCGCAGCCTTCGGCTGCCACCGGTATCGTCTCGAACTGGGTGGCGACTGTGCCCTCGATCATCTGACGTACCTGCTCCGCCGTGGGCTGTGCAGGCAACAGTGATGAACCGGCTTTCGCCGTCGAGCGAACCTCCGGCCCGAGGGGTACGAAGGGGATCCCGAGGTCCTCGACCCAGTCCCGGAAGTCAGGAGGAGCGCACACGCGTGCTTCCTCACCAAGCTCCTTCAACTGCAGCGCCAGCGCCACAAGCGGCTGGACATCGCCCCGCGACCCGATCGTCGACAGCAACACCCTCCTCGGGACTCTCCCTTGATATGTGTCGGTCTGGCGCAACCCCCTCCCGCCGCCGCGCCGATGGCACCCGCGCGAAGAGCCGTCACTTCACGAACGTGGGCCCGAGTTGGATCACCAGAGCGCCCAGCACGATCACAGTCAGACCAGCCCATGTGGTAGCGGGCACCGTCTCGCGAAACGCGAACCTGCCAACGAGTACTGCGACCGTTGCGAACACGGCCACGTAGACGCCGAGGAGATGCGAGAAGTCCCAGCCGAGCAGGTTCACGACGATGCCGTAGGCCGCGAGCATGACCGCGCCCGCCAGCAGGATCAGAAGTCCGCCCCCGCGCAGGCCGCGACGTATCACTGCGTCGCCGGCGACTTCGAGAACGGCCGCGGTCACGAAGACGAACAGAGCCAGCGCAGAACGCATGAAGACTCCGATCTTCGATGCAGGGCAGGGTCGAACGATCGTGCGCATGAGTCGCGAGGGCGTCGTGGGACGATTCTACCGTTGCGGCGTCTGTTCGATGTGCCGTTCAGGCGCCGCACGCCGCTCGCTTCGTCATCCCCAGGTGGCAGACGCGCGCCCGAGCAGGTCCCCGATCAACGGTCTGCAGAGGAGCAGCGCGCACTCTCGGGTCACATCACCGACCACTTCCCGGCCTGGAACACCGCTGCGCCCGTACGCCAGCCGAGGCGCGCGGTCTGTCCATCCGCGACATCTACCGTGGTGCTGCTGGCGAACGCCTCGCGGAAGAGAAGCCATTTGTGGTACGCCTTCAGCGTGTGCTGACCCGGTGGAACGGTGAGAGTGTTCAGCCCCCATTTGGCCTGACGAGGCTCACCGTCGACCTCGATGATCGGGTGCACCGCGTCTTGAGCCACTGAACCCGGCATGTGGCTGGCCGTGACCTCGATAGTTGCGGTGGCGTCGCTCACGTCCGCTCCCCTCCTCGCATCGTCCCCCAAGGCGCGATCCGCCTCAACGGCTGACCGCGCCGCCTCCTTGCCTCACGAGTCTACGCCGTTCGCGCGCGCGCGAGTCTTCAGGGCGCCCGGTTGCGGCCCGACTCCCGATCAGCCCACCGAGCCGGCTGTGGCGTCGCTGACCTTCACACCCCTGACGAGGAGCCACAGCGCCAGCCCGACTTCAGCGACGAAGCTCACGGCGAGCCCGGGGTAGGTGATCACGGGGTAGGCCGGTAGCAGGAGGGCCTGAAGGAACCAGATCAGGACCGCGATCCCGTCGAGCATCAGAAGGACGCCCAGGAACCGCGGAAGGAACTTGGACGTGTAGACCAGATAGCCGAGCGGGAACAACCACGTGCCGAAGAACAGCTGGGCCGTGACGAAGCCCGTCTTGTAGACGTTGATGAACAGGTACGCCAGCCCCTCCAGCTGTGCCCCCGAGAAGGCTCGCACGCGGCCGACCCCGTCCCCCAGCAGCATCGCGGATATCAGCGGGAGCATGCTCGCGCACTGAATGGCGACACCGACGGTGTTGAGCAGCAGGAACAGCAGGGCCAGGTCCCTGTTGACCGGTCGCAGAAGAACGTACAGACCCCAGGCAGCCATGAGGAAGAGGAACGCTGATGTGAAGGCGATGACAAGACCCAGACGGAACGACCAGACATTCGCGGCGATCGCCTGGTAGACCTGCGGCGCTGAGCCCAGCCCGACGTGCCCCAGAGCGTCGGCCAGCACGGAAGCCAGGATGAACGCGAGGTAGAAGCCGCCCGCGATCCGGGCTACCTTCTCCGGGGCCATGTGATCGGTGGTGTTGGGAGACATCCCCGCCCTCCTCCTGTCGATGACGCGCGCCGACCGTGGTCGCGGCCGGCCGCGCGCTCGAGCGTAGCGCTTCGTCAGGACCACGACCGCTCGCCGCCTCCGGGCGAACATGCCGGCCACGGGCACGAGCAGAAGCCACCACGCTGAGACGGGCATCAGGACGCATCCGGCGATCGTGAGCGCAAGGAGTGTCCAAGGAAGGAACCCGGGGAAAGCGATGCCGAGTCGTTCGAGGTGGTGCACGAGACCGCCGACCAGGAAGGCAAGCACGCCGGAGACGAAGAACCAGAACGTGGCGGCAGTCGCTGAGGCCTGCGACAGTGTGACTGTGTTGAAGAGCCCCCGATGAAGCAGTGGCGCGAGCCGGCCGCCGAGAACTGCGATACCGAAGACAGTGTGGATCGCCGCCACAGCGAGGATGCTCCGTCCGATCCAGACGCGCATGAGTCTGCCTCCCGACCCCGGCCCCACCGCTCACCAGTCTACCTTCCGAGGCGCGACAGGCTGCACCTTGGCGAAGTGGCCGGTGGGGGTGCAGGGTGACCCAGGCTGGGTGAGCCGGGAGCCGTCGGCGTGCCCCGACATCCCCGAATGGGCAGGTAGACATTTGAGACGGATACATTGCAGAAGTCCCAAGGGAGGGATAGGAGTGTCCAACGTTGTCGATTTCGAGAACGTGTCCACAGCGGGCCTGGAATCTTCGCCCGTCGCCGCGGCCCTTGCCGGCCTGCGTGCCAACGAGGCGCGGTATTCCATGAACAAGTACAAGCATGCGTTCACGGTCGTGCCGGCCAGCGAGAGCCAGGACACGCTGGACTACGTGAGTGGGATCCTCAAGAAGGAGCGTGACATCGAGTTCGCCGCCAAGCCGCTGGAGACCTCAAGCTACGAAGCGGAAGGCACCCGGTTCGCTCACGTGTTCTATGAAGATGGCCTTGAGGTCAACGTCATGTACGCGATCGATGATCCCAAGAAGCGGGCTGTCGGCTTCAAGCTCTCCGAAGGGATGGAAGTGCCCAAGGAGCTCGAAGGCAGGTTCAAGTTCGCCCGGCAGAAGTCCAAGCTCGCCGGGACGATCCGCGGCTCGTTCTTCGTGATCAAGGGCGACCACTAGACCGGAGCGTGTGCGCTTCCACGGATGCCCGCGTCCGGCTCACCGGATCTTGCCGCGCTCGCGATCCGACAGGACCCCGCCCACCGATCGCAGATCCCGATGCCACGAAACGTCGGGACCGTCGGCGTCCACAAGGAAGGTCAGCGTGTCATGATCCGCGTCAACGGAGATGAACATCCGCACCTCGGAAGCCAGCCCGATCTCAGTCGCACATGACTCAAGCGCAGCCGCCCAGCCCTCGCGCCATGCAGTGACGTCGGTGACTCTGCCGGACAACGCGACGCCACCCTCCTGCGACCCCGGCTTCATGTCTGTCGAGCGAGGCGACCGGATCGTGTGGGTCTCGCCACGCGAACGCGAGTGGTAATCGAGAGCCGACGAGATCTCCACGTCTGCCCCGCGGATGAGCATCAGAAGCTTGCAGCCCAGGTACTGCGCGTCAGGCGCCCATTCACGTGCCGACCCGTCCGACAGGTCGTGGATGCGATCGAACTCGGCCTTGCAGGGGATCCGGGCGGCCAACGCCTCCTGCGCCCTGGCGACCCGCTCGACCGCGTCCTTCATGGCCTTGAGCGCTTCGGGGGCGTGCCCCTGCCAATCCGCGACCTCGCCCGTGACCCGCAGCGGCCCCGTTGAGCAGTACGACTTCGTCGGGTTACCCGGGAATCTCTTGTCCGTCAGATCGGGGTCATCCACGATCGGGCCGGTCGGTTCCACCACGTAGATCCTGCCGGGTCCTTCGCCGCGGGCCAGCTCGGCTCCCCAGATGGCGGCCTCAAGGGTGCGGGTCATATAGACCCAGGTGGTAGTCCTCTTCACCTTGCCGAAGTTGGGCCGCTGGCCTGGCCTGATCAGGTCCCCCGGCTTCAGGTCAGCCTTGGTGCCATGGTAGAACCGCTGTGGACTCGAGTCGTCGGTGACTGCCACCCGCTCGCTCGTTTCGAGTCACGCCATGTTGTCGGACCTCGACCGGCTACTCGACGACGGCGATCGCAAAGCCGCCCCACGCGCGCTCCGTCTCCGTCTCTAGACCGAGCGTGCGCTGCTCTGAGAGCGCCAACCCGCAGGATCGGAGAAGCTCGGACAGGCGCTCCCGCGATGGTGGCGTGCTGTCAACGCCGAACTTGAGCGGCTCGCCTGCCGCCCTGGTCGATGCTCGCGCGAAGCGCCAGTACATGTCGTTCGACTCAAGGGACACCGAGGTGTAGTAGTCGAACGCCAGGAGCGTGCCTTTGGCGCAGCTCGCGACCTTGCGCAGCGTATCCTCGACGGCCTCACGGTCCAGGTAGATGAGCACGCCCTCCCAGAGGAAGAGCGCTGGGCGACGGGTGTCCAGGCCGGCCTCGACCAGCTTGCCGAGCCAATCCTCGGCCTCGAAGTCCGCGGCGACGAACGCGACCTTGGTGGTGTCTATCCCGGCTTTGTCCAGCATCTCGGTCTTGAGAGCCTGCGTCTTCGGCGTATCGACCTCGAAAGACATGACCGGCGAGTCCCTGGGAAGGCGGTACGGCCGGGTGTCGAACCCGGCGCCGAGTGTGACGAACTGGTCGATGTCAGGAAGGAAGCGGTCGACCACATCGTCGAAGAAGGTCACTCTGGCCCCGGCCTCCACCGCGGGAGCGACGTCGCCTTCGAACGGGTAGCGGAAGGTCTTTGGGACGAAGCCGGTGGCGGCGTGGGCGAGCATCATGGGCCAGCTTGTCAGACGCATGCCCAGCCACGGCACGCCGGGCACGATGGGCAGCAGCCGGTTCGCCGCCTCGTCCTCCCGGACGCCCAGGTTGTGCATCGTCCAGCGAGCGGACAGTGGGCCCTGCGCAGTGGTCGAAATGCCCGGTGTCTTCACGAACAGGAGCTTGCCCACCCAGATCACGAAGCCGACCAGCGTGACCGGGAACAGAACGACCATGAGCGCGTAGTAGGCGAAGGCGGCAGCTCTCTTGGGCATCGCGGGATCCCTTCCGCTCATGGTGCTCACGTGTCCGGCTTCAACGACTGGCCGATCGCTCGTCGAGAGCGTACCGCTTCCGCAGTCCGTCTGGACGCGCTTGTGAGGCCATGCTCTCTGGATCGACCGCATGTTTCGGATAGGACGGCACGCCAGTCGCGTCGTAGGCTTGTCGCATCGGCGACAAAGGAGGAGTTCGTGAGCCATGTCTACGCCCCGGGCTGCGCCCTCATGCTCTACAAGCCGCACCTGGCCGAGCGGGTGTTGACTCACCTCGACTCGGTCGAGACCGGGATCGCGAGCCACCTGACCTGCTGCAGACATGAGCCACGTCTCGAGCCGGGCTCCGTCGTCATCAACACCTGCGCAGGCTGCGACAGGCGCTACCGCGAATGCTACGAGGGCATCTCGACCATCTCACTGTGGGAGGCTCTGGCCGTCAGTGAGACCTTCGACTTCCCTGACTACGCCGGCGCCGAGATGACGGTCCACGACGCCTGCCCGACACGTACGGAGCCCAGGGTCCACGCCGCCGTTCGCAAGCTGCTCGACCGGATGAACATCGTCGTCGTCGAACCCGAAGCGACTCGCACTCACGCCGTATGCTGCGGCGACAGCTTCTTCGGCAGGCTTCCCGACGACGAGGTGAAAGCACTCATGGCGAGGCGTGCGGAGTCGATGCCTCGAGAAGATGTGGTCGTCTACTGCGTCTCGTGCGTCAAAGCGATGGCCATCGGTGGCAAGAGGCCGAGATACCTGGTCGATCTGCTCTTCGGCGAGGAGACCGTGCCGGGAGTCCACGAGCCGGGTGCGTGGCATGCCCTGCTCGAAGGGTTCATCGCCGAGCACTGATGGCCTGGCGTCAGCCGGTGCGGACACACCCTGACGGCTCCTCAGCAGTCGAACACCGACCAGCAGATATCGTTGCGCGATCGCTGATCGTCCAGGACAAGATCGCGGATCGCCTCCGGCAGTTGATCGCGCTGCCACTGGCACTCCAGCCGGCCGGCATTCTCTTGCTCGCCGTCGCGCGCAGCTGCGCGCGCGGCCTTGATCGCGTAGGCCGCGGCACCGAGCTCGTGCGCGGCGACATGCGACACCGCTACGGCCTGGCCGGCAGCATATGCGGCGTGCCGAGCGGCTCCGCTCAACTCTCTTGCGGCGGCGTTGGCCCCAGCCGCCGCGCGGGCCTCAGACATCGTCATCTCGCCGCGCGCCCAAGCCCGAGCACTCTCGATGGTCCGGCGCGGCCGCGGGTCCGAGGGCTGCACCGACTCGAAGAGGTGCAGGACGTGCTCTGCGCACCCGGCCGCCCACAAGGCCAGGAGTCGATGGTCGGAGTCAGTGAGCGTTCCCCCGCGACGAATGGTGATGAATCTGGGATCGCGGTCTTTGGGGAGGATCACGAATGCGCCCTTCCTGTTGCGTCATCCCGACGTCAAGAGCGTCAGCTGCGCGCCGCCGAATGCGGCTTGCCACCGGAGTCTACCGGTCTCTCCGCGGGGAGCCTGCCGGACACTTCTGGTTCGACGCCACAAGCCGGTAGCCCAAGCCAGGACACCCGTGCCAGCCGACCCGCGTGCGCACCCTGGGGCCGCGCGCTCCACCACTCCGCCGATCGTCCGCGCCGGCGAGGCGACGACAGCGCCGATCAGTACGAGCAGCGTGGATCCGCACACGAGTGATCGCCTCGGCAGGTCGTGGTCACGCCAGCGCCTTCTCGTAGCAAACGCAGAGCTTACCGCCTTGGTATTCGCCGAAGAGCGGTATGCGGCAGTATCCGCATGACTCGTAGAGCGCCAGGGCCTCCGGCTGTCGGACACCGGATCCGAGCCTCACAGCCGAGTTGCCCAGGGCGCGCCCTCGCGCCTCGAGCACTTCAAGCATCCGGCGGGCAGCGCCGAGGCGCCGAGCCTCCGGTACAACGAACATCCGCTTGATCTCGCCAACACCCTGCTCGAGCTCGCACAGCGCGCCGCAGCCGACCGGAGCGTCGCCGCGATACGCGACGACAACGACGAGCAGGTCCTGAGCTGGAGTCGACCCGTCGGTGCTGATCCCGGGATAGCGGTCTTCGAGTTCCTCATCGAGGCCTGAGACAAGGGCAGCGAAGTCGGGCGAATCACACTCCACGAGGCGGACAACGTGGTCCGAACACGAAGCCAACGGTACTCCCCCGATCCTGTCCAACGTGGCGCCGCATGACCCGCCGGGGTGCGGCCTACAGGCGCAGAGCGATGACGGCGACAACCACGATCCAAACTGCGTAGGTAGCCACCATGAATCTATTGGGCCAGCCCTGGTAGACGCGAGGACCACCGACCTCCCCAGCCGAGGGGTCCTTGATCCTTGCGCGAACGATAGACCCGAAGAAGGTGATCACCCCGATCCATGTCGCGACAGTCGCGAAGACCAGCGGGCCTTGGCTTGCCGACCACGTGGGACTGAGGAGGAGACAGAAGAGAGCGCAGCGCTTCCGCAACCCGTCCGGACGCGTTTGTCAGGCGTCAGGCCGAGAAGGTCGCCCGCGCCCGCTTTCCCTGAAGACGATCCAAGTCAGAAGCAGGGTGACGAGCAGCACGACGAGGTGGACGTACTCCAAGGCGCTGATCAGCTGCGAGGCAGGCAGTGAGAAGAAGGCGCCGGCCTTGTCCGCGACGTTAGGGACGAGGAAGGCGACCGATCCGGCGAGCGCGAGGATCGAGGCCAGCCTGACCCGTCGGAAGATCAGGACGATCGCGGCCAGCCCGAGCAGGATACCGGCGGCGACGGCACCTATCGAGATGTAGCCGACGGGCGTCAGGGCAGCGGACGGCCGCCGCTCGAAGCCGAGTGGACTCAGGAGGACGGCGAGCACGACGCTAGAGACCAACGCCACCACGAGCGCCGAGCGACCGCTGCCGAGCTTCATCCCGTGACCTCCTCGACGAGCCGAACTCCCATACGAGCGTGCCGGGGTTCTACCCGGAGACCTCGCAGGTCTCACGCGCCGCGAACCTCAACGGTGCCAGTGCTTGTACGCCCAACGTGCTCCGAGTGACCCGCGCGACGTGTGACGAGCGAGCCCGATGGGAACCATCCACGCAGTCAGCGCGTGACCGCACCTGAGCGAGCCGAGCAGGACGGAGCCGAAGACGGGAGTGACTTGTGGCCGAGGAAGAGGATGCGGGCAGGCGCCCTGCGAAGAAGACCGACGGCGAAGGCGAGGTGCTCGCGAGCATCGCCGAGATGTCGGGCACCGATCAAGCCATGGCCGAGCGACTGTTCGAGCTCATCAAGGGCGTCGCGCCCGACCTGTCCCCGAGGATGTGGTACGCGATGCCGGCCTGGGCCAAGGACGGCAAGGTCGTCTGCTTCTTCCAAAGCGGGCAGAAGTTCAAGACGAGGTACTCGACCCTGGGGTTCCAGCAGGCGGCTAACCTCGACGCTGGCCATATGTGGCCCGTCGCCTTCGCGCTCACTGGAATGACCGATGCTGAAGAGGCCGAGATCATCGCGCTCGTGAAGCGAGCCATCAGCTGAAGGCTCCCGGCGCGCGCACTCCCGGGCCACCGAAGGTGGTGCGCATAGCCTGTGCGACGTGCGCCTGCACTGTGCGGCAGGGTGAGCGCGTCAGGTTGATTCGGTTGTTCGGCACCGCGGATTCAGATACTAGACGCAACACCCCCGCCCCAGGAGGGTGGGGCGATCTGGGACACTTCCGGTTCCTCCCTACCGCCAAGAAGAGGGGAGCCGGTGAGCTACTCCCAGATCACCCAAGAGGAACGATACGCGATCTCCGCAAGGAGGATGCGCAGGTGCTCGATCCGGCAGATCGCCGGTGAGCTGGGGCGCTCCCCTTCCACCATCTGCCGGCAAGGTGGTGACAAGGAGGACGGCCAACGCCAGCGTCACCGGCGCGAGGAGTCGGACCGCGGCGCGATCCGCGATGACACTGACCGCGAGCCAGATGACGACCCACGGCAACCAGACCATCCAAAGCAGACGGGCGAGCGGTCTTGGCCGAGCCGATGTTCCGCTCACGTGGCCATTCCTCTGACTCCCGAGTTGTGCTGCGGAGTGCATTCAGGCCGATGCGCCTAGTCACTATGAGATGGCCGGCCCGAATCCGCGTATACGTGGATCGTCCGCGGGAACGGGCCCGCGGCGCCGACAGACGGAGGGACCGGCCATGGACCAGCTTACGCACATCGGACTCGACGTGCACAAGGACACGATC
>CAIKZH010000030.1 GCA_903831865.1 uncultured Coriobacteriia bacterium
CCGCCAGCGATTCGTAGAGGTCCATCCGGCGGCGGATCATCGCCTCCAGCGAGAACTCAGCCGCCACACGCTGCCGCCCCGCGCGACCCATTCTTTGGGCCAGCTCCTGATCGTCGAGAAGCTGACCGATGCGCATGCCCAAGGTCTGGCCGTCTCCCCTCGGCACGAGAAAGCCCGTCTCGCCGTGGGCGATGATCTCGCGGGGGCCGCCGCTGTCCGTGGCGACGACGGGTTTGCCGCACGCCATCGCTTCCGCCGCAACGAGGGAGAAGGATTCCGACTTCGAGACCACCGCGAGCACGTCCACGCCGGGGAGGATGAGCGGCACGTCGCGCCTGAGCCCGAGCAGGAGGAAGACGTCACTGAGTCCCATTTCGGCCGCCCGCCGCCGGATCGCATCCCGCTCTGGACCATCTCCGACCACGATGCAGGTGAGGCGCGGATGGTCCGCCAGGAGTAGTCTCGCCGCCTGCAAGAGCGTCCCGTGACTCTTGTTGGCGGTCAGGCTGCCAACGCATCCTACGACCTGGGCCTCCTCACTCAAGCCCAGCGCACGCAGCGCACGCCCGCGTGCCTCGACAGCAGGGTCGTACTTGCCGGCGCTCACGCCGTTGTAGATCACCGTCATGCGCTCTCGGGGCAGACCCATGTGCTCGTGGAATCTGCGTTGCGCAGTGCTCACCTCGACGAAGCTGTTCGTCCATCGGTCAGGCAGTCGATTGGCGAGATGGTACGCGAAGCACTTTGGCTCTTCCCTGAGTGAGTAGGAGCCCCTGTGGTCTGAGTGCACGATCACCGGCACGCCGCAGATGCGGGCGGCTATCCGGCCCCAGAGGGCGGCGTCGTCGCGGCCGATCACATCGACCACGTGCGGCCTGAACGTACGCATCAGACCGACCAGGCGCCGGACTCCCCGAGGGTCGCCGGCCCACTCGTAGATGTCGACCGCACGGCGCACGTCCCGCCGAAGGCTGTGCATCCCAACGCCGCCGTGCAGTACCACCAGCGCCGGATCGAACCGGGTGCGCTCCAAGCCGTTCAGCAGATCCGCCACGAGCGTCTCCGCGCCGCCGACCCCGAAGGAGGAGGCGACGCAGAGCAGCCGAAGGCGCCGATCAGAGTCCGGCTTCACGCCCGTGGGTCCGGTCCGAAGCCCGTGCGCTTGGCAGCGAGCTTCACCAGTTGTCGAACGGCCCTCGGGGCCAGTCCCCAGTCGTCGATCACAGCGTGGCACAACTGGCGCACCGCAGTGGCGTCAGCCACACCGGCATCGATACAGAACCATGCCCACATGAAGTGGGCATGGGCGGTCCCTCGACGCTGCAGTTCCTCCGGCACAGGCTTCTCTTCTCGCATGTCGTCGATGAAGGACTCCACGGCCCTCAGACCGGCGCGTCCGCGCTCTCGCGCGTCGATCCGCCGCAGCACCGAAGTGCCCACCACGCGATAGCGCACGAGCGGAACGTCGATGAAGATGGCGCGCTCATTGGATCTCCAGAGAGTCTTCAGGTGTACGTGGAAATCCTCAGCGGGCGGCAGCGTACGCAGGAAGGGCCGGCTCTCGAGGAATCGACGACGATACATGATGGTCGACGTCACAATTGGATTCCCGCCGGTCATCGCCATCAGGCACGTGAGACTCCGATGCGGCGCGACCATCCTCTGCATGAGAACAGAGCCGTCGGCCCCGACTTCACGGGCGTTCGTGTAGCACAGACCCGCGTCGGCATCAGCGTCCATGGCATCGACCTGGCGAGCCAGTTTGTCGGCCTCCCAGACGTCATCCGCGTCAACTATGGCGACATACTCCCCGGAGGCGAGCTCAAAGCCCAAGTTCCGCGCAGCGCCGGCTCCGGCGTTCTCTTGCCGAAGCACCACCAGCCGCGGACTGTAGCGCGAGGCGATCTCGTGCGTGCAGTCGGTCGAGCCGTCGTCCACCACGATGTAGTCGAAGTCGGCGAACGTCTGAGCCAGCACGCTCTCAATGGTCTCCGCGATGTAGGGCGCCGCGTTGTAGGCAGCCGTCACGACAGTGACACGCGACATCAGCCCGGCCCCCCGGAACTCGCGCATCCCGTCACGTCAGCAGAGCCCGATGTCCTTGAACAGCTGCCCAAAGCGGTGCTGATACGTGTGGCAGGCCAGCGCCCTGGCGCGGGCCGCCTTGCGGACGGCGAGGCCCGCCTCGGGATGCTTCGAGAAGTAGCGCGCCTTCTCCAGCAACTCGTGACGGTCCCTCCACACGAGCACCTCCTTGTCCGGCTCGAAGAACTCGGCCAACTCGTCCGAGTAGTTCGTGATGTACAGCGCGCCGCTCATGGGTGCCTCGAACTCGCGCAGGTGGAGATGGTGAAGCACCGGCATGCTGGGGTCGTGACGGTCGAACACTTCCAGGAACCCCAGCGACAAACCGCTGCTACTGTACAGCCGAATCACGCCCTCGTCGCTGACCGGCTCGTGAACATTGTCCGGGTAGTCGAGGGCGAGGCGACGCGC
>CAIKZH010000031.1 GCA_903831865.1 uncultured Coriobacteriia bacterium
GACCGGCGACGTCTTCCATTCGCTTCGATGCGACTGCGGCGCTCAGCTGGAGGAGGCAATGCGCCGGATCCAGGCGGAGGGCTGCGGAGTCATCCTGTACATGCTCGGCCACGAAGGCAGGGGCATCGGGCTCGCCAACAAGCTGCGCGCCTATGAGCTGCAGGAGAAGGGCGCCGACACGGTGGAGGCCAACGAAGAGCTCGGGTTCCCGGCCGACCTGCGCGACTACGGCGTGGGCGCTCAGATACTGGCGGGCCTGGGAGTCAGCACCATGCGCCTCATGACCAACAATCCCCGCAAGATCAGCGGTCTCACGGGCTACGGTCTCACGGTCACCGAACAGGTGCCTCTCCAGATACCGTCATGCCCTGACAACATCGCCTATCTGCGCACCAAGAAGGAGAAGCTGCGCCACAGCTTGGACGTCTAGGCTGTCGGCGGGGACAACCCCCAGGGAAGGGACGAGGACGCACATGAACGTCTACGAAGGCGGACTGATCGGATCGGGGCTGAAGGTCGGCATCGTCGTCAGCCGGTTCAACGAGTTGCTCTCTCAGCGCCTGCTCAGCGGCGCGGCGGACGCGCTGACCCGACACGGGGTCGACGACGCGGCGATCGATGTGGCATGGGTGCCGGGCGCCTTCGAGATCCCGATGCTCGCGAAGAACCTGGCCGCGTCCGGTCGGTACGACGCCGTGATCGCGCTCGGCGTGATCATCCGCGGGGCGACGCCACACTTCGAGTACGTCGCTGCCGAGGTCTCGAAAGGGGTCGCCAAGGCCGGACTGGACAGTGGCGTGCCGGTCATGTTCGGCGTGGTGACCGCTGATTCGATCGAGCAGGCCGTGGAGCGCGCCGGCACCAAGCAGGGGAACAAGGGGTGGGATGCGGCGGTCGCCGCCATCGAGACGGCGAACCTCCTGCGAACGCTGACCTGACACCTCGCGCCGTAGGACCCGCGACGAAGAAGGGACCGGCGCCTGACGGCGCCGGTCCCTTCTGTGCATGTGCGGGGGAGTCCGGAGGGCCCTTGCCACCCTGTGGCTGTCGACCACGGAACACCGTCCGCGAACGCCTCTCGAAGGGTCTTCCCCCCGAAGACGTGGGAGCAGAATCTAGCACCAGCTCGGCCCGCGGCGCAACGCCCCTGTGCTGGCCGTCGACGCACGGGCTTCCAGCGGGGGCGGACGGTAGTTCGCGAGAGGCCGGCGGGATGGTCGCGCGACGGAGACCTACGCCGGACGGCCCTTGCGAGTGCCAACATACGATTGCACAGCCTTCGGCCCGGGGTATATCATACGCACGCGGTAGGGATTGGCCGGGAGGAGGTGGGCGCGTGAGACTCACAGCGAGAAGCGAATACGGACTGCTCGCGCTCATCGAATTGAGCTGCCGATCCGGCACCGGGCCCGTGAGTGCGCGCGGAATCTCGGAGCGTCAGGAGATACCTCTGAAGTTCCTCGAGCAACTGCTTGCCGGTCTCCGGAAGGCGGGGATCGTGCAAGCGGTACGCGGCGCGCACGGCGGCTTCACGCTGACGCGCGAGCCGCGCGCGATCACGGTTCTCGAGATCGTGGAGGCACTTGAAGGTCCGCTCGCGGCGACCAGCTGCGACGGCGGCCGACTGTGCGGGCGGGGAGACGCCTGCGCGGCCGCGGCGGTCTGGGGCCGGGCGACAGAGGCGTTGCGGGGCGTGTTCTCGACGACGACGCTGGCGGATCTGGCCTCGACGCAGAGCGGGTATGACCGAGACCCCGTGGGGACGACGAAAGGGAGCGAGCCTGCATCATGAGCGACGACAGCCCACGCACCGTCTATCTCGACTATGCGGCGACGACGCCGTGCGATCCTCGCGTCGTGGAGGTGATGCTCCCGTTCTTCACAGAGCGTTTCGGGAACCCGAACAGCCTCTATGCGCTCGGTCGTGACGGCTATCGGGCACTCGAGGCCGCCCGGGAGTCCTTCGCGGCCTCCATCAACGCCGCGTCTCCCACCGAGGTCATCTTCACGGGCGCGGGCACGGAGTCGGACAACGCGGCGCTCGTAGGGATCTCGCAGGCCGGGAAGGCTCGCAACAAGGGCTCGCATGTGGTGGTATCGGCGTTCGAGCACCACGCAGTGCTCGAGCCGAGCCACTTCCTTGAGCGCAACGGGTTCGAGGTGACACAGGTGCGGCCGAGACAGGACGGGATCATCCACCCCGAAGACGTGGAGGCGGTCGTCCGCGACGACACCGTCCTCGTATCGGTGATGCACGCGAACAACGAGATCGGTACCGTGCAACCGATCAAGCGCCTCGCCGAGATCGCACACGCGAAGGACGCCTACTTCCACACGGATGCCATCCAGGCGCTCGGCAAACTCGCGTGGGATGCGGTCGACCTCGGCGTGGACGCGGCGTCGTTCTCGGCGCACAAGATCTACGGCCCGAAGGGCGTGGGCGCCCTCTACCTGAAGCGAGGCACGCCGTTCCAGCCGCTGCTCATGGGCGGCGGCCAGGAGTCGAAGAAGCGCTCAGCGACGCAGAACGTCGGTGGGGTCACGGCCTTCGCGAAGGCGCTGGAGCTGTGCGACGAGGAGCGCGACACAGAGACGCCGAGGCTGGAGGCGTTGCGCCACCGAGTCATCGACGGCGTGCTCGCTCTTCCGAACTCGGACCTGAACGGAGCTCGTGACGTTCCCCGGCTCCCGGGCTACGCGAACCTCGTGATCAAGGGGATAGAGGGAGAGTCGATGCTGCTGCAGCTCGACAACAAGGGCATCGCCGTCTCGACAGGCTCGGCGTGCTCGTCCGGCTCCCTCGAGCCGAGCCACGTCCTGCTGTCGATCGGTCTTGCCCCCGAGATCGCGCACGGGTCGCTGCGCGTGACGCTGGGCCGCTACACCAGCGAGGGCGATGTGGAGTATCTGCTCGCGGAATTGCCGCCGATCGTGGAGCGGTTGAGGGCGATGTCGCCCGTCTATCAGAAGATGTTCGGTTCGGGGTCCTAGGGTCGTCACCCGGCAGATCATCGTCGGACACGAAGGAGAACACCAAAGTGCTCTACTCCGAGAAGGTCATGGACCACTTCAACAACCCGCGCAACGTGGGCGTGATCGACGACGCTGACGGCGTCGGCGAAGTGGGCAATCCGGTATGCGGGGACGTGATGAAGATCACGATCAAGGTCGAGGACGACACGCTCACCGACCTCAAGTTCCAGACGCTGGGGTGCGGAGCCGCCATCGCGACGTCCTCGATCGTCACTGAGCTCGCCAAGGGGATGAAGATCCAGGATGCCGCGCGGATCACGAAGCGGCAGGTGGCTGAGGAGCTGGGCGGACTCCCGCCGGCGAAGATGCACTGCTCGGTGCTCGCGACCGACGGGCTGAAGGTCGCGATCGACGACTACCTGGTGAAGAACGGCCGGGAGCCGATCGCCGGCGAGATACTCTCCGACAACCCGAACTTCGATCCGCACGCAGAAGTGGCAGACTCCGAGGAGTCGGAGGCCTGCGACCTGTAGGCTGAGATCGGCGGCGGGAAGGCGGACGAGTGGCACGAGTGTTCGTGGCCATGAGCGGCGGCGTGGACTCATCACTGGCCGCCGCCATACTCCTCGAAGAGGGCCACGACGTCACGGGCGTGACGATGCGCCTGCTCGGGCCGGAGGCTGAGGGGCAGGAGTGCTGCTCCGCCGATGGAGCCCGCTCCGCCAAGCGCGTGTGCGACGCTCTCGGCATCGCCCACTACACGCTGGAGTTCACGGACGTGTTCTCCAGTGAGGTCGTGGAGCCGTACGTGGCCGAGTACGCGGCCGGTCGCACTCCGAACCCCTGCATCGCCTGCAACGACCGGGTCAAATTCGGTGAACTGTGGCGGCGCGTGATGCTCCAGGGCGCCGACTTCCTCGCCACGGGGCACTACGCGCGCATCGCGGGCGGCCCGGACTGTGCGCCCCGGCTTGCGAGGGCCGTCGACTCGAGTAAGGACCAGTCGTACTTCCTCTACCGGATGACACCCGCGCAGATGCGACACACGCTGTTCCCGCTCGGCGGGATGACGAAGGTGGAGGTTCGCGAGCGTGCCGCCGAGCTGCGACTTCCGAGCGCCCGACGGGCTGAGAGCCAGGACGGGTGTTTCGTGCCCGTTGGTGGCGTGCGCGCCTTCCTCCGAGCCCGGTGCCCCGATGCCTTCCGCGCGGGGCCCTTCGTCGATGGCACGGGCCGTGTGCGGGGGCGGCATGACGGCGTGCCGGGCATCACCGTTGGGCAGAGGCGTGGTCTGGGTCTGCAGCAGGCCGAAGGTCTCTACGTGAGCGGGATCGTTCCGGCGACCTCGACAGTCGTACTGGAGGAGCGCGCGAAGCTCCTGAAGTCGCGCGTGGTGGCCGTCGACGCGGTATGGAGCTCTGACGCCGGGCCGCTGCCCGTGACCGTGCGGACGCGCTACCGGGGACCGGAGGTCCCCGGGGTGGTGCGTTGGCAGCATGGGAGGCTCTCCGTGGAGTTGACGGAGGCGCTGGAGGCCCCCGCGCCCGGCCAGTCGCTCGTGTGCTACGAGGGGGACACGGTCGTGGGCGGCGGCGTGATCGAGGAGGCCGCATGATCGACCTGCATATGCACACGTCGCGATGCCGTCACGCGGTGGGGAGCGTTGCGGACTATGTGCAGGCCGCCCGCGCCGCGGGGATCTCGACGATCTGCTTCACGGACCATCTGCCGCTCCCGGGCGGATACCCGGACTGCTACGCGATGGGTGCTGACGAACTACCCGCCTACATCGCGGACGTCCACGAGGCGGCCGCACTGTCCAGGGCCTCGGGCGGGCCGGAGGTCCTGTGCGGAGTCGAGGCCGACTGGGTGCCGGAGTCGCCGCCTCTGATCGCGGCCGCGACAGCCTCACTCGGGCTCGACGTGGTGCTCGGATCGGTGCACTTCGTCGAGGGTTGGGCTTTCGACGATCCGGAGGAGGTCGGCGGCTACCAGGACCTCGATATCGACGGGCTATGGGCCCGCTACTTCGAGCAGGTGTGCAAGGCGGTCGCGAGCGGGCTGTTCGACGTCTTGGCTCACCCCGATCTCGTGAAGAAGTTCGGGTACTTCCCGGAGGCGGACCCGACTGATCTCTACGAGGAGACCGCGAAGACTCTCGCGGCCCATGGGGTCGCTGTCGAGGTGAACACAGCGGGGCTCAGGAAGCCCGTGGGCGAGATCTATCCTGCGCTCCCGTTTCTGAACGCCTGCCGCCGTCAGGGGGTGCCCGCGACCATGGGTTCGGACGCTCACGCTCCGGGCGAGGTCGGCGCCGGTCTCACGAGCGCGCGGGAGCTGCTGCTTGCCGCCGGGTACGACTCGGTCCTGGTCTTCCGTTCCCGCGTTTCGCAGGAGGTGGCGCTGTGAGCGTGACCGTCAAGGACCTGATCGCGCACCTCGACGGTGCGATCCCCTTCTCCTGGGCGGAGCCGTGGGACCGGGTGGGTCTGCTGGTGGGCAGCTCCTCCGAGCGAGTCGGTCGCGTCCTCGTCACTCTCGATCCGACGCATGCAGCGCTGGGACGGGCCGCGGAGGCCGGTGCGACGGTCCTGCTCACGCATCACCCGGCGTTCCTCGAGCCGTTCGAACGGCTGACCTGGAGCGGTGACGACCCCGACCTGGCGATCGAGGCGCTGCGGACCGGGGTGGCCCTCATCGCGTGCCACACGAACCTTGATCGAGCACCCGAGGGTGCCGAGGCGCTGCCGGCGATCCTGGGTCTTGAAGTGATCGCCCCTCTGGAACGCGGTCAGCAGGACGTCTCGGCGATCGTCGTCTACGCGCCTGCGGAGGCGGCGGAGCGCGTGTTCACGGTGATGGAAGAGGCGGGGGCCGGTCGCATCGGGCAATACGGAGGTTGCGCCTTCGTCGCGCGAGGACAGGGAAGGTTCACCCCGCGCTTCGGGGCCCGACCTAGGAGCGGCGAGCCCGGGCAGCCCACGGTGGTCGACGAGTGCCGGATCGAGATGGTCTGTTCCCCGCAGCGTGCGCCGTCGGTGATCGACGCGGTGCGAGCGGCGCACCCCTACGAAGAGCCGGTGGTTCTCTCGAGCCGCTCCGGACTGTCTCGCGGGGCTGCGCGCATGGGGCGCCTGTGCCGTCCCGATGCGCCGGTCGACGTGCGAGGGCTCGCTGGCCTCGTCGGCGAACGCCTTGGCGTGCACTGCACTGTCTGGGGCGATCCCGGACGAGCGGTCAGCATGGTCGCCGTCGCTCCCGGCTCGGGACGCTCCCTCGTCGATGACGCGATCGCCGGCGGCGCTGACACGTTCGTGACGGGGGAGTTGCGCTACCATGAGGCGCTCGACGCGGTCGAGGCCGGTCTCGCGGTCATAGAGGCGGGCCACGATGCGACCGAGTGGCCCCTTACCGGGGCGCTGGCGCGCATCGCGTGTCGGATGGCTGGTCTTGCGGAGGATGCGGTCGTCCTCGACGAGTCAGATCACTCGTGGTGGACGACCTGAGAGGCGGACCGTGGACGCGACGAAGGCACTTGTCGAGTTGCAGGAACATGACCTCGCGCTCGCGCGACTGAACAGGCAGCTCGACGAGATGCCCGAGAAGCGGGCGATACTGGCGGCCCGGGGCAAGCTCGCGGAACTCAAAGCGCTTCAGGCTCGGTCCGAGACGGCGCTGAGCGCGGCCGATTCCCTTGTGAGGCGTGGCGAGGACGAGCTCAGGACGCTCAACGAGCGGATCAAGGCCGAGCAGGACAAGCTGCTCTCGGGCGCTGTGAAGAGCCCGAAGGAACTCCAGGCCATCTCGATGGAGCTCGATTCCCTGAAGCGTCGTGCCGATGCGCTCGAGGCCGACACGCTCTCGAAGATGGAGAAGCGTGAAGCCTCTGCGGGGCAGTCGGTGAAGATCGCCGCAGCGATCGCGACCGGCGAGGGGACCGAGGCTCGGCTCACCGATCGTTTTCGGCAGCTGGGCGGCACACTGTTGACCTCCATCGATGCCGAGAACCGGGCGCGGGAGGCGCTTCTATCCGGGCTGCCTGCGGACCTTCGAGCGCGCTACGAGCAGATCAGGAGCTCGAGGCACGGGATCACGGTGGGTGTCCTGAAAGAGGGTATGTGCAGCGCCTGCCGAGTCGGCTTGCCTGCCGGCAAGGTGGAGGAGCTCGTCAACGGCCCTGATGTCGGCGTGTGCCCGAACTGCAACCGTCTTCTCATCGTCCGGGGGCTGTGAGTTGGAGGGTCGCTTCACGCTCCGTACGGATGGCGGTGCGCGCGGCAACCCGGGCCCGGCGGGCGCGGGCTTCGTCCTCGAGGATCCGACCGGGGCGATCGTGCGAGGCGGCGGAACGTTCCTTGGTGTGGCGACCAACAACGTCGCCGAGTATCGCGCCCTGATCATAGGCCTCCAGGCCGCAGCTGCCGCGCAGGTGCGAGAGCTTCGCGTGTGTGCCGACTCGGAGCTCGTCGTGCGACAGTTGAACGGTTCCTACCGCGTGAGGAACGAGGGGCTGAGGCCTCTGTACGCCGAGGCATGCTCCCTGTTGGACAGGTTCGAGATTCATGAGGTCGTCCACGTGCGCCGAGAGCAGAACGCAGCCGCGGATGCGCTCGCCAACGAGGCGATGGACCGGCGAACCGATGTCGGCGACATGCCCGCCGGGGGCTGACGAGGCGCCAGGAGGAGGAACGCGTGTACGAGTTGACCGTCCGCGACCACTTCGACGCCGCGCACACCCTGCGCGGATATCAGGGCGAGTGCAGTCGGCTCCATGGACACACGTGGGACGTGGACGTGACGATCGCGGGGGAGAGACTGGACAGCGTCGGCATCGTCTATGACTTCAAACGTCTGAAGGCGGACCTTCACGGGATCCTGCAGAGCTACGACCACGCCTTCCTCGACGAGGTGCGCCCTTTCGACGAGGTGAACGCCACGGCCGAGAATCTCGCCCGCGTTGTCTTTGAGCATCTCTCGGAGGAGTTGGACGCTTCAGTCCGTCTGGTCGAGGTGTCGGTGTGGGAGTCGCCTGTCGCGAAGCTCACCTACCGCCCCTGAAGACCGTGAGGACTCGCCCTGCGATCCAGGCCGGGGCACAGAAGTGTCCCGAGAAACCTCGCCTGCGGATTGTCTAGTGGCCGACTTCCCGTTTCACGCCTCCGTCAGTGATCGATACTCGGGCCGGCCTCACGACAGGACCCTATTCTCGACCGCCCACTCGGGCAGCAGCTGGTACGTCGGTTTTCAACGCTCGCTCGGTCCGACTTCTCGGGACACCACTCAATCTAGCGACCCCGACGCAGCGCGTCAACAGCTTCCGGCGCGATTGTGGGGTATTGCGTCCGGCGGCGTCGCATGCGGCGCGAAAGGCAGGTTCGCGGCGCTCGGAGGCAAGTGCGAGTCCACATGCCGATTTGGGCCTGCCTGAGTGCGCGCGAAGGCTCGGCAAGGACGCGCCGCCGGCCGGGCGTCGTCTATACTCGTCGAACGTCTGTCGGCAACAGCGCTTCAGAGGGCCGGTGATCGCGTGCCGAGCGCGACTCTCGAGGAGTATCTCGAGGCCATCTACAAGATCTCCCTCGCGGGAGAGGTCCGTCCCACTGTGATCGCCGAGTCGCTCGGCGTCTCCGGACCTACCGTGACCGTCACCCTGCGAAGGTTGGCCGCCGCCGGACTCGTCGAGCGCACCGCAGGGGGCGCGGTCTGTCTCACGGAGTCAGGCCGACACGAGGCCGTCGAGGTGATCAGACGGCATCGCGTCGCGGAGCGGTTCCTGGTCGATGTCCTCGAGCTGCCGTGGGAGGCGGCCCACGACGAGGCGTGTCGTTTGGAGCACGCCATGTCCGAGCGCGTGCTTGAGGCGCTGGAGCGCTTCCTGGACAATCCCGAGGTCTGCCCGCACGGCCATCCGATCCCGTCCGTCGACGGGGTCGTGCCGGCTCTGGTGGGAGTGCCGCTCGCGGGAGTCCCCGCGGGCGCCGAGGTGAGCGTCGTGCGTGTCGCCGAGGACAACGAGGCCGTTCTTGGCTACGTTGCGTCGATGGGGCTCATGCCAGGCGTTCACGTGCGTGTCGCTGAGGTCGCACCGTTCGATGGGCCGCTGATGGTCGAGGTCGGCGGGCGAGAGCACGCCATCGCCCGAGATGTCGCGGGCGTGGTCTTCGTCGAGGTCGAGTCCTGAGTCGGGTATGACTGCCGCGTTGTCCGCTCATCGTCTGCGGGCCGCCGCGCAACCCAGATGATGTACCTTTGAGCGCAATGACGGTCGTCGGCGCGAATATCCGTTGACGGCCCTCAGAGGCGGGGCGTAGTGTGGTTGTTGTCCCGAGAAGTCGGACCGAGCGAGCGTTGAAAACCGGAGTACCAGCTGCTGCCCGACCGGGGCGTCCGCGTGTGAGAGTGCTGTCGTGAGGCGGTCTTTCCAGCGGGGCCCGGGGAGGCGTGAAACGGGAATCCGGCAAGTAGACGTCCCCGCAGGCGAGGTTTCTCGGGACACTTCTGTGTTCTGACCCGCGCCCAGCTGGTGACGCCCAGCCTTCGGGGTACCACGCTGCGCGTGTCCGATCTTGGCGGGAGCATCCGCTCTGCCGCTAGGACGTCGTGTCGTCCCCAAGCGAGCCGCAGCTCTCCGCATCGCTGGTCGGCCCGTATCCCTCGGCCTCGGAGCGGCGGTTCGGGCCCGTGCGGCCCTGCTGGATCGCACGGTCACCGAACCGCGCGCGCACCGAGTCGATCGCCTGCTCGAGAGCATCGTCACGCGCGGCCGGCGCGGCTGCAGCTGGCCCATCAAGAAGTCCCAGTTGGCGGACGCCTTCGCCGAACCCGGACACGCCGACGCCGAGGAGACGCACGCCGACGCCGGGCGACCAGGCCGTATGGAGCAGCTTGAGGGCGCTCTGCCGCACTTCACGCGTGGCGTCCGTCTCCTCCGTCAGGGTCTCCTGGATCGTCGTGGTCGTGAAGTCGGCGAAACGGATCTTCAGGTGGACCGTGCGGCCTCTCAGGCCGGCGCGCCGCAGCCTCAGCGCGACGCGCTCCGCAAGGCTGCCGACGGCAGCCTCCAGTTCGACCGCCTCTCGAATGTCCGAAGCGAAGGTCCTCTCATTGCTCACCGACTTCGCCGGCGTTCGCACGGCTGGACGCCGCGCATCGATCCCTGACGCTCGACGGACGGCGCCCGGACCGTGTGATCCGAGGATGTGAGTGGCGGTCGCATCGTCGAGCGCCGCAAGATCGCCCAGGAGCGCGATGCCGAGAGAGCGGAGGCGGGTCGCGGTCGCGGGGCCGATCCCGGGCATGCGTTCTATCGGGAGCGGGGCAAGGAACGACGCCTCCTGTCCCGGCCACACCACGGTGAGCCCGTTCGGCTTGTCCTGGTCGGAGGCGATCTTCGCGACCGTCTTGCTGGTGGCCAGGCCGATCGAGCAGGTCACGCCGAGCCGGTCGACGCCCGCCTGGATCAGCTCGGCGACGTGGACTGGGTGCTCCGCGTGTACTCCCGGGGTGACGTCGAGGTACGCCTCGTCTATGGAGGCGACCTGGACGTCCGGGGAGAAGTCGTGGAGCACCTCGAACACCCGATGTGAGACCTCGGCGTAGCGGTCGAAGTTCCCTCGCGTCCAGATAGCGTCGGCCGGCAGCAGTCTGGCCGCCCGGGCTGCCGGCATGGCGGACCTGACTCCGTATCTGCGTGCCTCGTAGGAAGCGGTCGCGACAACACCCCGGCGGCCAGGAGACCCGCCGACGACGACAGGTCGCCCTCTCCACTCGGGGTGGTCGAGTTGCTCCACAGACGCGAAGAATGCGTCCATGTCGACGTGGAGCACCGCCCGTCCCTCCCATGGAGGGCGCACAGCGGCAGGTGTGTCGTTCGCGTGTCGACTCATGCGAGGATGATAGACGTGGACGGGGATCCGGCCAGCGACAGGAGCCGAACCCTGGGCCTGTGAACGGGAGGCGTCGTGCGGGTGGGAGCGCATGTCTCGGTGGCGGGCGGCCTTCTCGAAGGTGTCATTCATGCGCGCGCAGCTGGCTGCGAGGCAGCGCAGATCTTCCCCAAGAACCCGCGGCGCTGGGACGCGCCGCAGCGCCCCCTCGCTGAGGAGCAGGCGTTCCGCGTCGGCTGCATCGAGGCTGGCGTGACGCCGGTCTTCAGTCACGCGACGTACCTCATCAACCCCGGGACGGCGGACGAGGCCCTATGGTCGCGTTCGTGCCGGGCTCTCTCCGATGAGATCCTCCGCGCTGAAGGGATCGGGGCGTCCGGTCTGGTCATGCACCTGGGTACGAGGGCGTCGCCGGACACGCAGGGTTGCGTTCGGCGAGTGGTTGAGACGGCCCTGCGCGGGTACTCGATCGCCGGTACGGTCGCGGTGCCCCTCTTGATCGAGAACGCGGCGGGAGCCGGCTCGCAGTTCGGCTCGCGTCTGGACGAGGTGACCTCGTGTCTTCTTGCGCTCCGGGAGGCCGGCGTGCCCGCGGGGATCTGCATCGACACGTGTCATGCGTTCGCCGCAGGCGTCGACCTGAGGGGCGAGGAGGGCTGGTCGACGCTCGCGGCGCATCTTGATGCGACGTGCGGCGCGGGATCTGTCGCCCTGATACACGCCAACGACTCGAAGGGCTGCCTGGGTTGCAAGCACGACCGTCATGAGTGGATCGGTGACGGCCAGATCGGCGAGCCCGGGTTCCTTGCGATGTTCGCTGCGGCGAGGCTCGCCGGCGCAGCAGCGATCGTCGAGATGCCCGGGGACCCGCTGGTGAAGGACTCGGAGAACGTCAGCCGCCTGAAGCGACTCCGTGACGGCGCCGGGGGAGCCGCCGATCCACTCCCATCGCCATCCTGAGTCGGGAGAGCGTCCGGGCCTGGTCGGCCACCGCGACCTCGAGGTAGACCCCTTCGGCGGCGAACGACGCGATCGCGAGCACCTCGCCGAGCTTCTCCGGCCCAAGGCGCAGGAGGTCCACAGGTGGCGTCGAGTCGAAGAAGACACGGCGAAGTGTCTCGGGCAGCTTCGGGGCGATCCGCCCCCGATCCCCGCGAAGGACGGCAGCGCGGAGGCCGCCGCGGATGAAGCTCACGACGAAGTCCCCGTCGTGCTCCTCGACGAAGATCGCGTCGTGAGCCACGGCCTCGCGGAGCGCGCCGCGCGCGGAGAGCGCTCGCTCGAGTGCCCGGAGGCCGTCTCGGTAGCGGATGGCCGCCTCGTAGCGCCCCGCGTTCGCCGCGGTCGCCTGCCTGGCCTCGAGAAGGCCGCGGAACTCCGCTGCGTCGTCGAAGACAGCGAGGGATCGGGCGAGCCGGCGCGCGTAGTCGGCGCGATCGACCGGCGTGACGCAGGGTGCAGGACAATCCCCGGCCTCGCGCGCGCCACAAGGCGTGAGCGCGAGGCGCGGGCCCAGACGTCGGGCGCAGCGCCGCAGGCCGAACTCGTCGGTCAGACGGTCGACGAGGTTCAGGGCCGTCCAACGGCTTGTGAACGGTCCGATGAGCGTGCCCCTCAGGCGGGGAGCCTCGACGACTCTCAGCGCGGGGAAGGCCGAGCCGGTGTCGACCTTGATCAGGTACGCGGCGCGGGAACGATGGGCCGCGGGGTTGAATGCGGGCCCGTGACGGTCGACCAGTCTGCGTTCGATGAGGGCCGCGTCCAGCTGGGAGGGCGTCCTCACCGCGGTGATCGACGCCACCTCGCGAGCAAGGCGGTCAGTGGAGGAACCCGCATAGAAGTACTGGCGCGTTCTCGATCGCAGACTCTTCGCGTGGCCCACGTAGATGACGCGACTCTGCACGTCGCGGAAGAGGAACACACCCGGCTGGTCCGGGATGTCCCTTGTGAGAGCGAGCCCCCTTGTGAGGCGCTCTTGGTCGGGGAGCCCGCAGAATGTGGCCAACTCCTCCACGGTCCGTATGCCGAAGGCGCCCACGTCAGCGAGCAGCACTCGCAGGATCTCGCCGGTCGCGCGGGCGTCGGAGCCGGCCCGGTGGTTCGGGACTGTGGGCGTTCCGAGTTCGGTCGCGAGCGCGGAGAGGCTGTAACGGCGCGCGTTCGGACGCAGGCGTCTTGCCAAGTTCAGCGTGTCGATGACCGGGCGCTGGAAGAGCCTGCCGTCGACGGCCTCCAGCTCGTGATCGAGGAAGCTCAGATCGAAGGTGTAGTTATGGGCGACAAGGACGGCGCCCTCGGCGAAACGAGAGAACTCCAAAACGGCCTCGGAGACGTCGGAGCCGTGACGGACCATCGCGTCGGTGATACCGGTGAGCGCCTCCACGGCGTACGGGATGTTCTCGTCGGGGCGCACGAGCCGCTGGAAGGACTGCACGTCGCCTGCGATGCCGAATCGGACCGCCCCGATCTCGATGATGCTGTTGCGGCCTGGTCGGCAGCCGGTCGTCTCGAGGTCGACCGCGACGAAAGTGGAGTCAGCGAGGGGAGTGCAGCCTGGCAACGTGGACCCGGTCCTTCTTGTCGGTCGAGCAGCGGCCCCCAGTTGCCGATGATAGCATCAGGCCGGTTGCTCGCACGGAGAGCGCGGGCTTAGCATGAGGAAATGCGCGCGTCCATGCGGCGCGTTGTCGGATCCGGCGGCTCGAGGGGTGGACGATGCGCTTTTTCCTGGTTGCTCGGGACCGAGGCGACGGGAGGGTCCGGCTTCTGGATCCCTCCGTGTACTCGACGAAGGAGGACGCCCTTGACGCGGTGGGCGAGGGGCCTTCCGCCGGTGAGGACCTGTTCGTCGTCGACCTTGACGTCGCCGCGCCGGTGCTGATGGTGCGTGCGCCGCAAGCCGCCTCGTCTCCGATGGCGGACCTCCCTGCCGAGATGGAGTCCGAGCCGGTGTACCGACAGGAGTCCGGACCTGAGCCGGAGCCCGAGCCGATGCGCGACGAGGTCGCTGGACCTGAGCGGCTCTCGGCGCGCCCCCCGTTCTTCCACGTGGCGCCCGAGCCGGTCGAGACGGAGGTCCCCGAGCCCGTCGTCGAGCCGGAGATGCCTCCAGTGGAGCAGGCGGCATGGAGCATGCCGCCTGAGCCGGCGCCGCCGGTATCCTGGTTCGATGCGCCGAGGCCGCTGGAGGATGAGGTCGTGTCCCCGGTCGCCGAGAGCGAGGACGTCGTCGCGAGCGCCGAGGATCTCCCGGCGCCCCCGGCACCGCCGGCGACTCCCTCGTTCGCAGACGCGTTGCGCGGGGCTTCCGAAGCGATGCGTGCAGTCGGACCGGACACCCCGACCCCCGAAGTCGTGGCGCCGCATCCTGTGGAACCGGTCGTGCCGATCGAGCCCGAGCCGCCCGCGATCATGAGCTGGCTCGAGCCGGAGCGCACTCCGGCTGAGATGCATGAGGTGCCGGGCGATGAGCCGAGCGCCTCGGCGTCGTCGTCGGGCCTGTTGAGCTTCCCTGCTCCTGTGGGGGCGCCGGCGAGCACGATCACCGGGCCTCCGGCGGGCAGCGGCGGCCGTCCCATCTGGGAGCCGAAGGAGCCGGCGGTCCCGGTCCCCGATGCGTCGGGCGCTGTGGCAGACGGCACGGAGTCCGACGTCGCGCCGGTGCGGGATGGCGAGGGCGCTTCCGCTCCGGTGGGCAGAGAGGACCTCGCGGCTGCTCTCGAGCAGCTGGCGGCCGTGGCCCAGTTCTCTTCCGGCTTGAAGCCGAGCGACATGGCAGGAACGCAGACGGTTCCGGAGCAGCCGGTCCCGCCGGCGACCGAGGAACCACCTGTCATGTCGCCGACGGTGGTGGCGGACGCCGCGGCCGGCAACGAGTCGGCGCCCGTCACGTCACAACCCTCCGGGGCTTCTGCGCCGGGCATTCCTGGGAGCCCGGCGGACCCGAACCTCACCATCACGACGCCCCTCGGGCAGCCGGCCACGCAACCGCCGTTCATCCCCTCGAAGGAGGACGTCGCGCGCTGGACCTGCGCGGAGTGCGTGTATGTGACGACATGTCCCCGGTCCGGTCAGGACAGGCCCACCACGTGCGGTTCCTTCCAGTGGCGTACAGCATGATGTCGTCAGCGCTCGCGGCCGCGAAGGGCTCTCCGATGCGGAGGGGGAGTGAAGTGAACACGCGCGGAAGGACGATGGCGGCAGGCGCGGTGGTTCTTGGTGTGCTCCTCGTGGCCCTGGCGGCACCGATCTCGGCACAGGCGGCTCAACTGCGGGTGAGCGCCGTCCCATCATCGAGCGTGGACGTGACCACTACCACCAACCCGATCGGATGGCGCGACGGCTGGGGCAACACCCTTCACCCGATGTTCGGGGTGACCGGCTTCGAGGATGCGGTCGGAGGTCTCTTCTACCAGATCGACCGCACGCCGGGCGCCATGCTCGCGACGGACACCGCGTCTCTGGCGGGCTACTCGCGCACCGTGGTACCCACAGGGACCCACTTCGACCAGACACTGGACATCTCGGGGGTCTTCGCCTTTCCTCCGCCCGGGGGCTGGCCCGCCCCGCCTGCGGGCTCGACTGACCCGAGAGAAGGCATGTGGTACTGGCACATCCTCCCGTACTCCTTGGACTCCAGCAGTGCCGCGCTCGTCTTCGATCCTCAGATCTACGTGATCTTCGGGATCGACGTGACGCCCCCGCGGCCGGTCCAGTCCGTCGGCGTGAGCCCCAATGCGTCAATCGCCGCCTCGAGCACCGCAGTCGGCGTTGGAAGTCGTGTCACGGTGTCCTGGCAGGGAGCCCAGTACGACGCGCTCTCTGGCACTGGCTACTTCAGCGTCTACCTGGATGGGGCCAGGGTCGTGAGCGGGGCGGCGGCGACTGCGACGGTGGAGACACCGGTGGGGCAACCTCCGATGTGGTACGACCCCGCGTGGCCGCTGCCGTACGAGGTCACGATCGAGGATCTGACACCCGGCGCGCACCAGTTCCTTGTCACCGATGTCGACCTCGCGACGAACGA
The DNA here is from genome assembly GCA_903831865.1 of uncultured Coriobacteriia bacterium. GTDB lineage: Bacteria > Actinomycetota > Coriobacteriia > Anaerosomatales > PALSA-660 > PALSA-660. The sequence goes on from CAIKZH010000031.1 coordinate 15,886, forward strand.
GAGTGCTCCCAGTTCAGCTGCCGTCTACTACTCCGACCCGGACACCCCGACGATCGCGTGGTCGCCGACTCCGCCTTCGCCCGTCAACGCGAAGCTGCCGGGCGTGTTCGCGGTCACTGCTGTCGACTCATGCCTGAAGGATGTGCGCTTCGCGATCGATGGGGTCGGTATCGGGACCAGGACGGCCGACTCCGCGACAACCACGCAGGCGCTGTCGGTCTCGAAGGTCCTGAGCGGCTATTCGAACGGAACGCACACCGTGACGGCCGTCGCGCACGACCAGTACGGGCGCGCGGCGACGGTGACGGCCACCTTCGTGCTGGATAAGACCGCCCCCTCGTTCAGTGCCCTCTCGGCGCCACTCTACGGCGACGAGTTCACCAGCAGCACGTTCTATCCGATGCGTCACGACGGCTACTGGGACACGTCGACAGTGCGGTATCACATCAGCGAGAAGTCGAGGGTCACGCTCGAGGTGCACTCAGGATCGGTCGGCGGTGATCTCCTCCGAACGTTCACGTCGAACAGGACCGGCGCAGGGAACGGATACTTCGTGTGGGACGGCCGGAGTTCCTCCGGCAGCCTGAGCACCGGGACCTTCTATTACGTGCTCAGAGCCGCCGACGCCGCCGGCAACGTCTCCAACACCTGGACGCACGTCGTGCGTATCAAGAGCTATCAGGTGGTCCGGATCTCCAAGAGCAGAGTCAAGACGATCAGGCGCTGAGGCGTCCGAGCCATGGCGCGGCGCTGGGACAGCGGTGGCCACACGACAGCGCCCCCTCCTGTGTCGAAGAGGGGGCGCTGTCGTCGGAGCGGGCCTGTAAGCCGGATTCTGTTGTAGACGACCATCTGTCTGGGACCGCTGTTGCCAGCGGCCTCACGCGGGCTGACCCGAGCGACGACCGGGCAGGTCTTGACCGCTCCTATTCGCCCTTGCTCCGGGTGGGGTTTGCCAAGCCACCGTGTCACCACGGCGCTGGTGCGCTCTTACCGCACCGTTTCAGCTTGTCTCCCGACCTGTACCGCCGGGCGTGCCGACGGGCGGTATCGGGGGAGTCTTCTTTTCTGTGGCACTTTCCGTCGCCTCGCGGCGCCAGGCCGTTAGCCTGCACCCTGCCCTATGGAGTCCGGACTTTCCTCACGACCACACCCTGCGGCGTGTGCGCGCGGCCGTCCGGCCCGCTCCGGCCACCGATTCTAGCAGGATAGGAGTCCAGCGCGATGCCGGGTCACCGCGAGGGTCGGGCGGCGCTCCAGGGGTCTGTGCGCGTCTCTTGCCAGGGCCGGATCGCCGCGACGCCGACCGCGGGCAGGCACCCGAGGTCTGGTCAGAGAGGGATCCACGGTTCGAAGACGATGCGATCGACGGGGATCTCTCCCAGCAGATATGGCGCGGCATAGTCCGTGTGGTAGATGAACACGGAGTTGCCCCGCTGGACCGTGGCCTGCGGGAACTGCAGGACCTTCGTGGCCCGGTTGAATCTCCGGCACGGCGCTGCGCAACGGGAGTCGGTGACGACGAAGCTGCGCTCGGGCTCGAGTACGCCGGCGGTGAGGCAGTTGCGGGACCCTGTCACGTAGCCCCACGGGTAGTAGCAGCTGGCCTCGAGACCCCAGACATCCGCTGGCAGCTCGACCCCCTGTGGCACGATGTCGAGGTCGAAACGCCTGACGCCGAGACCCTCGAGTCGCTCGCGGTACTCGGGGATGGACAGGTTCAGGGCGCGTAGCGCCTCCTGCTGCCCGGCGCGAACGACCGTCTCGGTGGCGTTGATCCCACGGAGGTTGACCGGCGGGGGTGTGGTGGTGAACCGGGCCATGCGCTGCTGCTTGATGAGCAGCCTCCCGAGGACGGGCACGAGGGACGGGAACTCCTCGGCCAGCACGGTGAGAACGCCCCAGTCGTTGAAGACGACCTCGGAGCCGGGCGCCTGCTCCGCGAGCAACGCGAGGTTGCGGCGTGTGGCTGCCAGGCCCGCATCCGTGACGTAGCCGGTCACGTAGGTGAACGACAGCTGCAGATCGTGCGCGAAGGCCACGACCTCCTGCAGGACGTCACTGGAGGGGATGAGGTTCTCGCAGAACTCCTGGCCGAAGTAGAGTCGACTGAACGAGTCCTGGGCGGCCAGGTAGTTCTCCAGCCACTCGGCGGCCGCCAGGTTCCCGAAGTACTCTGCCGTGCTGCTGTCGTTCCCGAACATGATCTCGAAGACGAACTTGGGGGAGTTCCAGAAGTCGATGCGTCGCAGCCCCTGCTCGATGCTGCGCAGGTCGTCGACGTTGCTGAGATAGAGCGCGAGTTCCATCTCGCTCACTTCCCGCCGCGCTGCGGCACGGCCAGCGGCCCCTCCGAGGAGGCGTAGTAGCAGTTTCCCAGCTTGTCGCAGAAGTCCTGGCTGCCGATCAGACTCCGGCAGAACTCGCGTGTCGGCGCGGGATGGTCGGCCACTCGCCGCACCACCTCCAGGTTGCGCAGCTTGAGACGGCCCGTGCCCCGCACCGGGACCTTGAGGACGGTGACGCCCGCTTCGCGAAGGCCGGGTATGGCGCAGAGCGCGCAGTGGGTGAAGAGACTCGAGGCCAACAGGCCGTCCAGGCCCTCGACGGCTGCAGATGTCGTATCCGTCGCGGGGATCCGTGGGCGTATGGGGTCGCCCTGCTTCTTGCGGAAGCGGTCCAGCGCGCTTCCCACGAGGAATTGGTCGTCGGGCGCGTGCGCGGCCTCCATCGCGACGTCCTTCCACTCCGGAGGCAACCGGCGTGAGGCCGACGCCTCGGGGTCGGGGACGAAGCTGTTGCAGAACGGCTCTCCGGTGCCTGTGTGCCGTGTGAAGCAGAACTCGTCGTTGAACAGGCAGCGATACCCGATGACAAGGGCCTCGAACTCGAGCTCCAGGTCGGCGAGACCCGCGATGAGCATCTGCATCTCTCGGAGCGTCATCTTCCGTGGGAGCACGACGCGCCTGATGTCGGCGATCCCGGCGAGATGTCTGATGGCAGCGCCGTTGAAGGATCCTGCGCCGATACTGAGATGCACCGGTGTGGCTATATCCCAGGCGGACAGCAGCTCGAGGAGCGCGGGGTCCGCGACGACCAGCGCGTCCGGTTCGAGAGATGCGGCATCACTCACGATCCGGCGCAGGAGCGGTACCTGCTCCGAGTGATAGTCGTGAGCATTGAACGTGATGAACACGCGGCGACCGGCTCCGTGCGCAGCCGCGATCGAGGCGGCAAGGCCTTCGAGCGAGGTGAACTGGCAGTTGGCGCCGAAGGTCCGGCGGTTGAGACCTATCTCCCAACCGTAGCGATCGGACCACTGCGCAGGGACGTACCCGGCGAAGAACTCGTCGGCGCCGGCGTGCGCGAGCTCGCGGATCCCGTCGGGCGTGTCCGAGGCGTCGATCCCGACGTCTATCTGGAGCGTGGGGCGAGCGCTCATGTGCCTCGACCGGTTCCTCTCGCACGACTCGTCGGTGGCGCGGACGCACAGCGGGGGGCGTGACTTGTTTGGAAGACGACCCAATCTAGCGGCCGTGGGAGACCGCGTCAAAAGCCGGGCGGCCCCCGGCCGGTCACTGTGCGGTGCGCAGGGCGCGTAACGCAAAGCGGGGACCGAAGTCCCCGCAGGTCATGGCTGGTAGCCCGTACGGGATTCGAACCCGTGATCTCCGCCTTGAGAGGGTGAGGTCAAGAGCGACAGACGCCGTGTCTTACAGGCATCTAGGCACAATCCCAACGACGACGCGGAGTGTCCGATGCACCCCGCGACACTCCGACGCATCCTCACAAGCGCACGGATACAGCGCATCGCTAGCGCGCCACAACGGGGCTAGACTTAGCGCGGGCTCCGTTGGAACGGAACGGGGAACGACCCGGGGGCTGGATTGCGCGAGTCAGAGTGAGTCTGGCCGCATGGATTGAGGGGGAACGGATGGTTAGACGGTTTGTTGTATGGGCGACTGTTGCACTTGGCATTCTAGTGGGGATCGCCGCACTCTACCTGGCCTTCGGCTACACCGCGCCACGGATTACCTCCGGTGACGCCGCCGCAAGTTTGGTCGAGTCGACTTTCGGCACGAACGAGGCAGGCGCGGAGAGCGCGCCGCAACAGCAGGTCGTAGGGGAATGGGCGGTGAAGGATGCGGCCGAGGCGGAGCTGCGTCAGACGGATGCCCTGCTCAATCAAAACGAGTCGCTGAAACAGCTGGGAGTCAGCCTCGCGCTACTGCTTGCAGCGGCGTGTCTGCTGCTGGTGGCGGCCACGGTCGCAATCTCATCGGGTTCGCGGAGAGCGGCGACTCCAGCCGGTGTGAACAATGTCGAGAGGGAGTGAGCCGCGAATGGACGACGACAACCCTGCCTATCGGCTAGGGGCTTGGTGGGGGAGGCAGAAAGGAAAGTGGTACACGAGTCGGTGGTTCATCGGCCTGGTCTGCTTCTTTGTCGGGGCAATCTTTGTCACGGCCAACAGCGGCGGAGCAACCGCGCCTGACGCTGCCCAGACCAGCCAGATTGAGAGCTTGAATACCCAAGTGGAGACTCTGCAGAGTCAGCTCGACCAAGCACAGAGCGAACTCAACCAAGCCTCGCTGGACGCCGCCACAAGCCAAGACCAGCAGACAGAAGTCGCGCCGGCACCCGCCAAGAAGGAGGAGCATGTCACTGACGGCACCTACTTGGTCGGCACAGACATCACTGCCGGACGCTACAAGGGTACGGTCGTCGGGGACAATGGCTACTGGCAGATTTCGACGGATGCAAACGGCAGCAACATCCTGTCGAACAACAATGTCAGCGGACCCTTCTACGTTCAAGTGAAGAAGGGGCAATACCTCGAGATAACCGGCGTTGAACTCGTCAAGACGAAGTAGGCGGCGCCAGGGTGCCGTGCACAATAGGAGGGCGGTCCCTTTGGGGGCCGCCCTCTCGCGCGCGTGACTGGTGCGGAAAAGTCAGCGATCCTGCTCCTCCACACGGCGGATGACTTCAATCGCCTCGCGCGCGTAGGCTTCCATGAGCTCGTCCGAGACTTCGGGCGGGGTGTACGTCCGCGCCGTCACGTCGATCTGTTGCTGCGCGGCGCCTTCGATGCTCTCCCAGATCAGCTTGCGGGCCTGGGCGTCGCCACGAAGCGCAGCCTTACACGTCGAGTCCACGAGCTGCTCGGCTAGGGTGCGGCGGTCCTTGCCTTCCGGGACCTCGGCGAGCTTGGCCCTGAGTATGGCTCGGAGAGACAACGTGCCGGGCTTCTTGCCGCTCGGGTTGCCGCTCTGGCCCGGGTGCCACGCTGGAGCTAGGTTCTGCGCTTTCGGTGCTTTCTTCGGTGCTTCCACGGCGCTACTCCGAAAGCCCGGCGGCAGAACGGAGCGCCCTGTTGCCAACACCCGGACTGCCCGTTGCGGGAGTGGCGGGCGCTTCGCCGCTGTCGGTCACAAGACTGGCCTCGCGTGCAGCGGCCGCGTCGGCATAGAACGCGATCTCCGTGGGAGTGCTTGGCGCTCGCGGGACCGATGGACCGCCGGAGTATGACGGCTCGCCCACGACTGTCGCTCTAGGACTCGGCCACCTGCTGAAGTCGCCCGGCGTTGTCGGCGCCTCAATCACTCCACCGGCCGCGAGAATGTCTCCCCAGAGTCCAGCGCGTCCAGGGTGGGCCTCTTGCGCCGGCTGGTTCATCCGCGCTGGGCGAGGCTCACGAATCCAAACCTCCCGGAGCGCCGGCCCGAGGTCTTCGTCATACCGGACGCAAAGCGGGAGCAGATCATCGGGACGGTTCCCGGTACGGGCCACCACGTGGACGTCTGCCAAGTCACGCAGGATTGCCACCATCGCATCTGCCAGCCTCGCCAGACCAGCCGTGAGGCTCGGCACCTTCGCCCACGCATCGCGGCATGGAGTCGAGCTGAGGAGTGCTACCGCTTCAGCTGGCAGGTCGGGGTCCTGCTTCTTGATAGCGCTGGCGAGCTCTCGTCCCGTTGCGGTGAAACGGGCCGACAGGAAGCCGAAGCACTCGGTCGGGTCTACGACGCCCAACAGCGCGGCAATCGTGGCGTTTTCGACCGCAGGTCCGGAGTTTGCGTAGTAGGGAAGCTCAGGAACGGCGTCGTACGCGGCGCTCGCGTCGGCGGCCTCTGCCACGTCACCGGCAGCTATCGCGTTCCAAAGCCGATTGCGCGCGGTGGCACGTGTCGGCGCGGGGTCTAGCGCAGCCGTGCGTGCGGCAAGGATCTCTGCGATGGCACCGGGCGTTTCGTAGCCCTCTGCTTTGAGAATGTCGAGAGCGGTGGTGATGTCACTGAGTGTTTGCACGGTGATCTCCCTATAGGTTCGGTGTACGTTTCTCTTGGCGACTGGTGCGTGGATAGTGAGGGGCCTTCTAGACCGTGCACCAGCACGGACCGTCGCCCTCCTTTCCGGACCCCTTGCAGATCGGGCACTCCGGGTCCGGGGCCTTGCTTGCCTCAGCGCTACGCGCTTCAGCTCTGCTCGCCTCGGCACTCCGCTTCACTGCGATCTCGGCACTGCTCCTCTCTGTGGACCCTTCGAAGGTGGCCTTCGAGGTTGGGCTTCCCGCCCGTGCCTGACCGCTCCTCACGCCTCCGCGCCGACCGCCCTCGCGCATCGCGCTGTGTGCGGCTTCGATCTCCTCGCGCGAGCTGTTGTGGTCTAGGAAGTCGTGAACCTGGATGCCTGCCGGCGTCTTGTCGAAGAGGTGCACCGCCGTGAGCGCATCGGTGAGGCGCTTGCGTTCGCTGTCGGGACAGGCGATCACTGCCGCGAGTTGTTCGGCGGGGAGGTGGCCGTCGTTGCGGTAGCTCTGGCACAGCGCGAGAGTGGCGGCGTAGAAGCCGAAGGCGGCCACGCGGTCGGACTCGGGGATTGCCAGCACCTTCCGATGCCACGGTGCGGAGATGTAGACCGCTGCGTAGGCTTCCCTCGTCACCTTGGGGCTCACGTCAGCGCCTCCGCCCATAGAAGGCAGAGCGGGCAGGTCCGTTGACCAGCGAGAATGCGACTACCGGCTGAGTGGTGCGCGGTATCCGTACGCGTTCTGGCTCCCGGCAGGGCTCGCTGGGCTCGATTGCAGCCGCTTGCGGGCACTCCCTGCACTCCTCGTCGGTGCATAGGGACCACAGGCCACAGGGGGCGCTACGCGGCTTCATGGTGGCCTCCCACGCCTCGCAGGTACTCCTGCGTGACAACGCGCCATGAACGGCCGACGCGGAAGGCTCCGGGGACGTTGCCCGCGACAATCTCAGCGCGCAGCGTGCGACTGTCCACGCGGACCCAGGCCGCAATCTCTGCGACCGTCGCAACGTCCGGGAGAGAGTCGGCGCGCGTCGTCGCAGGTCTAGTGGCTGGCATCGTCCACCTCTTCGAGCAGACGTCCAGCCTCGATGCCCAATGCCAGCTCTAGGCGCTCCTGTTGGCCTGGGTACGGCCTTAGGCGCCCGGATGATATGAGCATCACAGTGGTCGCGTTCATTCCGGCATCACGCGCTAGCTGGGCCTTCGTGATCCCGAGCCGCCGGCGCGCGGCTTCCATGAGAGTCCGGGTCATGGCTAGGGGCTCCTCTCAGTGAGCGGTATTGACTTCGCGGTCCGCACCGCCGATTCTAGGAGCCGAAGAGTGTGCCCACAACCGGATACACGACGCGAAAGCGAAGAGAAGCGATGACAGCGTCCAAGCCCGGGGCGTCGCCTGCGGATCTGGTGGACTTCACTTGGCGGCAGCTTCCATCGCCGACGTGGCAGACAGTCCATGAGGACGCCACCGAGGAGACCAACGCGGATGGCGACGTGATCTCCTCGACGATTGCAAGCGACCGCCGAGTCATGATCGGCAAGGAGGGCGCGGCGTACGAACCACTCAGGGACGAGCCGGCGCTCTTCAAGACGTTCGCCGACCTCCAGAGCACTGAGGACGCCTTCGCCGCCTTCGCGTGCCAGTACGGGCGGCTTCAGCGGCCGCATATGTTCATGAGCTTCTTAGATCAGGTGATAGCGCAGTACGGCACCGACGGAATCGAGGGGTACGCAGGCAGTTTCGACGAGTGGAGCGCATCACTGGGGCACGTCTCCCGAGCAGTGCGACTGTGGGAGGGCCTGCGAGCGGGCCGCTCGAAAGAGCTGCTTCTCGCCCACTATGAGATGCGCAAGGTCGGCGACTCGCTCTTGGTCTACGACAAGGGGTCCCTGGCCCTGCCTCCGGGGGTGTCCCCCGAACTCGAGCTGCTCGGGCGTGAGCCGGTGCTGGTCGCGGCAGCGATCGCGACGGAGCGGGAGATCGCTCAGGCCCTGCTGCGGAGACAGGTTGCGCGGATGCTGGTGGCGCAGGACGTCTCTCTCTCTTTCGCCGTGACAGACAGGGCGTACGGCGCGGGACTGCGACTCACGTTCGGGGTCTACACGCTCGAGGCCGCGATGTGGCTTCAGCTCGCCTTGGCAATCGACGGCAACCGTGAATATCAGATCTGCGACGTGTGTGGAAAGTGGTGGGATGCCACGGACGCGCGCTCACACAAGAAGGTGTGCAGCGACAAGTGCCGCGCCAAGAAGTCCTACCAGGCGCGTCAGATCGTCAAGAAGCAAGCAGAGCGGAAGGGGTAGATCATGGCTCGGCGACCGAAGGGTACGGGCTCCCTGCGACATCTTGACGGCGATCGCTGGCAGGTCACGGTCTACGTCCGGGGCAAACGTCTCACGCGCGTCTTCGCCGCGCGCAACGCGACGGAGGCCAACAGGGCTGCGGATGCGGTCCGGGTGGCGCTCCTGGAGGATCGGGCGCGCGCGGCCAACGAAGGCGATGCGGAACGCGCGGTGCGGCAAAAGTGGACCGTCGAGCGATATGCGGCCTACTACATGAGCGAGTGGGCACCGCGCAAGCTCGCGGCGACCACGCGCGAGCGCTACCGCCAGGCAATCGAGAAGCAGATCACCCCGCACCTCGGCAAGGCGCGCATGGCGGAAGTCACCGTGATGGACGTGGTACGGATGCAGACGGCCCTTGCAGCCGATGGTCAGCGCAGCTACGGCGGCAAGCTCTCGGGGGC
>CAIKZH010000032.1 GCA_903831865.1 uncultured Coriobacteriia bacterium
ATCCGGTCGATGAACCGGAACCTCCTGTGGAGGTCCCGCTCTTCACCGCTGACGGCAGCGACTCCGACGGGGCGCCTGGTGCTACCACGCTCCCGCGAGCGGCACTGCTGGACGGGCCGGCCGACGTGCCGGTCGTGCCCAGAGGGCTCTGGGAGCAGCCTCCTATGATGCCCAAGCCGACGATCAGCGCCAAGGCACCGATCGTGGCGCCGAGCGGCCCATATCTTCCTGTGCCGGATCTGCGTCGCATGTTCGTCCCTTCTGACGGACTGACACCACGTCGCGCGCGAAGAGGAGCCTTCACGGTGCCGTCTCCGGGCCGGACGACAAAGGACGCCCGGTCGCGGTGGCGAGCGGGCGTCCGGCTATCGCGCGTCGAGCGCGACGACCACCTACTCGGCAGCCGCCTGCTCGCCCTCACGTTTCTTCAGGATCCGCGCTGCGTACACGCCCAGTCCGATCCCGATGAAGCACACCAAGAAGAACGCAGCGGTGAGGGCATTGCAGACGATGCCCGCCCAATTGGCAGTCATGCGATCAGTCACCTCCGTGGTGCGCCGAGTATCCACACGAGCATTGCCCGGATTGTATCGGTGCCGCCCCGGTGCGGCAAGCGTGAAGGACGGGCCGGCCGCCGCCAAGTGCCCGCGATTGTGAAGGTCCTCGAGATCACACGCCGCGCACGAGCGGCCTGCGCCTACATGTCGTTCAGACGCGCAGGAGGGGAGCTTGGTTCTCGGGCGCCGGCAGTCGACCGCGGCACGGGCCGACCGGGCGCCGCACTCGTGTGGCGGCCAGTGGGAGAGGAGCACACGAAGTGTTGCAAAGTGGGGAACAGTGTCATAGAGTGGGGCAACGAGGTGCGCAGACGCCGGAATCGGGGCCCGCGGCGTCGCGAAGTGGGTGGCGGGAAGCAGAGGAGCGGCGGTGTTCCTCGGGGAGTACCAGCACACGCTGGACGTGAAGGGTCGCGTCTCGCTGCCGCGGCGGTTCCGCGATGAGATCGGGACGCGGGTCGTCGTATCCAAAGGCCTCGAGTCGTGCCTCTACGTCTACTCCGCGGACGGGCACAGGGCCTTTCTGGACGCGCTCCTCTCCGCTGGCGACTTCGATCGCAACTCGCGCGCCGTGCGCCGGTTCTTCATGGCTGGGGCGAATGAGTCCGACATCGACTCGGCGGGCCGCGTCATGGTGCCCCAGGTCCTGCGGGAGTTCGCGGGGCTTTCGAAGGACGTCATCGTCGCCGGCGTCGGCGACCACATCGAAGTGTGGGACGCCAAGGCGTGGCAGGCGTACGAGGACGCGAATGCGACGACTATCGAGGACGCCGCCGAGGAGCTTTCACGCAGCGGCATCCTTTAGCGCCTTGACAACGGAATACCGGCATACCCCCGTCTTGCTGGCCGAGGTCCTGCAGCATCTCTCTCCGCAGCCCGGCGACACCATCGTTGACTGCACTCTGGGCGGGGCCGGGCATTCGGTCGCGATCGCGAAGGCGATCGCACCCACGGGGACACTCGTGGGCATCGACCGGGATGCCGCGGCCCTCACCGCAGCACAGGACACACTACGCCTCGGCCAGCAGGCGACCCGAACGGTCCTCATCCAGGGCGATTTCCGTGATCTCGACCGGCTTCTCGCCGAGTCGATGGTCCCGTATGCGAACGGCTTCCTGTTCGATCTCGGCGTGAGCTCGTACCAGCTCGACGCGGGGGAGAGAGGCTTCTCCTACCGCGCCGACGCACCGTTGGACATGAGGATGGATCCCACCGCGGGCGGCATCTCCGCAGCAGACGTAGTCCAGACGTACCAGGAGTCGGACCTCGCTCGCGTGATCAGGGAGTATGGGGAAGAACGGTGGGCCTCGCGCATCGCAGCATTCATCGTAGCCGCGCGGGCCCGCCGCCCCATCTCCACGACTACCGAACTGGTCGACATCATCAAGTCGGCCGTTCCGGCGGCCGCGCGCAAGGGCGGCCCGCATCCCGCGCGGCGCACTTTCCAGGCGTTGCGCATCGAGGTCAACCAGGAGTTGACGGCCCTCGAAGCAGCGCTGCGGTCCGCAATCCGTTGGCTCACGCCCGGTGGCCGCGTGGTCGTCATCGCCTATCACTCACTGGAGGACAGGATCGCGAAACAGGTGTTCGCCGAACTCGCGCGCACCTGCACATGCCCCCCTGATCTCCCGAAGTGCGTCTGTGGGGTCGTGCCGGTGGTCCGTGTCCTCACTCGGAAGGCCGTCGTCCCGACGCCCGCTGAGATCGAGAGGAACCCGCGGGCCCGCAGCGCGAAGCTGCGTGCCGCTCAGAAGTTGTGAACGAACCGACCGCCCCGGCAGGGGCGCCGAATGCAAGAGGGAGGTGTGACAGGCGATGGGTCTCGCAGCAAGACGTGTCGAGCCGCCCGTGCGCGCAAAGCGCGCACAGCTGACGCTTGTCACCCCAGCCCCGCGCGCCCGGAGCAGGCCGGACCTCGAGGCGAAGGCTCGTGCCCGCGCGAGCGCGGCGAGGGCGCGCGTGATGTTCTGGGTGTTCGTGTCCGTGCTCGGCGTGTCCGTCGCGCTGGGCGGCGTGCGTGTCGCCGTGATCGCCCAGGCCACCCGGATCTCCATGGACGAGAGCCGCCTGCAGGCGGCGATCCAGGCCCAGCGATTCGAGGCGGGGCAGCTCGAGGTCGATCACAGTGCGCTCTCGTCGCCCTCGCGCATCGCGAGCATCGCGTCCGGCAAGATGAAGATGAAGGCGGCCACGTCGGTGCGCTACATCACCCTCCCGGCGGTCGCCCCGGGGAAGAAGTCGGGTACCACAGTGGCGCTTGCCGGAAAGGGCGGCTCGGGCTTCCTCGGCGCCTTCGGCGCACTCGTACAGATGTCGGCGGGGCAGGCGCAGTCGCTCCTCGTGGGCGATCTGGGACTCGCCGGGTCGCGATAGGCGTGGGTCGCCTCGCCGGACAGCCGCGCGGCGCGAAGCCCGGACGGCGCCGCTTCTCGTCCGCGAACCGGTGTCTGTGGCTGCTTGGACTCATGATCGTCGCCCTCGCTCTCGTCGTCTGCCGGCTCGTCTGGATCCAGGGCGTCGAGGGGCACGCGCTCGCGCTGGCGGCCGAGAAGCAGCGGACGCGGGACATGACGCTCTCGGCGCGGCGGGGATCCATCTACGACCGTGAGGGCCAACCCCTCGCGGTCACCGTCGCCGCAAGGACCGTGTACGCGGTCCCCACTCAGGTGCGAGACGCCACAGGAACGGCGCGCGCCATCGCCCGCACGATCGGCGGCTCGTCGGCCGACTACCTGAAGAAGCTGCGCAAGGGCGGCGCCTTCGTCTACATCGCCCGCAAGGCGGACGTCTCGAAGGCCACCGCGCTCGAGGACCTGAAGATCCCCGGGATCGGCTTCCTCGAGGAT
>CAIKZH010000033.1 GCA_903831865.1 uncultured Coriobacteriia bacterium
GACCGGCCACGCGAAGTCGATGCCCGCAAGGATCTCGTAGCTGAGTCGGGCGTGCCCTTCGACGAGCACCCGTTCGTTGTCGGTGAGTGTGCCGGGCTTGCTCAGGATCTCCGCCGGCACCGCGATCTTGCCGATGTCGTGGACCTCGCCGGCGATCGCAAGTCCCTCCCGCTGGTCCTCAGTCAACTCCATCACGGCCCCGATGGCCTTTGCGAGCATCGCGACACGCCGCTCGTGACCGCCCGTGTACGGGTCGCGCAGATCGACCATGGCGCCCATGGCCCTCACCGTGTCGAGGAGCATGGTGCGCAGGCGCTCCGCACTCGCCTCAAGGTCGCGCCGGCTCCGCTGCAGGTCGGTCACGTCCCGGACCACGACCAGCACTTCGTCGGCGGCGAGGGGCACGACTCGGGCCTCGAAGTGGCGGTCGTCACCCTCCAGGTCAAGCGCGTATTCGAAGGCGGATGCGTCTCCGCTGTCGAGGGCCGCCGCGATGCTGCGCGTGGCTTGGGCGGCGACCTCCGGCGGAAGGATCTCGGTCACGGTGGCCCCGATGACCTGCTCGCGAGGGGCGACAAGCAACGTCGGCTCGCTCGCGTACGCGTCGAGGAAGTGGCCTTCCCGGCTGATCCGCAGATGGATGTCCGGCATGGCGTTGAGCGTCGCGGTCAGGATCGCCTCGCGCTCCGCCAGGCGCTCGGCGATGCGGCGCTCCTCAGTGACGTCACGACCGCAGCCCACAGTCCCGACCATGAGCCCGTCGTCGTCGAACATCGGCGCCTTGAAGACGTCGAGGAAGAGGTGCTCCCCACGGACGTTGCCGAACTCGTCGAAGCGCTCGGGGCGTCCCGACTGCATCACTACGGCGTCAGAGTCCTGGCACAGCTCGCCGAACGTGTGCCAGTCGTCGCGGTCCGGGCGGGCGGCGCGCTCCCGGGCGACGAAGAACATGTCGGACTCCCCGACCGGCTCGGCCGTGTCGCTGGCACAGAGCAGCTTCTCGCACACGGCCTCGTTCGCGAACAGGAAGCGCCTGTCCATGTCCTTCGCCCAGATGAGGTCGGGGACCGTGTCGCACATGAGACGGATCATGCTGTACCAGGCGCGATACCGTTGCTCGCTCGTCGCGAGCGCGCGCGTCCCTGCCCGGTGCGCAAGCGCCGCCGACAGCGCCGCGGCGGCGGCTTGCAGGAGCTCGACCTCTGGATCCCCCCACGGGCGCGAATCGCGACAGACGTCGAAGCCGATGAAGCCGAAGAAGCGGCGGTCCACCGTCAGCGGCAAGGCGAGGAGCGACTGGATGTGCTGCGGCTCCAGATAGGCGCGCTCGACGGCCGGGAAGTCCTCGACCGCGCCCCGTACGGGGACGCCACGCTCGAACGCCTCGCGCCACCGGGGGGCCAGGAGGTCGTAGGACATGTCCTGGAGGTCCGGGTTGTCGATCTGCGGCTCGATGCCCGTGGCGATCACTTCGGCGACCTGGCTGTAGAGGAGGTCGCCGCCCTCGCCGATGCTGTTCTCGAACACGTACACGCGGCTGGCCTCGGC
>CAIKZH010000034.1 GCA_903831865.1 uncultured Coriobacteriia bacterium
ATTTCAAGGACCTCGGGCTGCCGAAGGGGTCGCTCGGTCCGGTCCAGGTGCCCGAAGGGACCATTGTGATCGCCGACTCGAGCCTGAAGGACGACGTGTCATGGGGCGTCGGCGCGAATGAGGACGGCTACCACATCGTCCACGCCCAGCCGGGCAGGGACTTTGACGTGGACCGCTGGGAGGACCTGGTGCTCGCGCGTGCCGGCGACGCCTGTCCGGTCTGCGGTGGCGTGCTCGAGAGCGCGCGCGGGATCGAGGTCAGTCAGGTCTTCCAACTCGGCACCAAGTACTCCGACTCCATGGGCGCCACATTCGCGGACGAGGATGGAGTCGAGCGCCCCTTCATCATGGGCTGCTACGGTGTGGGAGTCTCGCGCACACTCGCGGCCGTGATCGAGCAGCGCTTCGATGATGCCGGGGTCGCATGGCCGGTCACCGTGGCGCCCCTCGAGGTCGCGGTGATCCCACTCTCCCTGGATGGAGAGGTCGCCGAGACCGCGGACCTTATCTGGAAGGGCCTGGAGGAGGCCGGGGTGGAGGTCGTCCTTGATGACCGCGATGAGCGCCCGGGGGTGAAGTTCAACGACGCGGACATCATCGGTTGGCCGTACCAGGTGGTCGTCGGCCGCAAAGGACTGGCGTCCGGCGAACTCGAGGTGAAGGACCGTGCGAGCGGCGAGCGCGTCAGCGTGCCGATCGATGAGGTCGTGGCGCACGTCGCGCGCCTGGTCGAGTCCGCCCGGGCCGACCTCGTCGCGGTGACCAGGCACCCAAAGGGTGCAGGCTCCTGATTCAAGCGCCGAAGACGGCGGCTGCGGCCACGTAGAGCGGCTGGTCGCGTGGCTGGGAAGGGTGTCGGGGTCGCCAAGCTGTGACCTGATAGGGCGAGGACCAGTGAGGCGTGCGCCGCCGGCGCTGCGAGCATGCGCTGACTATTTGTGAACGGCACTCTTCGGGCCCCGAGCGGTGGGCTCCGGCGCTTCTCCACGCACGCGCGCTATGCTACAATCCGGCGGCGTACGGTAACCGAGATCCTGCGAGAAGTGGGCTGACCCCCGCTTCTTTTGTTGTGGAGGGAGGCCCAGAACAGCGATGGCGAAGCGAACGGAGCTGGAGGGCCGCCTGGCAGCGACCGCAGCCGAACACGGGTTCGAGCTCGTCCTTCTGGAGATCGGCGGCGCCCAGCGCAACCCGCTGGTGCGCGTCTACCTCGATCACCCGGACGGCGTGACCATCGAGCGGATCGCGGAGGCCAACCGGTGGGTCGGCGAGCTGTTCGACGGGCTTCCCGAGTTCGAGCGCGGCTACGCGCTGGAGGTCTCCTCACCCGGTCTGGACAGGCCGCTCGTCAAGCTGGCTGACTTCGCCCGTTTCGCCGGCGAGGACGCCAAGCTGTCGTTGAGCTCTCCGGAAGAGGGCCGGAGTCGCGTGACGGGAACGTTGCGCGGCACCGATGGTGAAGACGTTCTCCTCCAGCGCGACGGCGAGGAGATCCGTGTCCCGTATCGCTCGATCAGGTCCGCACATCTGCAGCCCACGATCGACTTCGCCAAGGAAGGAGTGACGCGCGATGGCCTCTGAGCTCATGGACGCCCTGCGTGCTCTCGCACGTGAGAAGAACATCGACGAGTTCGGGATGCTTGACCGCCTGGAGGCGTCGCTGGCCGCTACCTACAAGAAGATCCTCGATCTGGAGAACGACACGCGGGCCGTGCTCGACCGGGACACCGGCCGCATCACCGTCTACGAGCTCGTGCCCGTCGGCGGCACCGAGGAGGA
>CAIKZH010000035.1 GCA_903831865.1 uncultured Coriobacteriia bacterium
CTGGTAGACTGGCGGGCGTTCGTTTCGCGGACGATCCCCGCCCTTTTCGGAAAGGACCCCGGCGCTCCCATGCCCTTCGACGACACGTTCCTGCGAGCCTGCCGCTGCGAGCCGGTCGACCACACGCCCGTGTGGATGATGCGCCAGGCCGGGCGCTACCTTCCCGAGTATCGGGCGATCCGTGAGAAGCACGGATTCCTGGAGATGTGCCGCACCCCTGAGCTTGCCGCCGAGGTGACGATGCAGCCGGTCGACCTCGTCGGCGTGGACGCAGCCATCCTCTTCTCCGACATCCTGGTGCCGTTCCCCGGGATGGGGCTCGAACTGGAGTTCTGCGAGGGGGATGGTCCGGTCATACGCAACCCCGTGCGCACTTTCGCCGACGTCAGGAAGCTGCGCGTCGCGGACCCCATCGACGACACCGGCTTCGTGATGGAGGCCATCCGCATCCTTCGAGGGGAGCTCGCCGACAAGGTGCCGCTGATCGGCTTCGCGGGTGCGCCGTTCACGCTGGCGAGCTACATGATCGAGGGCCACGGCACGCGCGAGTATCTGAACTGCAAGCGATTCATGTGGAGCCAGCCGCAGGCGTGGGACGAGCTCCTGACGGTGATCTCCGACACCGTGATCGCGTACCTCACCGCGCAGATCGACGCCGGCGCCCAGGCGGTGCAGCTCTTCGACTCGTGGGTAGGCTATCTGTCTCCCCGCGACTACGAGCGGTACGTCCTGCCGCACTCCGCTCGCGTGCTGGCGGCCCTCTCCGGTCGCGGGGTCCCGGTCATCCACTTCGCCAACGGCGCGACATCCATGCTCGACCTCGTGCTGCAGGCGGGGGGCGATGTCATCGGTCTCGACTGGCGCCTCGACATCGGCGCAGCGATGGCCCGGTTGCGGCCGGACCAGGCGGTGCAGGGCAACATCGACCCGATCGCCCTGTTCGCCCCGGACGACCCTCTCGAGGAGATCGTCGTCGACATCCTCGAGAGGGTCGGAACGCGCCCGGGGCATGTGTTCAACCTTGGCCACGGGATACACAAGACGACCGATCCCGAGAAGGCTCGCACGCTCGTCCGACTCGTCCACGAGCAGTCGCGTCGCATCCTGTCGAGGGTCTGAGGCCGTCCATGCGATCGGCCGTCCTGCTCGTCGCGTTCGGTGGGCCCTCCTGTCTCGACGACGTCGCGCCCTTCATGCGGTCCGTGATGGGTGTGGAGCCGCCCGCATCGGCGCTGGAGGCGGCGACTCGCAAGTACGTCGCCATCGGCGGATGCTCTCCGCTGCCTGCGACAGCCGAGCGCATCGCCGCGAAGCTCGAGCGCTCGCTGAACGGGATCACGCGAGATGCGGGCGAGGAACCGGGGACTCGATCGACCCGCGGTGTCGAGACGGCTGTCTCCGTGGGCATGCTCCACTCCGCGCCGTTCATCGCTGACGCGGTGTCTGACCTTGTCGCTCGCGGCACCCAACACCTTGTGTGGGCGTCCCTCTCGCCGTTCGAGGCGTCGGTGACCACGGGGGCGTTCGAGCGGGCCATCGCCGACGCCGCGCGGCGTCACGGGATACCGGACGTGTCGGCCGCGCCCTCGTATGACTCGAGCGGCCCCTACGTCACGTTCTTCGCGGAGAGCCTGACCGCCGCGCTCGCGGCTCTTGAGGCGGATCGTCCTCTGATCGTCTTCACCGCGCACAGTCTCCCCGCGGCCGAGGCCTCCGGTGACGGGCCCTACATCCGCCAGCTTCGCGAGACATGCGAGGCGGTCGCAGCGTGCCTCGGACCCGAGAGCGGCGCCGTGGGCACCCCGCTCCCGGACGTGGAGGCGATCACCGGTCGTGCCGGAGCGGTACCCTGGCTCCTCGCTTTCCAGAGCCGCGGGATGCGCGGCGGCGACTGGCTCGGACCGGACCTCGTGGATGTCGTCGCGATGGCGGCCCGGGCGGGGTATGACGGCGTCGCGGTGGTCCCGGTGGGTTTCGCCATCGACCACATGGAGACGCTCTACGACATAGATCGTGTCGCCGCCCAGGCCGCGCAAGACGCCCGGATCCGGTTCTCGCGGGCCCGCGTGCCTGATGACGATCCCCGCATGATCGACGCGCTCGCCCGCGCCGCGCGGCGCGTCCTGTGACAGGAGCGCGGACGATGACCGTTGCAGCGCCGCCCGTGCCGTTCCGCGACCGAAAGGCCTGTCCATGAGAAGGATCGTCATCATCGGCGGCGGGGTAGCCGGTCTGGGCGCCGCCTACAAGATCCGCCGCGCCGCGGATGCGGGGCACGAGGTGGACTTCGTGCTCATCGAGAAGGACCCGCGGATCGGAGGGAAGCTCCTCACCGAGCGTGTGGGGGAGTTCATCGTCGATGGCGGCTCGGACGCGTTCATCGCTCAGAAGCCCGCGGTGATGCGCGTCGCCGGGCTCGCAGGCTTCGCCGACCGTCGGATGCCGAGCGACGAGTCGCGCAAGAAGACGCTCATCCTGAAGAAGGGCCACCTCTACCCGATGCCCGACGGCGTCATGCAGTTCGCGCCGACGAAGTTCTGGCCGTTCGCGACCACAAGGCTGTTCTCCTGGCCCGGGAAGGTTCGGGCGGGGATGGATCTCTTCATCCCGAAGAAGAAGCTGGCGCCGGGCGAGTCCAACGACGAGACGCTGCAGAGCCTCGTGACCCGGCGGATGGGGCACGAGATCCTTGACCGGCTGGCGGAGCCGCTCGTGGGAGGCGTCCATGCCTCCGATCCCGCGCTCATGTCACTTGCAGCGACGTTCCCGAACCTTCTGGACATGGAGCAGCGCTACGGAAGCCTGGTGCGCGGCTTCCTCGCTCAGCGCAGGATCGCCGAGGAGATGAGGCGCAAGTATCCGATCGATCCCAAGAACCCACGCACGTTCTTCAACTCGTTCCTCGGCGGTATGCAGGAGCTGCCCGATGGTATGGCGGCGGCGGCGGCAGGCCCCGAGGGGATCCGGACCGGATGCACAGCGACGAGGCTCGAGCGCAGCGCCGGCGGATGGAAGGTCCACACGAGCGCCGGCGAGATCATCGACGCCGACGGGGTGATCGTGGCGACCGAGGGCTGGGCCGCCTCCGACCTCACGGCGCCGGTCGACCCTGAGCTCTCCTCTCTTCTCGCGACCATCCCGCATTCGTCCTCGGCCACGGTCTCGCTGGGCTTCGACACCGACGAGCTGGGCTTCTCGCTCGACGCCTTCGGCGTTCTGTGCCCCTTGGTGGAGCATCGTGCGCTCATGGCGGCCACCTACTCCTCGACCAAGTGGCCGAACCGCGCTCCCAAGGGCAAGGCGCTGATGCGCGGGTTCGTCGGCGGGCCTCACAATCAGGCCATCATGAGCAGGTCGGACGAGGAGCTCATCGATATCGTGAATTCCGAGATGCGGGCCATCCTGGGGCTGCGCGTCGAGCCGACCTTCGGGCGGGTCTACCGCTGGATCAACGGCATGCCGCAGTACACGATGGGCCACCTCGATCGCGTCTGCCGTATCGAGCGCCGCGTCGGCGAGGTCCCGGGCCTGGGACTCGGCGGAGGCTCCTACCGAGGCATTGGCATCCCCAACTGCATCGAGAGCGGCGAGGCGGCCGTCAGCAAGGTCCTCGGAGACCTCGGCATCGCCTTGGAAGAAGACGAGGTCCCGGCCGAGGCGCCCCGCACCTAGTGAGGCGGTGCGACTCTCTCGCCTGAAGTCGGGCGCGGGAAGCCGCCCGCCTCGAGCGCCGCGCCGATGGCTGCGACGAGCGCCTCGTGAAGCCGCGGGTTGGCGGCGAGCACGTCGGTCGTCTGAGGAGTCCATTCCGCCCCGGCCATGTCAGTCACCAGGCATCCGGCCTCGGCGGCGATGAGAGCCCCCGCGGCGGTGTCCCACGTCTTCAGGGCGAACTCCCAGAACCCGTCCGCCTGCCCGCACGCGACGCGACAGCAGTCGATGGCGGCCGAGCCGTCGCGACGGATCCCGTGCACGTCGCGGACGAGGCGCGTGAAGACCGCGAGCTGTTGGTCCAGCGTCACTCGGCGGTCATACGGGAAGCCCGTGATGAGCAGCGAGTCGGAGATGGTGACGGCCTGGCCGCAGTGCACCGGACGCCCGTCGAGGAACGCCCCGCCCCCCGCCTCCGCGGAGAAGACCTCGCCTCGCGAGGCGTCGAGCACCGCCCCTGCGACCGGTCGTCCGTGGCGCAGGCAGGCCACCGAGACGCTGTAGCAGGGGTAGCCGTGCACGTAGCTCGTGGTGCCGTCGAGAGGGTCGATCACCCAGACCTCGTCGTCCATGAGCCCTCCCGGCTGCACCGCGGCGAGCCCGTAGACTTCGGGCTCCTCGATGACGAAGCGGGCGCCGGGTATCTGCGTGGCGATCGATCGAGCGACGGCTACGCCCGAAGCCACGTCGACCTCAGTGACCAGGTCGCTCGCGGAGCTCTTCGTGCGGATCTGCTCCACGTGGCCGGCGTGCCGGCGCAGCACCACGGCGCCCGCCTCCGCTGCGGTCCGCACGATCTGAAGGCGGTCGTTCACCGGTCGACTCCTCGCTTGGACCCGAGAGTGCGGCCCAGTCCTTCGGGGATACTCTGGCTGTGAGGCAAGTCTACCCTTGCCCCTCGAGGCGCCAGTCCTCCGACCACGATGAGGTGTCAGGCCTGTGACAGTGCGAGGCTTCCACGATGCCGCTCTGGACGCCGCCGATGCGGCTCGGTTGGCCGGGCGGGCGCCCCTGCTCAAGGGCGCTGTCCTGACCATGACGACGCTCGCCGCCTCCGGGCATCCCGGCGGATCGATGTCGTCGCTCGAGATCTATCAGGTCCTCTACGGCTACGCCGACATCCGCCCGGAGGAGCCGGCGTGGCCCGCTCGCGACCGCGTCTTCGTGAGTCACGGTCACACATCGCCTGGTGTGTACGCAGCCCTGTCGGACGTCGGGTTCTTCGAGCTGGAGGACGCGGTGGCACACTTCAGGCAGGCGGGGTCGATCTTCGAAGGGCACGTGGAGCGGCGGGTGCCCGGCGTGGAGTGGTCCAGCGGCAATCTGGGGCAGGGTCTGTCGGCCGCAGTGGGCAGCGCGCTCGCGGCGCGTGTCACGGGCGCGGGATGGCACACCTGCGTCGCGATGTCCGACGGCGAGCAGATGAAGGGGCAGGTGGGCGAGGCGCGCCGCCTCGCCTCCAAGTACGGCTTGAGCGACCTGACGGCCGTCATCGACCTCAACGGCCTGCAGATATCCGGCGCCACATCGAAGGTCATGCCGGTCGACGTGGCAGCCGGATTCCTCGCTGACGGATGGCGGGTCATCGAAGTCGACGGCCACGACGTCGCGGCGCTCTACGAGGCGCTGGCGACGGCGAGGGCCGACCGCCGGCAGCCGTGCGCGGTGCTGGCCCATACGGTGATGGGGCACGGAGTCTCCTTCATGGAGGGAGATCCTGACTTCCACGGACGTGGTCTGACCGGTGATGAATACGGGCGCGCGATGAGGGAGCTGGGTCAGGACCCGGCGTGGCTGGACCGTGCACGCGGCAGGCGACCGGCGCCGGTGCAGACCCCGGCCGCACCCCGGCCCCACCCCGTGACCGCGAGCTCGACCGGTGCGCCGCGCACCTACGACCCCCACGCGGACACCGACGATCGCTCTGCGTGGGGGACCGCGCTGGCGGACGTCGCGGCGGCCTCACCGGAGCTGCCCATCGCGGTCCTCGACTGCGACCTCATGATCTCCGTGAAGACCGGCGCCTTCGCCGATGCGCGGCCCGCCTCGTTCATAGAGTGCGGGGTGGGAGAGCACAACGCCGCGACGGTGGCCGGCTCGATGTCCGTCAACGGGGTCCTCACGTTCTGGGCGGACTTCGGGGTCTTCGGCGCCGACGAGGTCTACAACCAGCAGCGGCTGAACGACATCAACCAGGCGAGCCCGAAGGTGGTGCTCACGCATTGTGGGCTCGACGTGGGCGAAGACGGTCGGACTCACCAATGTATCGACTATGTGGCGATCTTCCGCGACTTCTTCGGCTGGCGACTCATCGTGCCCGCCGATCCGAACCAGACGGACCGGGCTGTCCGGGCGGCAGCAGGCATGTCCGAGGCCGTGGCGCTCGCCATGGGCCGTAGCAGGCTGCCGGTCGTCCTCGACACCGAGGGCGCCCCGGCGTTCGGTGGCGCGTACGAGTTCACCTACGGGGCGATCGATGTGGTGAGGGAAGGACCGGACGCCGTCGTCCTGGCGATGGGGACGGTCGCCGGGGCGGCCGTGGACGCCGCCGACACGCTTGCTGCCGAGGGCATCCATGTGTCGGTAGCCCTCGTGAGCTGTCCGCTGGACCTCGACGAGGAGACGATGAGTCGCCTGTGCGTGTCCGCGCCCCTGATCCTCACAGTGGAGGACCACCACGTCCGCTCCGGCCTCGGGGCGTCCGTCGCGGAGTGGCTCGCCCTCAGCGGGATCGCGGCGCCGTTCCTGAGGCTCGGCGTCGACGGGTATCAGTCGTCCGGCGCCGCGAAGGATCTGCTGGCAGCGGCCGGCCTCGACGTCGACGGCATCGCCCAGACCCTGAGGCTCAGCCTGAAGGTCTAGGTCCGATCGGGCGCAGCCGGGCGCTTGCCCTTGACGTTGCGTACGATGCCGACGTCCTCGGGCAGCACGTTGTCGGCATGTTCAGTTGCGACGCCCCGCGCGGCGAGTATCGCGAGCACGGCCTCGACGGCGGCAGGCACCGCCGCCTCCACAGCCGGGGTCAGTCCGATGCTCACCTCGCCCATGTCTGCGATCTGCACACCGACGCAGTCGACCTCGGGCGTCGTGCCGACGAGGGCCGCGGTCTGCAGCACGTCCACGAGCCGCACGTCGTGCAGCGAGTGCAGCACCTGGTTGGGAGCGAGGTCCTCCGGGGTGAGGGTCACCACGGTCCCGGCGGGCTCGCCGGTCTTGTCGATCGCGTCGACCACGAGCATGTAGTCGCATCTCTGGAACAGATTGAGGATCCCCATGCCCATCGTGCCGGCGTCGATGAGCTCCACGTTCTCCGGGAACGAGTAGTCGGACATCAGCGTCTCGATCACCCGTACGCCCACGCCTTCGTCGCGCATGAGGGGGTTGCCGATCCCCATGACGATGATCTGTCCAGCTTCCACGTGTGTCGCTCCCTCACCCGATGCGGTCCGTGACCTACCCGTTCTTGAGCGTACCGGAGGGTTCCTCGTGGTCGGTCCGGTCCGTCTCACCACTGTCCATCGTGTCGCGCAGCCGGCCGCGCGCAGTCTCGACGACTCCCCATATCGCGAACGCGCCCGCGGCGCCGGCAGCGACGACCTCGCCGGCCACCTCTGGCCGCAAGCCGGCGATCCCGGGCCGTACCGCGTTCGTTCGTGACAGGAACGGGGCACCGGCGTCCACCCAGTCCGGCGAGCCGCAGCCTATGCACGGAGAGCCTGACTCGACGCACCACGAGACGCCGCGGTTCCAGCGCACGCGCGGGCAGTCCGTGCGGGTGACCGGTCCCTTGCACCCCATGTCGTACAGGCACCAGCCGAGCGATTCCTCCAAGCTGCCGAACCGCTCGACGAACTCGCCGTTGGCGAAATGGCCTCGGCGAGGGCAGTTGTCATGGATCGTCTGACCGAAGAAGGTCAAGGGGCGCCGCAGGTCGTCGAGTGGGGGAAGGGGCAGTCCGAGAAGGTGTCCGCTCAAGACCGCCACGACCCACTCGGGGTTCACCGGACACGTCGGGAGGTTCACCAGCCTCGGCTCGAGCTGCGGCAGATGCTGCAGGACGCCGGTGGCTCCCGCGGGGTTGGGGCGTGCGCGCACCCATCCGCCGTCGGCCGCACACGATCCCACAGCGATCACGAGAGCGGCGTCGCGGCAGACCCTCTCGAGCAGTGCGTCGCCCGTCGTGCCGGCGATCCTCAGCGTGTTGCCGGCCTCGCCGGTCATCACGGCGCCCTCCACGATCGCCAGGTGTCCGCCCCGGCGGAGTGTGTCGTCCAATGCGGACTCCGCCTGCGTCCCCGCGGCGGCGCCGAGGGTCTCCATGTAGTCGAGCGACAGCATGTCGAGCACGATGGTCGCGATGTCCGGAGTGCCGGACTGGGCGAGGGACTCCGTGCAGCCGGTACACGAGCCAAGGTTCAGCCAGATCGCGGGAGTGAGTCGAGGGCCGCGTTGCAACGCGTCCGCGACCGCCGGGGCGCCGCTGATGCCGAGTCCGAGTGCGGTCGCCGCAGCGCCGCAGAACGCGAGGAACTCGCGGCGACTCACACCTGCGAGCGAGAGCCGTGCGTCAAGACCTTGCACGCTGATGACTCCTGACGGATCGGGCCGGGGCGCCGCCCATGGTAGCGCATGGGCGGGAAGGCGGGTTCACCCCGCGAGCACGCTCGCCGGGTCCGGTGCAACGCCGTCGAGCAGCATCACCCGCTCGTCCAACGGCAGCTGCGCCCGCGCTTCGTCACGCAGGCGGTTGGAGCCGGTGAGCATCTCCCGCATCATCACGACGAGCAGGTAGCGCCCGGTCCGCGTGAGCGTGAGGCACTCCGCATCGTCGCGCTCGAAGGCGCCGGCGGCCCGCATGAACGACATCTCCGCCCACAGCGCTCGCTCGACGTTGACGCCGAAGTCAGCGCGGAACCGCGCCCTGTCCAGACGCAACCCGAACAGGTCGGTCACGAAGCGGTATCGCATCATGTCGTGCTGAGAGTACTGAGGTCCCGCACTCGTGACGGCAAGGGAGCCGCCCCGCACGCGTTCCGCATAGTCGCGCAGCGAGAAGGTGTTGGTGAACAGGCGTCCGCCCAGGAAGGACTGCGCGCCCGATCCGATGCCCAGGTACTCGTCGTAGTCGACGATGTACTCGTCGATCATGCCGCCCTTCTCGGTCGAGTAGGTCCACGCGCTCGACGGCTCGAACGATTCGCGCAGCTCCGTGTCGATGAGGTCGTAGAACGTCTTCTCGCGAGACATGCCCACGCGGCCGATCTGGCGAGACAGAGCGCGAGCTGTCTCGGGCGAGGCCATGAGCGGATAGAACGTCGTCTGGTTGCAACCCGTCTCCTTGAGCAGGCGGGTGTCGCGGCTCAGCATGGCTTCGGTCTGGGACGGGAAGTTGAAGATCATGTCCACATTGAGCGAGTGGTACGTCCCGCGCGCCGCCGAGATAGTCTCGAACAGCTGCGCCCCCGAGCCGTACTTGTCGTATCGGTCCATCTGGTGGAGCAGCGTGTCATCGAAGCTCTGGACGCCGACGGACATCCGGTCGACCCTGCCCTCCAGGGCGTCAGCGAGCTCGTGCCCGAGCTGGTTGGGGCTGGTCTCCGCGGAGACCTCCCGGATCCGGAAGAGCTCACGGGCCAGGTCGATCGTGCGGCACAGCTCGTCGACCAGGATGGTCGGCGTGCCGCCGCCCACGTAGAGCGCACCGAAGCGATACCCGAGGCCTGCGGCTACCCGCATCTCCTCGCGCAGGTCCGAGAAGTACCGCTGCGCGACGCCCTCGTTGAACAGGAAGCGGTTGAACGAGCAGTAGGTGCAGAGACGCTCGCAGAATGGGACGTGCGCGTACAGCAGGTACGTCTTGCCCGGCGTGGGGGGAGGGAGCACCGCGTGATCGACCGGCTCGTGGGCGGTGTACCGCCTGCTGAGTCGTCGCATCACTGTGGTGAGAGCGCGTTCGGCGAACATCGTCCTCCAACCAGATCGGTTCCGCCGCGTCGGGGCGTGGTGGACCCCGACTGGGAGTTTCCGCGCGCGCTGCACATCTCCTGCATCTCAAGCGATGAGGTGCTCACGCGAGGACTGGGGCCCGGGAGCGAAAAGCTCCCGGGCCCCAGTCTAACGCATGCCGCTCTTGCGGCATCTCGTGCCTTTCGTGCTCTCCTCAGTCCCCTATGACTCACGCCACAGGAAGATGAGGCCCCAAAGCGGCTTGAACCCGTCGATGGCCGCCAGATAGGCGTGGACCATGGTGAACAGGATGACGACCCACATACCGAAGTAGTGGGCGATCCGGATCCCCATGGCGCCACCGAAGAAGCTCACGCCCGCGGCGAAGAACGGCCAGATCCCCCAGGACTGCGCCGGCGTGTAGAGCGCGAAGCCGGTGTAGGCCATGTACAAGATGATCGGGACCGTCGCCAGATAGGCGATCTTCTGCAGCGCACCGTACTTGGCCGAGATGACACGCGTGTTGCGGAAGAAGAGGTAGTACTTCACCGTCTCCATGAACTGGTGCTTGTTCTCTTCTTGCGGCAACCAGTTCTTCAGGTCCGTGTCCACAGCCTTGCTCCCGAGTTGGTTGGCGTCCTTGACCCAGAAGGCCAGGATCACTCTGCTCGTGAGGTTGATGAGCAAGATGAACATGAGCGTGAAGTGGATGGTCCGCGCGCCGTTCATGAACCCGGCGAAGAACGGATAGTGGATGTAGAACCCTGTGAACGCCAGGCCGATCATGCACAGCAGGTTGATCCAGTGCGTGAACACGAAGATCAACGGATGTGCTTCGCGATAGTGGCCTTCATGAGACATGGCGATCACCTGCCGCTGGGCTGCGACATCACGAACGATTTCTTGCCGGTCTTGGGTTCAATCACGTGAACCCCGCAACCGAGTCAAGGATCGAAACTGTGAACGATCCGCAGCGCTTCGAGAGGTTTGGTGGGATCGGCGATGGGCGTGCCGACGAGCGCCTCTTCCATCGGGCCGCGGACACCGGCGTCGTCGCGCGGAGAGCAATCCCACGTGGACGGGGTGACGACCTGATAGTTGGCGATCTTGCCGCCACTCACGTTGACCCAGTGACCGAGGGCGCCACGCGGCGCCTCCCACAAGCCTGCGCCCTGACCGTCGGACTGCGTGGCCTCCACGAAGTACTTGGAGTCGCCACCCTTGACGGCTGCGACCATCTCGCCGATCCATCCGCCCATGGCGTCGGCGATGACCTTCGCCTCGAGGTTGCGGGCGGCGACACGGCCGAGCAGTGACACGAGCACGGTCGGCGGAAGCTTCTTGCCGGCTGCCTTGCTGAGCGCACCCAGCGCGCCGTCGACGAGCGCCTTGACCGGCGCGACCCCGTCCACGTATGCGACGAGCATGCGCGCGAGCGGCCCGACTTCCATCGGCTTGCCGTTCAGACGCGGCGCCTTGACCCAGGAGTACTTGCCGTTCAGGTCATACGTCGTGAAATCGGCCTTCGTCTCACCCTTGGCCGGGTTGAGATTGTCACCCGAGTCGTACCAAGAGTGCTTGATGAACTCGGTGACCTCCTCCGGCTTCGGATCGAAGGGCGTGAGGCCGGTGAGGGCCCCGCGCGGCATGACGCGCTTCTTCGGATCCATGCTGACGTCGTCGAAGACGCCCCAGGCCAGGAAGTTGCCGACGCCCTTGCCGTAGCCGGCCGCCTCGAGATAGAACGGCGCGATGGCGAGCGTGTCAGGGATCATCGTGTTCGTGATGAAGTCGCTGACACCCTGCCAACGGAACAGGACGTCCGCCAGGCGCTGCTCGGACGCGACCCACGACGTACCGCCGGGGATCGAGGTCATGAAGTGCGGGAACTTGCCGCCCATGATCGCGATGATCTCCGCGGCCTGGGCCTGGATCTGCAGGGCCTCCAGGTAGTGCGCGACCGCGATCAGGTTGAGCTCGGCCGGCAGCTTCATGGCGGGGTGGCCCCAGTAGCCGTTGGTGAAGATGGACAGCTGGCCGCCCTTGACGAACCCTGCGAGACGCTTCTGGATGGCGCCGAAGTCGGCGGTGGTGGTGCCGGCCTTCTCGGCCAGCGCGTACGTGTCCGCGATGTTGGCGGACAGCGCCGAGACGACGTCGACGTAGTCGAGAGCGGTCAGGGTGTAGAACCACAGCACGTGGCTGTGGAGGAACTCCGCGCCCTCGATGATGTTACGGACGATGCGAGCGTTGTTCGGGATCTTGATACCGAGCGCCGCTTCCGAGCCCATCGTGGAGGCGTGTCCGTGAGAGATAGGGCACACGCCGCAGATGCGCTGCGCGATGTAGAACGCGTCCGCCGGGGCCCTGCCCTGGAGAACCGTCTCCATGCCGCGGTACAGACCGCCTGATACCCACGCGTCCTTGACCACGCCGCTGTCGACTTCGATCTCAACGCGCAGATGACCCTCGATGCGGGTGATCGGGTCTATGGCTACACGTGCCACTACTTATCGCCTCCTTCCGAGCTCTTGTTCTTGGAGTCGAACTTCTTCTCGCTCTCCTGCGGGACGCCCTTGATGCGGCCCTTGGAAGCGGAGACGACACCGTGGACGACGAGACCGGCCGCGGCGACTCCGCCGACGACAGCTCCGATGGTCGACGGCTGCACGCCGCCGATGCCCGGGAGGCGGGTGTCAGCGAGTCTTGACAGGAACGGGGTCCCTGCGTCGACCCAGTTGCCGGGGCCGCCCTTGAGCGGATCCGCGGTGCCGCAACCGATGCACGGTGAGCCGGACTCGACACACCAGGAGACGCGACGGTTCCAGCGAACGAGCGGACATGTCGTCTTGGTCTGCGGCCCCTTGCAGCCCATCTGGTACAGGCAGAACCCTGCGGCCTCTTGGGCCGTCTGGTCCGCGCTGCCGAACTGCACGAACTCGCCGTTCTCGAAGTGGCCGCGGCGCGGGCAGTTGTCGTGGATGGTCTCGCTGTAGAGCGACTTCGGCTCGTTGAACTCGTTGAGCGGCGGAAGCGCTCCGACGAGCAGGTAGTCGACGAGTACCGACACGACCCACTCAGGGTTGACCGGGCAGGTAGGCAGGTTGACCACGGGGGTCTTGATGCCGTTCTGTGCCAGGTACGCTTGGACGCCCGTCGCCTTGGCAGGGTTCGGATCGCCGGCGACCCAGCCACCGTCGACCGCGCACGAGCCGACCGCGATGACCGCCTTCGCCTTGGAGCAGACTTCCTTGAGCTCATCGACGCCGGGCTTGCCGGCGATGCGCAGGACGTTGCCGCCCTGGCCGGTCATGACGGAACCCTCGACGATGACGATGTAGCCGCCCTTGTCGACCGTCGCGGTGATGTTGTCCTCCGCCTGTGTGCCTGCGGCCGCCATGACCGTCTCCCAGTAGTTCACGGAGAGAAGGTCAAGAACGATCGTGGGCACGTCAGGCACGCCGATCTGTGCCATGGACTCGGTGCAGCCCGTGCACAGGCCATGCGCGAGCCACAGCGCCGGCTGAAGAGTACCAGCTGCGATAGCCGACGCGATCTGCGGGGCGTATACCTCCGAAAGCCCGATCACCGCCGCGACTGAACCACAGAACTTCATGAAGTCACGACGCGTGACGCCCCGCGCGGCGAGGAGATCGTAGAACTCACCTCGCACTTCTTGCGCCATTCCATACACCTCCTTGCGTTCACTCACGTGGACATCCGCGAGGCCCCTTCCCCTCCGGGAAGGCCCTGCATCCTCGCGCTCCTCCGAGACCCCTGCTCCTCCTTTCGATACTCGAGAAAACCGCTGGTCAGACCTTTCAGTCACGACACACGAACGTCGCCCCGGTGCGCTCAAGGCGCACAGGGGCGACGAAGTGGTCGGAACTGGTGTGGGGGTCGGAGTCACACACCGTGCGTGCGGGCAGACCTGCCCGGGCAACCGATCAAGGCGCCGAGTAGCAGCGATCACCGGACGGAGCGTCGCCGGCTGAGGTGCAGGGCCGCACACCTTTGAACTGTGTCACCTGCAAGGCTGCCCCACACCCCCCTCGAGACACGATCGTGGACACCAAGTAACAAGTCTGCGACTTCGCTCACTCCGGCACAATAGTCTTGTACCCACGGAGTGCGTCGAGTCCTGCGGGAGCGGCGACCCACCCGGCAGTCCATCGCTCGCTCGCCGGATCCGTGTCGGGGAGGAAATGCCGGTCCGATGTCGAACCCTACACGCACGAGCGGCAGGCGTCCGGGAGGACCGAACGACGGAGGCGTGCGAGTCTCCGCCGGCCGCAGCGGACGCGAGGTCGTGGAACATGGCAGGACTCTCGGACCCCACCCTCATCATCGATGTGCGAGGGTTCACACCAGCGCTCAGAGGGCCCTTGATCACGTGCGTCGTCGATCAGCTGATCGAGGCGGAGGCGCAGGACGCGGTCATGGTGATCCTGGACTCGGAGCCCGCAGGCCTCGGCTATCAGTTCGAGATGCGTCGCGAGACGCGGGGGAAGGTGGAGTTCACCTACGACCAGCGCCACGACGGCGCGTGGGTGGCGATCATCCGGCCTCGTCCGGGGCGAGACGACTGACCAGATCGGTCCCGTGCTGGCGGATCAGCCTGGTGAGATCCCTCAGACTGCCCCGCCCGTCGGAGACGGCGGGACCATCTCCCGTGAAGAAGGTGCGCATCCCGGTCTTCGACGCCGGCATGTCCAGGAGCGCGTCGTCTCCGACCATGAGGCAGGCCGCTGGCTCGCACCCGATCGACTCGGCGGTCTGTTCGAAGTAGCGCGGAAGCGGCTTGCACGCCTCCATCGTCTCGTAGGTCGTGAGCAGGTCGAACGGTACATCACCCAGTCCAGCCCAACCGAGCCGCTGCCGGATGGCGATGCGAGGGAAGATCGGCTGTGTCGCCACGGCCACCCGGAACCCCGCGGAGAGAGCGGCGTCGACGACTTCGCGGGCGCCCTCGGACGGGCCGGCACCCCCTCGCAGCGAAGGGAAGACGCCGAGGTAGAAGCCCTCGAAGATCGGCCAGGCGTGGTCAAGGACGACTCCGCAGCGGGCCTGCAGGTCCTCGGCGAAGACCTCGCGGTTCGTCCGGCCGACGTGGTCCGTCTGCATCGTGCCGGTGGACGCGAGGATGGAGTGCAGGAGATCGTCCACGCCGGCGAACCGCTCGTGGGCAAGTCGGTCCACGGCCGCGAAGTACCTTGTGAGGAACGCGCCGACATCCAGGTCGAGCAGGGTGCCGTCGAGGTCGAAGAGGATCCCGCTGTGGGACACGGAGCAGTCGACCCTTCGGATGCGTACAGGACGTGGGCCGATCGTAGCATCCGCGCTCGCGTCCGTGCCGCCGGGGGCGCACCCAGGTGGGTAGGAATCACCACGGTGGGTCGCTGTACGCGACCACGCAGGCGACTCGAGGAAGGCGCTACCATGAAGGAGTACACGGCGGAAGAGCTCGCGCGGTTCGACGGCAAGAACGGCAGCCCCGTCTACGTCGCCTACAAGGGCGTCGTGTACGACGTGAGCGGTTCTCCGATGTGGAGCGGCGGGGACCACGAGGGCATGCACGCCGCGGGCCGGGACCTCACGGTGGAGCATGACGACGCGCCCCACGAGGTCCACGTGACCGAATTCCCGCAGGTCGGGACGCTGGTCTAGCCCGCGGGCCGCTCGAACAGAGCCACTGTCTCGACGTGCCACGTCTGAGGGAAGAGGTCGATCGGCTGAGCGCTCACAAGGTGCAGGCCGTTCGCTTCGAGCACCTTGGCGTCCCTTGCCAGCGTCGCCGGGTCGCACGAGACGTAGACGATCCGGCGCGCGCCCGTCGCGATCAGGGCCGCGGTCACCTCGGGGCTCATCCCCGCCCGCGGTGGATTCACGACTGCGAGATCGAATCGGCCTGCCTCCTCGAGGGCGCGCGCGGCGTCGCCTCCGAGCACCTCCGCCGACAGCTCCGCGTCCTCAAGGTTCGAGCGCAGGTCGCGCAGCGCCGACCCCGTGCCCTCGATGGCGATCACGTCGCCTGCCCTCTCCGCGATCGGCAGGGTGAACGTGCCCACGCCGGCGAAGAGATCGAGCACGCGGTCCGTCCCGTCGGGTCTGAGCGCGGTGAGAACCCTTTCCGCCATGGTCTCGGCCAGCGCCGTGTTCACCTGGAAGAACGAGGGCGCCGAGACCCGGTAGGTGTAGGGCCCGAGCTTCTCGCGCCAATAGCCCCGTCCGGAGAGGACCTCGACCTTCGCGTCGAACCTGCGGCGCGCCGCGCCCTGCGGGAGCACCCGGGTGACCACGCTCGCTCGGGTCGCGTCTCCCAGTGTGCGTGCGACCGCCTGACGCGGGAACGGTCCTGCGGCGGCCCAGAGGTCGACCTCGATGTCGCGGGTGCGCGCAGCGGCCCGCAGCGCGACGCGCTCGAGGTGGAGCGGCGTCCTGCCGTCGAGGTAGCGGATGGCGCCGGTGAGGGCCTTCGGGAGGCTGCGCGCCCTCTCCGGAAGAAGGAGGCAGGCGTCGATCCGGACTGTCTCCTCGCTTCCTTCGCGGGCAAGGCCCAGGAAGGGGTGTCCCGCCGCGTCCTTCGCGACCTGCATCTCCAAGCGGTTGCGGTAGCCGTAGGGGGACGCGCCGGTCACGACCGCTCCGACCTGCACGTCGTCGAGACCACCTATCCGGTGCAGAGCGTCCGCGACCTCGCGGCGCTTGGAGGCGACCTGCACCTCGTAGGCGACGTGCTGCCACTGACAGCCCCCGCACGCGCCGAAGTAGGGGCATGGTGGGGTCCGCCGATCGACCGAGGGCTCCACGACGGCGGTGGCACGCGCCTCGATGAATCTTCCGTGATCCGCAGTGACCTCGGCGTCGAGCAGGTCGCCCGGGCAGGCACCCTTCACGAAGACGACGCGCCCGTCATCGGCGTGAGCCACACCGGCTCCGCCGGAGGCGAGAGTCTCGATACGCAGGGCGCGCAGTTCCACCGCTGTCCTCCTTCGTGAGTCCCGTCCGCCGGGCCGACGGCTGCGATGATACGGCAGGCCCGGGCGGGCAGACGGCCATCAGTGCGCTAAGCCCCCCTTCCCGGCCTGCCGATAACTGTCTCGGACCCGCCCTTCTCAGCGGCGGACACTATCGGATGGATGAGGTTCCTCGTGCCCGAAAGTCGTGTCCTCATCGTGAACGAGGATCTGGCCCTCTTCGAGAAGCTCCAGCAGTACCTCTGCGCGAGATCCCCCGAGATGACGGTCATGAGCGCCATCTCCGGTCCTCGCGCCATCGGTATCGCCTCTGCGCGCCCTCCGGACGTCATCGTCGTCGACGCCGAGCTGAGCGACATGGACGGCTATCGCCTCACGGCGACGCTCAGAGCGCAGCCGGGGCTGGAGAAGACGCCCGTCGTGATCCTGGCTGCCGTCCCGAACGAGCAGACGGCAGCGCGGGCCCGGGAGGCCGGGGCGACGGCGCATCTTCCGTCTTCGGCCGATCCCGCCGTCCTGCTCGACACCATATGCCGCGTCGCCGGGCTGCGTCTGTCCGGCGC
Source organism: uncultured Coriobacteriia bacterium (assembly GCA_903831865.1). Lineage (GTDB taxonomy): Bacteria > Actinomycetota > Coriobacteriia > Anaerosomatales > PALSA-660 > PALSA-660. The sequence goes on from CAIKZH010000035.1 coordinate 17,198, forward strand.
GTCCACGTCAGACGATCCCGCATCGGACGGCTCGGCCGCGGTCGCCTCCTCCGGCGCCGGCTCGTCTCCGGCTCCTCTACATCTCGACGAGCTGCTCGCTCTGCTTCTTGAGCGTGGCGGATCGGACCTGCACATCACCGTGGGCAGCCCTCCGGGACTGCGTCTGCGCGGCGAGATAGTCCCCGTCGAGAACACCGGCGCGCTCACTCCCAAAGACACGCAGGACCTGATCCTGTCGATACTCTCCGAGGACCAGCGGCACAAGTTCGAGACGGAGCTCGAGCTGGATTTCGCGTACTCCCTGCCCGGAGTGTCACGCTTCAGGGCCAATGTGTTCCAGCAGCGCAACTCGATCGGCGCTGTCTTCCGCGTGGTGCCGCTGAGCGTCCCCACGCTTGAAGAGCTGCACCTTCCCAAGGTGTGCCGCACGCTCGCGGATCGTCCGCGCGGGCTTGTCCTGGTGACCGGCCCGACCGGATCAGGCAAGTCGACGACGCTCGCCGCGATGATCGACCACATCAACGCCACGCGCCCCGTCCATATCGTGACGCTCGAGGACCCGATCGAGTTCATGCACAAGCACAAGAGGGCCTACGTCAACCAGCGGGAGATAGGGGAGGACACGCACTCCTTCGCCTCCGCCCTGCGAAGGGTCCTTCGCCAGGACCCAGACGTCATCCTCGTCGGCGAGATGCGCGACCTGGAGACAATCAGCGCGGCGATCACGGCCGCGGAGACGGGGCACCTCGTCCTGGCGACCCTGCACACCACCGGCGGTCCGGAGACGGTCGACCGCATCATCGACGTGTTCCCTCCCTACCAGCAGCAGCAGATCCGTCTGCAGCTCTCGGCCACTTTGGAGGGTGTCGTCTCGCAGGTCCTGCTCAGGACGCCCGACGGCAAAGGTCGTGTCCTCGCGATGGAGGTCATGCTCTGCACGCCACCGATCGCGAACCTCATCCGCGAGGGCAAGACGCATCAGATGCCCACGATCATCCAGGGTGCGTCGGCCATCGGCATGCAGACGCTCGACACGCACCTCAAGCAGCTCATCAAGTCGGGTGCGGTCACCTTCGAAGAGGGCATGAAGAAGGCGAAGGACCCCAAGGAGCTTGCGGCGCTACTCGGTCGTCAGCAGTAGAATCCTCACCTGCACGGTCTTCGGAGGGCGAGTCGCGCCCCGGCATCGCCGTGCGTCGCGGTGTCCCGTCTGCGTCCGTGACGGGCATCTTCTGAGGTGCGCGCGTCTTGTTGTGCGCCGCGAGCGATCGATCTTCGGTGAGGAGTATCCGATGGACAACGTCCGCGTGCGGTGGGTCAAGGACCGCCAGTTCGTAGCCTGGGACCGCCTGGGTCATGGGGTCGTCATGGACGTTCCCGGGGCGAGCACGGATGAGCCGATCGGCGCGCGACCGATCGAACTCGTGCTCTACGCGCTCGGTGGCTGCACGGGGGTGGACGTCGCGAGCGTGCTGGAGAAGAAGCGCCTCGACGTCCGCGGCATCGACATCTCCGTCTCAGGAGTGCAGAGGGAAGACGAGTTCCCTCACTCGTACGAGACCGTCGACCTTCACTACACCGTGACGGGCGTTGCGGTCCCCGATGCTGCCGTCGAGCGTGCGATCGAGCTCTCGCAGACGAAGTACTGCTCAGTGAAGGGCATGTTCGGTCCGCAGGTGTCGATCACCACCAGCTTCGAGGTCGTGGAGCCGCCGGCGCCCGGTCCCTCGCGTATCGACGAGGGGCGGCGGGATGTCTGACGAGTGTTCCGCGCGAACGTGCGTCGTCATGCCCGTCTACAACGAGGCTCTCAGCCTCCTCGGCGTGCTGGACGCGGTGCGGGCGGTCTTCGACGGATGGATCGTGGTCGTCGACGATGGATCGACCGACGGAACGGGGCTCCTGCTTGAGAGGCGCCCGGACGTCTGGCTGGTCCGACACACCCACAACCGGGGATACGGCGCATCTCTGCGCAGTGGCTTCGAGGTCGCACTCGAACTCGGCGCCGAGACGGTGATCACCATGGACTGCGACGGGCAACACGAACCCCGTCACATCTCCGAGTTCTGCACGGATCTCGCACTGGGCGGCGCGGACATCGTCTCCGGCTCTCGCTATCTGCCCGACAGCGGAGCGGCCGGAGTGCCCCCCGCCGGCCGGCGCGCCCTGAACGAGCGCATCACCGCGACCGTCAACGCGCTGACCGGTTGGGGCCTTACGGACGCGTTCTGCGGCTTCAAGGCCTATCGGGCGGACGCCCTGCGACGGATCGCCACGGACGAACCGGGCTACGCGATGCCGCTCGAGCTGTGGGCGCGCGCGTGGGAATCGGGACTCCGCGTGAGGGAGATGCCGGTGGAGCGCATCTACAACGACCACGACCGGTCGTTCGGGCACGACCTCGACGACCCTGAGCGTCGCTACGCGTACTACACGGCGGTGTGGGAGCGCGCGGTCGGCGAGTCCCCTCAGCGATGCGACCCGGATCCAGGAGGCCGATGAGAGTGGCGGACGTGATGTGTGTCGGCGCGCACCCGGACGACGTCGAGATCGGCATGGGCGCCACCGTGGCGAAGATGGTGAGGCAGGGGCTCGACGTGGTCATGGTCGACCTGACCGACGGGGAGCCGACGCCTCATGGGACACACGAGACACGGATGGCTGAGGCGGCCGAGGCGGCACTGGTCCTCGGCGTCGCCGGCCGGCACACGCTCGATCTTCGCAATCGGGAGCTCGCGGACACCGTCGAGGCGAGGTCGATGCTCGCGGAGCTGATCCGTGCCCACGCGCCGCGGCTCCTGTTCGCGCCGTATCCGGTGGACGCCCACCCCGATCACATCGCCGCTTCTGCGATCGTCGAGGCAGCGCGGTTCTACTCGAAGTTCGTGAAGACCGACATGTCGGGATCCCCGCACTACCCCGCGAGGCTCTACCACTACTTCGCGGTGCATCTGCGTCTCGTGGCCAAACCCTCCTTCATCGTCGATGTGAGCGAAGACATCGGGCGCAAGGGCGAGGCCCTGGGGTCGTACCGCTCGCAGTTCGGGGAACAGACGTCGAACCGGGGCGTGATGGACTGGGTCGACGGCCAGGCGCGGCAGTGGGGCGCGCTCATCGGCACGACGGCCGGAGAGCCGTTCTTCTCCCGCGAGGAGATCGGGATCCGCGACGTAAGGGACCTGGTGTAGATGGCGCGCAGCAGGACGACCATCCCGACCGGCCACGGCCAGGTCCTCGCCGAGCCGGCATACGAGCAATGGGCGGCGCTCCTCCAGGACAACGTGACCCGATCCCGCGGTTGGACGTTCGAGCTCTGCGGCGAACCGGTCTCGGCGGTGAGAGCGCAGGCGCGCGCCGAGGCACTGGAGCGCGCCCGCGAGTTCTCGGCGCGGCTCGGCGTCCCGGTCCGCGATGCCTCGACCCAGGACATCCTCGTCGTCACGGGTCATCAACCGGAGATCTACCACCCGGGGATCTGGATCAAGGACTTCCTTCTGCAGCGGCTCTCGGAGGACACGGGTGCCGCCGCCATCGATGTCGTCGTGGATTCGGACTCCTTCGACACCGTCGAGGTCCACTCTCCGTGCCTGCGACCCGATGTACGGGTCTGCCGCGCCTTCCTCGCGGTGGGGACCGCAGACGGCTGCTACGCGTGCACGCCCGTCCCTCCGCCCGGCACCATACGCATGTTCTGCGCGGCAGCCGCCGAGCACCTGGCAACGCTGCCGGCGCCGGCGATCGGGCACCATTTCGCGCGCTTCTGCGCCGACCTTGAGGCCGCCGCGGCCGATGCGCACGACCTCGGCGAGCTCCTCACCATGGCGCGCCGCCGGTTCGAGGCTCCGGCCGGCACCGACTACCTCGAGCTGCCGGTCACCTCGATGGCAAGGTCGCGCGCCTTCGCGACCCTCGTCGCTCACATGGCCCTTCACGCGGACGAGTTCGCGCACGTTTACAACGGCGCGCTCGCCGACTACCGCGACCGCACCGGCGTCCGCACACCGGCCCAGCCGTTCCCGGACCTGCGCTGCGAGGAGGGTCTGATCGAGCTCCCCCTGTGGCACCTGCGCGACGGCGGCCGCACGACCGTGTGGGCCCGCACGGGAGCTGCCCCCGCTCTTGTCGCGGACGGCGACGTGCTGTGCGAGCTGGGCGAGTGCGGAGAAGCTGTCGAGACGATTATGGGCTCGCCGCTGGTCCCGGCGCCGAAGGCGCTCACCTTGACCATGTTCACCCGGTTGCTGGTGGCCGACTTCTTCATCCACGGTGTCGGCGGGGGGAAGTACGACCAGGTCACAGACGATGTCTTTCGCCGGTTCTTCGGTATCGAGCCGCCCGCGTACGCCGTCGCGTCGATGACCGTCTACCTTCCGCTGGGCGCTCACGTCGTGCGCGACGAGGAGATCGAGCGGGCCGCGATGACGTTGAACCGCCTCAAGCACAACCCCGACCAGATGCTCGACGAGGTGGACTTCGAGACCCCGGAGGAGCGGGCGCGGGCGGCGGGGCTCGCGCAGGAGAAGTCGCACCTTGTGGAGGAGATCCGAGCCACCGACGCGGACCGCAAGACGATCGGCCGCAAGATCCGCGATGTCAACGACGAGTTGGCCGCCATGCTCGCGCCCATAGAGCGCCAGCTCCAGGACGAGCTGGCTCAACTGCGTCAACTCCGAGAGGCCAGCGAGGTCCTGACGGACCGCACCTATCCCTACTGCTTCTGGAGTCCGCAGGAGATCGCGGACAAGGCCAGATAGGTCGCGCCGTTCGGCGTCGCAAGCGAGGCGGCGGCGATGCTAGAATCGACGGCCTAGGGTCCGCGCACCAGCGGACATGTGGAAAGGAATCAAGCCATGGGCAAGCCGGTCATCGACCCGGACCTGTGCACCGCGTGCGGCATCTGTGTTGACGAGTGCCCATCGAGCGCGCTCGACCTGCAGGAGATATCGGTGCTGGCGCGCCCCGACGACTGCGCCGAGTGCGGCACGTGCGAAGAGGTCTGCCCCAACGAGGCGATCACGCTCAAGTAGCGTTCGACCTTCCGCAAGAGGAAGGCGAAGAAGGAGAGCCGGCCCCGACGGGCCGGCTCTCCTGCGTCTCGCGCTGATTCCTAGCCTCGGGGACCCCGGCCATCGTTCACATAGAGCTTGGGCTCCCTGCCGTGCAGCAGGCCGACGAAGCGCCGATGGTGCGCGGAGTAGACGATGACGCCCATGAGCAGGGCGAAGGGCCAATCGGGAGAGTGCAGCGCGAGTGCCGCCACGGGCAACGCCGCCGCCGCGGCCACCTGCCCCGCCATCATGTACCGGCTGATGGCGATCACCACCAGCGCCACGGCGACGACGGCCACGAAGTAACGCCAGTCGTAGGCGAGCATCGCTCCGGCGCCGGTGGCGAGACCCTTACCCGTGCGGGTAAGGCAACGGCTCCTGATCGCCAGCCACAGCGAGTAGTTGTGGCCCAGGACCGCACCGAGCACCGCGAGCGGCGGCACCGCCGCCAGCACCAGCACC
>CAIKZH010000036.1 GCA_903831865.1 uncultured Coriobacteriia bacterium
CGGTGGTGGTCGGCGAAGCGGCCCAGCGTCTCGGCGCTCGTCTCCGTGAGCCGGATCGCGAGGTCGTTCGCCGCCTTGTGCGTGGCTCCGTCCCGGACCTCCCAGAGGCAGAAGAGGAGCAGCAGTTGCTCGAACTGGTCTGGGCGCAGGCCGCTCGAGCGCAGCGACGTGGGTTGCGCCAACCCGTGGGCGATCTCGTGGCTGCGCAGGTAGGTCACGAGCTCGTGGATGTTGAAACGCAGCGCCTGGATCTCGGCGTGGTCCTCTTCGGCCAGGCCCCAGACGAGCACCTGCACCGAGTGCGCCTCGGACGGGAAGAACGCGGTGACCTCCTCGCCGAGCACGAAGTCCTCGTGGTGCGCGAGCCGCAGGCCGCCTTCGATCGTGTCGCGATCGGTGAGCGTCACGTGCGTCATGCCCTGCATCTTGGCGCGCCGATAGATCTCGGCGGGGTCGCCGGTATGCTCTCCCACGCGCAGCGTCCGGGCCATCCAGATGTCGGTCGCGCCGCTGTAGCGGGAGTGGCAGTGCAGGTCGATGCGGGCAAGTGCGTTCGCCATCACAGCCCCTGACTCTACTCACGGCCTGCGGCCGGGGCAACGCGAGCGGCGCTGCTCGCCCGGCCGAGGGCCGCACGATAGACTAGCCCGAGCAGCGCACCGCCGGGAGGCCCAATGATCTCCATCGAGACGATGAAGCACCGCACCGAGCAGATGATCGGCGATGAGTTCCCCCTCGTCTTCTGGCGCGGCAAGTGCCGCATCGTCGGGTCGAGCGATCGCGAGCTCTCGTTGCTCGTGCGAGGCATGCGCGCGGACTTCACGTGGGACCGCGTCACGGTCACCTGGAAGCGTCTCGTCGCCGATCACACGCTCACCGTGGACGAGCTGGGCGGGGGCCACGACGCCGTGGGCATCGTCAGCCTCTTCGCTCTCATGCAGGCCGATGCCCTGGACGTGCTCGACGCGGACGGCCTGCTCGTGCTCAAGGCGCCCGAGGACACGCCGGTGCACCAGTACGCCGACATGAACCGCCCCACGTCGTGGGCGCCCTGGCGGCGCAAGATCCACGGCGACTGAGCGCGTCTCTCATCCCGGCTCCGCCGTGATCCGTCTCTCCAGGGAGCGGAGCGTCCATGGTCTTCCGGCGGCGATCTGATCTGACCACTGCACCAGGGCGCCGCCGCTCGCGGCCGCCCGGAGAGGAGAGCGGATGAGTCGAGGCTACGGCGCCCAGAGCATGGTCGCACCGCTGCGCCGCGTGGTGATGCGGCGCCCCGATGAAGCGATGGCCTCCGCGGATCCCGCGCGCTGGCACTACGCGTCCGCGATCGATCTGGGGGCGGCTCGCGCCGCGCACGACGCCTTCGCCGACGCCCTCGGCGCCTGGGGCGTCGAGGTGCTCTACCACGAAGAGCCGTTGCCCGAGCACGCCGACAGCGTGTTCGTGTTCGACCCGGCGCTGGTGACCGACGCGGGCGCCATCCTCCTGCGCATGGGCAAGGAGCTGCGCCGGGGCGAGGAAGAGCCGCTCGGCCGCACACTTCAGGCGTGCGGCGTCCCTCTGTATGGCAGGCTCGAAGGGGACGCCCGCTGCGAGGGCGGCGACACGATGTGGCTCGACCACGACACGCTGGCCGTGGGCCGCGGCTTTCGCAGCAACGGCGAAGGCGTGAGCCAGCTGCGCGGTCTGCTGGGGCCGCTCGGGATCACGGTGCTGGACTACGATCTGCCCTACTTCACCGGCCCTGACGCGTGCCTGCACCTCCTGAGCCTCATCAGCCCTGTGGACGTGGATCTGGCGGTCGCGTATCCGCCGCTGATGCCGACCGCCTTCTGGGAGGAGCTCAGGCGCCGGGGCGTGCGCCTGCTCGAAGTGCCGGAGGACGAGTTCCTGCACACGCAGGCGACCAACGTGCTCACCGTCGCCCCGCGCCGCTGCATCATGCTGGACGGTAGTCCGGTCACGCGTCAGCTGCTGGAGGAGGCCGACTGCGAGGTCATCACCTTCCCCGGCGAACCGCTGTCCTTCAAGGCGGAGGGCGGCCCGACGTGTCTCACGAGGCCAGTGTTGCGCGACCCGGAGTGAACGTTGGGCGCGTTCGCTGACCCCGGGCTGAGCGTCGCCGAGCGGCGTGCGCTCGACGCTCTCGACCTGGACGGCATGGTCGCCTTCCTCTGCGATCTCATCGCCATCCCGAGCCTTGACCGCGACGAGAGTCCGGCGCAGCTTGCCGTGGCCGAGTGGATGCGCCGCGCAGGGCTGACGGCCGACGTCTGGGAGATCGATCTGCCGGCGCTTTCTCCGCACCCCGACTACTCCGCCGAGGTCGAGCGTGACGAGGCCCTCGGCGTCGTCGGCTGGACCGGCGAGCCGGCCGGGGCCGGCGCCCGGGGGCGGGCCGCATGCGCCGGACCACCGGCACGGGGCCGCGACCTCCTGCTCAACGGTCACATCGACGTGGTGCCGCCCGGCGACGATGTGGCGTGGACGTCGCCGCCGTTCGCCGCCGCCGTCCGGGGCGGACGGGTCTACGGCCGCGGCGCCGTGGACATGAAGGGCGGCTTGTGCTGTGCGCTCTTCGCCGCCAAGGCCATCAGGGACGCCGGTGTCCGCCTGCGCGGTCGGTTGAGTGTCGCCAGCGTGGTCGGCGAGGAGGACGGCGGCACCGGAACGCTGGCGACGATCGTGCGCGGACACAAGGCCGATGGAGCGATCGTGGTCGAGCCGACTCGGCTCGCCGTGGTCTCCGCCCAGGCAGGATCGCTGATGTTCCGCCTCGTCGTGCACGGTCTCTCCGCGCACGGCTGCGTGCGGGAAGAAGGCGTGAGCGCCGTCGAGAAGTTCGCGCCGCTGTTCGCCGGCCTCCGCGAGCTCGAGGCACAGCGCTGTGGTCTCGCAGACCCGCCGGCAGACGAGTCGGGGCACGCGCGGGCGGCGGTCGCGGGCGATCCGAGGGACCAGCTTTTCGCGGGCTATCGGCTCCCGTGGCCCATCGAGGTCGGCACGCTTCGCGCCGGCGATTGGGCGTCGAGCGTGCCCGACACGCTGGTGGCCGAGGGCCGCTACGGTGTAGCGGTGGGGGAAGAGCCGGCCGCGGCCCGGCAGGCGTTCGAAGAAGCGATCGCCCGCGCCGCCGCGGCCGACCCCTGGCTGCGCGATCACCCCCCCGAGGTCGAGTGGTGGGGCGGGCGGTTCGACCCCGCTGTGACTGATGTGCGGGATCCCATCGTGACCACCCTTAGCGCGGCGGTCACGGCACTGACGGGCTCCGCTCCTCCGGTGGAGGGCGTCACCTACGGCTCGGACATGAGGCTTCTGGTCAACACAGGCGGCATCCCGACGGTCTTGTTCGGCCCGGGCGACGTCCGCGTCGCCCACATGCCGGACGAGTACGTGCCGGTCGACGAGCTTCGCCAAGCCGCCGAGGCGCTCATCCTGACGGCCCTCCGTTTCTGCGGCGCGCGGGAGTAAGGTGGGCGAGTAGCGCCCGCAAGCCCCAGGAGTCTCGATGCCAATCCCTCCCGGTTACGTCTTGCGCCACCCCACCGACGCCGATCTGCCGGCTGCGCAAGCCGTGCTCGACGCGGCCGAGAGTCACGACGCCGGCGGACCCCGCA
>CAIKZH010000037.1 GCA_903831865.1 uncultured Coriobacteriia bacterium
CTGCAACGGCTTCCAGATCCTCACCGAAGCGCACCTGCTGCCCGGGGCCATGCTTCGCAACCGCGGGCTCAAGTTCATCTGTTCCGACGTCTCGCTGAAGGTCGAGCGCTCGGTGTGCCAGTGGGTGGGCCTTCCGGCCGGCAGTGTCGTCCGCATCCCGATCAACCACAACGAAGGCAACTACACCGTCGACATGGGGACCCTCATGCGGATGGTCTGCTATGGCCAGGTGGTCCTGCGCTACTGCGAGCCGGACGGCTCGCAGGCCCCCGAGGGCAGTGCTCCCAATGGCGCTTTCGACGACATCGCCGGCGTGTGCAACGAGCGGGGCAACGTCTTCGGCCTGATGCCGCATCCCGAGCGGATGGTCGATCCCGAGGCCTCGGGCACCGATGGCCAGTCGTTCTTCCAGGCCATCGTCGAGCGCCTCGCGTCGGTATAGGGCGAAATGGGAGACAGCATCCAGGTCGTCGGCGTCGGGGCTATCCTCATCGCCGCGCTGTACCTGGTCGTGTGGGGCTCGGCTGTGGGCGTGGCGATCGACGCGCTGCGCCGGCCCGCTGCGGACTTCGTCGGCGTCGCCGAGGGGCGGTACCTCTACTCGGTGGTTGAAGGTGTGTACGCCGCGATCTTCGCGGCGCTGCAGATACCGGTGGTGGCGGCCGCGTTCCCATTCCTTGCTCAGTGGCTGGTCGTCGGGACCGTGACAGCCGTCGTGCTCATCTTCGTGTACCTGCTTCGCGTGGTGTACCCGAGCCCGAAGCGGCTGGCTGCCAGAGGCGGCGGTCCCGCAGATCCCGAAGGCCGCTGATCCGACGCCGCGGGCTTCGCGCGGTGCTCGTTGCGCGGAGGTCGGCCGGTACCGTTCGATACAATGACCGCGTCGCTCACGCATGAGCGGGCGGTCCGCGCACAAGTGAAGGAGACGCCGGTGGCAGAGCTCTATGCCGACCTTGGCCTGAACGCCGAGGAGTACGGTCGGATCGTGAAGCTCCTGGACCGCGAGCCCACCGTCACCGAGCTCTTCATGTACTCGCTGATGTGGAGCGAGCACTGCTCCTACAAGCACTCGAAGAAGGCGTTGAGCACCTTCCCGACCACCGGCGAGCGGGTCCTGCAGGGTCCCGGCGAGAACGCCGGGGTCATCTCCGTGGGCGACGGCTGGGCGATCGCGTTCAAGATGGAGTCGCACAACCACCCGAGCGCGATCGAACCGTACCAGGGCGCGGCGACCGGAGTGGGCGGCATCATCCGCGACATCTTCACGATGGGCGCCCGCCCGATCGCGTCGCTCGACTCGCTGCGGTTCGGCTCCCTCGACAAGCCGCGCCAGCGCTACCTCTTCGACGGCTCGGTGGCGGGCATCGGCGGCTACGGCAACTGCATCGGCGTGCCCACTGTGGGCGGCGAGGTCTACTTCGACGATGCGTACGAGGGCAACTGCCTGATCAACGCGATGTCGATCGGGCTGCTGCGCGAGGATAACCTCACGCGCGCGGTCGCGGCCGGTCCCGGCAACCTCCTGCTGCTGATCGGCTCGACGACCGGGCGCGACGGCATCGGCGGGGCGTCGACGCTCGCGAGCCAGGAGTTCGACGAGAAGGCCGAGGACAAGCGCCCGTCGGTCCAGGTGGGCGACCCGTTCGAGGAGAAGCTGCTGATCGAGTGCTGTCTCGCGCTCCTCGAGCAGAAGCTGCTCGTCGGGCTGGGCGACCTGGGCGCCGCCGGGCTCACGAGTTCCGCGTCGGAGATGGCGTCGCGCGGCGGCGTCGGTCTCGACATCGACGTGGCGCTGATCCCCGCCCGCGAGGATGCCATGAAGCCGTACGAGTTCATGGTCTCCGAGTCGCAGGAGCGGATGCTCGCCGTCCTCACTCCCGAGAACCTTCGGGCGGCGCAGGCCGTCTGCGAGAAGTGGGGCCTTCGCTCGACGGTGATCGGGACAGTCACCGACACCGGCAGGTTCGTCGTCCGCGAGGGCGGCGCCGTCGTCGCGGACATGCCGGCGGACTCGCTCGCTTCGGAGGCGCCCGTCTACGACCCCCAGGGCACCCGCCCGGCGTACCTGGACGAGGTGCAGGCCTTCGACCCGCTCGCACTCTCCCATCCGAGCGATCCCGCCGGACTGGGAAGCGTGCTGCTTCGCCTGCTGGCGAGCCCCAACATCTGCTCAAGGGCCTGGATCTACCGACAGTACGACCACCAGGTGATGCTGAACACCCTGGTGCTGCCCGGCGGGGACGCGGGGGTCGTGCGCATCGCTGACACCGGTCGCGCGCTGGCGGTATCCACCGACTGCAACGGCCGCTACTGCTATCTCGATCCCTACACGGGTGCGCAGGCGGCTTTCGTGGAAGCGGCCCGCAACGTGGCCTGTGCGGGCGCGCGACCTGCGGCCATCACGGACTGTCTGAACTTCGGCAACCCTGAGAAGCCCGAGGTCTTCTGGACGTTCTCCGAGGCGGTGCGAGGGCTGGCTGACGCCTGTCGCGCCTTCGGAGTCCCCGTGATCTCCGGCAACGTGAGCTTCTACAACGAGTCGTTCGGGAAGCCCATCTACCCGACCCCGGTCGTGGGCCTCGTCGGCGTGCTCGAGGACGCCTCGAGGCGCACCACCATGCCGTTCAAGGACGAGGGCGATGTCGTCATCCTTCTTGGCGAGACCGAGGCGGAGATCGGCGGCAGCGAGTACCTCTCGCTCGAGCACGGCGTGATCGCGGGCATGCCGCCCGGCGTGGACCTCCTCGAGGAGCGCTCGATCCACGAGGCCCTCATCGAGGCGATCGAGGCAGGGATCGTGAAGAGCGCGCACGACTGCTCGGAAGGCGGCGTGGCGGTTGCCCTGTCCGAGTGCGCGATCGCGGGCGGAGTGGGCGCGAACGTCGCCCTCGACGACGAGCTCGCGCCGGCGCTGTCCCTCTTCTCGGAGACGCAGGGCCGGATCGTGCTCACATGCGGCGAGGAGGACTCCGCACGGCTGACCGACCTGCTCGTTGAGCGTCGCGTCCCCTTCTCGGTCATCGGCGAGGTCGGTGGCGACCGGCTTGTGATCGAGGACAAGCTCGATCTTGAAGTGGCCCGTCTGCGCGACGCCTGGGAACCGGCGCTGGAGCGCTCCGTTGCGGGCGAGCCACCGCTCGCCGAGGAGTTGCACGAGGGGTAGCGCACCGAGGCCGGGGCCGCCCGCTCGCCGTGCTAGAATGCACCCTTCCAAGCGGCCCCCGCCGGATGAGAGTCACGCGCCACACCTATGGAACCCCGGATCCTCGACCAGCGCCCCGATCGCCCCGAGGAAGCCTGCGGCGTCTTCGGCATCTATGCACCCGGGGAAGAGGTCAGCCGCCTCATCTACTTCGGCCTGCACGCGCTGCAACACCGCGGGCAGGAGTCTGCTGGCATCGCAGTGGCCGACGGTCACACGATGACCCTGCGCAAGGAGCTCGGCCTTGTGCCCCAGGTCTTCAAGGAGTCGGACCTCGGGACTCTTGACGGTTTCGTGGGCATCGGCCACACGCGCTACTCCACCACCGGGTCTTCGACCAGCTGGGAGAACGCGCAGCCGATGCTCTCCTCGATCGGTTCCAACACGATCGCTCTGGCGCACAACGGCAACCTGGTCAACACGGTCGAGCTTCGCGATTCGATGAGGGCCAGCGGCGTGCGGTTCCGCTCCACCACCGACTCCGAGGTCATGGTCTCGCTGGTGGACCACTTCACGCAGCAGCACGGCTCGATCCGCGGCGGCATCCGCGAGGCGATGCGGCTGATGCGGGGCGCCTACTCCGTGGTGATGATGACCGAGGAGGCCGTGTACGCGTTCCGTGACCCCAACGGCGTGCGCCCGCTCGCGCTCGGTCGGCTGGGCGAGAACTGGATCGTGGCATCGGAGACGTGCGCTCTCGACATCGTGGGCGCCGAGTTCGTGCGAGATCTGGGTCCCGGAGAGCTGGTCAAGCTCTCGGCGGCAGGCCTCGAGTCGGAGCAGGCGGTCCCTGCCGAGGGCAAGAGCCTTTGCATGTTCGAGTTCGTCTACTTCGCGAGGCCGGACTCCCAGATGTACGACTGCACTTTGCACGAGGCCAGACAGCGCATGGGCGCGGCCATGGCCCGCTCCGCGCCCGTGGAGGCCGACCTGGTGATCGGCGTGCCGGACTCCGGGACTCCCGCGGCCATCGGTTACGCGCGCGAGAGCGGGATCCCCTTCGGCGAGGGTCTTGCCAAGAACCGCTACGTCGGACGGACGTTCATCTCGCCGAGCGAGACGCTGCGTCAGCAGGGCATCCGCCTCAAGCTCAACCCGATGCGGCACGCCCTCCAGGGCAGGCGTCTCGTCGTTGTGGACGACTCGATCGTACGCGGCAACACGACGCGCAAGCTGATCGCGCTTCTGCGGGAGGCCGGCGCGCTCGCCGTGCATATGCGCATCACGTCGCCGCCCGTGAGGTGGCCGTGCTTCTACGGCATCGATACCGACACGCAGCAGCAGCTCATCGCCTCGGCCAAGACGGTCGAGGAGGTCCGGCAGTTCATCGGGGCCGACTCGCTCGCGTACCTCTCGATCGACGACATGGTCACGGCGACGGGTGGGCGCAGGGAAGACTACTGCCTCGCCTGCTTCAACGGTGACTACCCCGTCGAGATCCCGGAGTCCGTGCGCGCCGGCAAGATGGCCCTCGAGGAACCGTCGGCGTGAGCACGTACGGCCCGTCGGTGACACAGGCGCTGCACGGTGTGGCCCTCGGTCTCCAGTTCGACCCGTACATCGCGGGGGTGACCGCGGTGATCGCCGCAGCGCTGTCCGGCTATCCCAAGGCGCCCGGCTCTCGCGTGCTCTGGTCCGCGATCGTGGTCGTCGCGGGATGGGCCGTCGGGGACGGCATCAGGATCCTGGGCGCGCCTTCTCCCGGCAGCATGTACAGCATCGCGTGGGGCGTCACGGCCATCCTGGTCGGCTACGCGCTTCCGGCATGGGCCGGCGCGCAGGTGGGACGCCGCGTGGTGCACGGCACCGGGTGGCTCGCGGCTGGCGCGGTCGCTCTCATGCTCACGCCCGCCGTCTCCGTCCTCGCCGACTCGCTCTCGCGCGTCGCGCTTAGAGCGGCATGACCGCCGCCGTCACCCTCGGCCTGGAGGAAGAGGTCTTCGTCTGCGAGCCCGAGTCCCCGAACCTGGGGTCTCTGGGGTATCTGGCCAGGCTGACCTGGTCTGACCCCGGCAGGCACTACGCGCGGACGGCGAGCAACTTCGCCCGCGGCGCCGACGTGCGCGAAGGACTCATGAGTTGCATCGAGATCTCGACCGGCGTGCATGACGAGCCGTCCGCGCTGATCGAGGACCTGCTCACGCGCCGGGCTGAGCTCTCCGCGGTGATCGGGAACCGGGGTCTCGTGGTGCCCCTGGGGCACCTTCTACAGAACGACTCGCCCAGCAACGTCGCGGCGCTGCAGTTCCACGTCGGCGCCCCCGACCGTGAGCGCGCCTACCGCAACCTCGGCTACGCCCTGCCGCTGCTGGCCCTTCTCGCGGCCGACTCGCCCGGCGCCTCGCACTCACGCTTCGGGCAGTCGTACCGGATGGCCCGTGGGTTCGCCATAGGTCCCCTCGGTGAGGACCCCACGGTCCGCTTCCAGGACCTCATCGTCAGCAAGCGCCTCGGCACGATCGAGGTGCGCGTCCTCGATCCCGTGTGGGACCTTGCGCGCCTGCGGGTGCTCGCACGCGCCGTCCACGCGATCGCGTCGCTCACCATGGACCTGCCCTTCGACCGCCGTGCGTACAACGCATTGCGCCTGCGCGTGGCCAGATGCGGCTGGCTGCCGGAACTCGGACCCTTCCTCGAGAACGTCTCACAGGTGACGGACCTCCCCCTCGAGCTGCTGACCCGGACCGGCGCCGACCGCGTGTGGGAGCTCTACGAACGCGTCGGGCTGGTGCCGGCCTACTCGGCGCTGGACAGCGCGTGGCGGGGCGGTCCCTTCGAGCCCCAGCCGGTGGCGCCGATGCACGGCAGCGTCGTGCGCGCCATGGCAGGATTGGCCGGCTACTACCTGCCGAAGTTCCCGTACGTCACGTGGAAGTACCTGAAGGAGAAGTAGCCCGGCGCGAGGAGAGAAGATGACCGTCCTGCTCGTGATCGTCGCGACCATCGTTGTCGCTCTGACCGTGCTCTACGTGCTCAACCGCTTCGTGTGGTTCTTCCGCGACCCGGTCCGCACGCCCGAGTCTTCCGACCCGCGCGCCCTCATCTCCCCCGCCGACGGCCAGATCGTCTACATCAAGCGGTTCTCCGACGGCGCGGTGACCTCGGAGAAGCTCGGCCGTCCCATCGAGCTCACGGAGATCGCGCAGCTCCCCCAGACCTCCGGTCGCAGCGGCTGGATCGTCGGCATCTACATGTCTCCGTTCGATGTGCACTTCAACTACGCGCCGGTGGCCGGCACGGTGACCGCCCAGAGCTATCGCAAAGCGGATGCGAACCTGCCCATGGTCGACCTCTCCGAGTACATCCGCATCGCCTTCCTGCGCAGGCCGTTCGATAACTTCGCCGCCGCCTTCCACCTGGAGAACGAGCGCAACACCGTGGTCATCGCGGGAGGCGGCGCGCCGGATGTCGCCGTCGTCGAGATCGCGGACAAGTTCGTGAACAAGATCGAGATCCTCGCCCGCGAGGGCGACACGCTCGCGGTAGGCGGCAAGCTCGGCTTCATACGTCGCGGGAGCCAGGTGGACGTGATCGTCTTCTCCGACGAGGTCGAGTGGGTCTCCGCCTTCGGCGATCAGGTGTACGGCGGCAGGACGGTCCTGGGCCGCTGGAGCCAGACCGCCTGACCCGGTCACAAGCACCTCATTGAGCGCGCCTTCGCCCGCATGTGGGCACAGCCATCTCGGCCCGCGCTTGTGTGCGGCCCCACATCTGCCGATTCGTAAGAAGGCGGATAGGCGGCCCGTGAGGTGGTTGCGTGACGAACAGAGCGACCGGAGCCGCCGGCGAGAGCCAGGCGGCGCGAGCGGCGACAGACGGTTCGTGGGAGTTCGACCCCACGAGCGGTCGCCTGCTGTCCGTGAACGACGTCTACTGCCGCATGTCCGGCTTCGAGAGGCCCGAGCTCCTGACCATGACGGTCGGTGAGTTGGACTGCGGTCACCCGCGCCACGAGATCATCGCCCGCTATGGGTCACTGGCGCGTACGGGACCCTCACGCTGGGTGACCCGGCACAGGCGCAGGGGCGGCGGCTCCTTCCCGGTCGAGGTGACGGCATCGGTGCTGCAGACACCCGGTGGTCCCCTCGCCTTCGCCTTCCTTCACGACGGCTCGGAACATGAAGGCGCGGATCAGGCGCTGCGCGATAAGGCTGAGTGGCTGAGACTCGCCCAGGAGGCCGCCAAAGCGGGGACCTGGGACTGGGATCTGCGCACCGGCAAGCACACGTGGTCCGACGAGGTGTGGAGACTCTACGGTCTGCCGCCACACAGCTGCGACCCGTGCTACTCCTCATGGCTTGACACGATCCACCCCGACGATCGCGCGGCTGTGCACGATGCGGCTCAGGCCGCTGCTTCGCGGGGTGCGGAACTGAACATCGAATGGCGGGTCGATGCGGGCGACGGCGACGAGCGATGGATGATGTCGCGAGGCCAGCCGGTCCCGGACCCCAAGGGCCGAGCCACCAGGTATGTGGGCGTCGTGATGGACATCACGGAGCGCAAGCAGGCGGAGGTCGAGCGGGAGCAGCGCCGCGAACTGCTGGCGCTCTCGACCCACGACGATCTCACCGGGCTGCTCAACAGGCGCGGCTTCATCGCCATCGGCGAGCAGGAGTTGGCGCGCGCACGACGCAACGGCGCATCGCTCGCGGTCCTGTACGCCGACGTGGACGACCTCAAGCACATCAACGACACCTACGGTCACCTCTGCGGTGACGAGGTCCTCCGGCAGGCCGCATCGGTGCTGCGCGCGACCTTCCGCCAGGCGGACACGGTCGCCCGTGTCGGCGGTGACGAGTTCGCGGTGCTGCTCGCGGGCGACGAGTCCCAGGATGCGCCGACAGCCCTGGCCCGGCTGCAGGAACAGTTGGCGGCCGGGGAGAGTGAGTCCCAGACGCCGTGGGTGCTGCGCATGAGCGCGGGCTCGGTGTCGCACGAATCGGCGGACGAGCCCGACGTGGACATCTTCACGCTTCTGCATCGCGCCGACTTCGAGATGTACCTCGACAAGGAGGCGCGACGAGCGGAATCGGGGCGAGGCCACTCACGGACCCGACGCGACATCGAAGAACGCGCCGGCCTCCGGGGTGCGACCCCCGAGGGGCCGCTCTCGTCGCTCCGGCCGCAGGACGTCGAGGACGGAGTGGGCAGCTGGCGGCTGGATATCGCCACCTCGGAGCTCACCCTTTCACCGCAGGCGTGCGAGGTCCTCGGACTCGAGGCTGTCGAGACTCGTGTCGGTGTGTTCGACGCGATCGCACGACTGATACGGGCCGACGATCGCGACAGGATCCGGGAGCTGGTGACGAAGGCCCTGTCGACAGGCAGGCCGCTGGCCGCCGAGTTCCGCGCCCAGCGACCGGACGGAGCCGTCAGGTCGGTCCATATGCGAGGGCTGCAGGACATAGACGGCCGCGGACGGACCGTCGCGCTGCTCGGCTTCCTGCAGGATGTGACTGAGCGGGACCGGGCGGAACGGGCCCTGCGCGAGAGCGAGAGGCTGTTCCGCACGCTGTTCCGCTCGAGCCCCGTCTGTTCCACCCTGACACGACTGTCCGACGCCTGCGTGCTCGACGCGAACGACGCCTTCCTGCGGACCTTCGGATACGAGAGGGATGAGGTCGTCGGCAAGAGCCACATGGAGCTGGGCACGTGGCCCGATCCGGTCCTGCGCGAACGTGTGATGGAGGGCGTGCGTCAGGACGGCAGCGTTAAGGGTTTCGAAGCGGCCTTCCGCACCAAGGCGGGCGAGACCGGCGTGATGTTCGCCGCGTCGGAACTCGTCGAGGTCTCGGAGGAACTGTGCGCTCTCACGCTGGGGCTCGACATCACGTCGCTGAAGAAGGCGCAGAGAGACGTGACGGAGCGCGAGGACCGCCTGCTCGCCACCATCGAGAACGCCCCCTTCGGCGCCCACATGTACCGGCTCGAGCCCGACGGTCGGCTCGTGCTGATCGGCTTCAACCACAAGGCCGAGGAGGCGCTCGGCCTCGACCATGCGCCCCTGATCGGACGGACCCTTGAGGAGGCGTTCCCGGGCAACGCCGGCAGCGTGACCGCGGACGCGTACCGGCGGGTCGCAGCGGAAGGCGGGACGTGGGACGCCGACGAGTATGCCTACGACTCCGATGGGATCGCGGGTGTCTTCGAGGTGCACGCCTTCTCCATCGGTGAGAACAAGGTCGGGGTCTTCTTCCGCGACATCACCGAGAAGCGCAAGC
>CAIKZH010000038.1 GCA_903831865.1 uncultured Coriobacteriia bacterium
CCGAAGAGATGCGCGCGGATCTGCGTGCCCAGTCCGCGCCGTCACCGGGCGCATGGAGCGCGGGACCGGTCGCCACGGGCGCGGGTACGGCGGGTCGGCCCAACACCACCTACTGGGTCGTGGGAGGCGCCGTCGTGGTCGTCGCCCTGGTGCTGGCCTTCGTGTTCGCAGGAGGGAGCGGCGGGACAAGCAATGGGGGCGTTCCAGGGACCTCGGCCAAGCCAACTTCTCAACCACCCTCGGCGACCGTGGTCAAGCCAACGGTCGGGACCACCGTCGAGGTGGGTCAGTCGTTCCCAATCCAAGTGTCCGTCACGCCGTCAAGCGGGATCAAGGAAGTCGTCGTCTATGTGAATGGAAGCGAATACGCGACTCTCACGACGGCGCCCTGGACGGTGAAGTACTCCCCGACGGAGGAGGGCAACCTCGAGATCAAGGCGACTGCGACAGACGATGACAGCCGCAGCGCCTCAGCCGTGCCAATCACTGTTGGCGCTGTGCTTTCTCCATCGACCCCTTCGCCAACGACCGCGACCGGGGGAGGCACCACCGACGTTGCGACGCAGGTGCAAGCCGCAATCGACCAGTGGGTTCAGGCGACAGTGGACTGCGATGCCGTGGCGGAAGCGGACGCCTACGCGCAGAACGTCATCTTCTTCGGCAAGCGAGACACGCACGCGCAGGTGCTCCAGGCCAAGGAGAAGGCTCTAAGTCTCTTCAGCGTCCAGCAGACGTCTGTCTCGAATGTGAGCATCACGCCGCTCGGCACCGGCCTGGCACAGGCCGTATTCGACAAGACCTGGGACTTCCAAGGGTCGAAGAACTTCTCTGGCTCCGCGCATGACAAGCTCATATTTCAGCTGATTGGAGGGTCATGGAAGATCATCTCCGAGGCGGAACCCAAGGTCTATTGGGTGAAAAGGTGAAGAAGTCGCTGGCTGGCACGGCGCTGTTGGCACTGTGCATCGTCCTCTCGTCATGTGCACCCGCAGCTTCATACACCGGCGTGACCACCGCGACGGTGCCCGCCTCGCAGACCCCGCAGCCTGCCCAGATTGCATCGCAATCCGCCACCCCCTCTACGGGCCCGTCTCCAGCGCCGACACAGACGGCAGAACAGGGTATTCGTATCCCCGTCATCGTCTATCACCACATCCTGCCGGTCCCCTCGAACTACATAGCGATATCGCCCGCGAGATTCGAGCAGCAGCTGAAGTTCCTCAAGTCCGAGGGATACACCGGCATCACTGCGCGTCAGCTGTCGGACGCCCTATCCGGGCAGACCCAGCTGCCGAAACGACCCGTGCTGCTCACCTTCGATGACGGGCGCGAGAGGCAGATCCGATATGCCGTTCCCCTTCTGCGGCAGTATGGATTCACGGCGACCTTCTTCGTGTATCCCAGCGCAATCCACGACCGCGCGGGCACGTTCATGTCGCGATCCGACTTGAAGCGCCTTGCGGAGATGGGCTTCGACGTCGAGTCGCACACAGTAACGCACGCGTCGATGCTGAAGTCGCGCAACGAGACACTGACACACTACGAGAGGCGGCTCAGGACCGAGCTCGAGCAGTCCAAGCAGACGATCGAGCGGCTGACCGGCGAACCCGTCGTGGCCCTTGCGTACCCGTTCGGCTACTACGACTCGTTCTCGGCGGACGCGCTCGCAGCCTTGGGGTACAAGCTTGGGTTCACTGTGGACGATGGGATGAACGTGGCGGGCACGACACCGCCGTTCTTCTGGCACAGAATCACTATCTTTCGCAAGACCTCGCTCCGCGACTGGGAGACACTTGTCGACGCCGGATCTCTGAGCGTCACGAACCAGTCTCCAGCTCCGGCCCAAGCCGTGACATCCGCCTCGGAAGTGTCCTGCGTAATCCCGCCGCTCGGACCGGGGGAGAGGTTGAGCGTAAGCATCGACGAGAAGCCCGCCGCATGCCACGCCGTCGCTTCGCCCGGGGGCGTGACCGTCCGCGTGGCCGGCATCAGGTTCAGCGGGGGGTTCCATCTAGCCACGGTCCGAGTCGACGGTCCGTCCGGGACAAGAATCGCCGGATGGGGCTTCACCAACTTCACGACGCGGTGAGACGGGACAACGCGAAGTAGGGTCGCAGAGTTCTTCTCGAGGTCGTAACCACATCCGTGAACGCCGGGGCTACTAGGCAGGCCGGAGAGGTAGGCGGAGTCAGACGAGCTGGAGGACTGGGCAGTGGTTGCGCCGTCTTGGCGACTCGAACCAGGGCGGACACAGGCGTTGCGTTTGACCCTTGAAGTCGAGCTCGCGAGGACTCAGTACTGGAACGAGAACATGTTTCGCGCGCCGCAGTTCGCGCAGATCTTCGCACGCCGGTTCTCGTTGCTCCGAATGATGATGATCACCAGCAAGTAGATCAGGCCCCCTCCAAAGAGGAAAAGGAAGACTAGCGTGATGATCCAGTCGATGGGGCGGACAAGCGGCTCGATCTTCCAGGGGCCCACGAAGCCGCAATGCAGACACTTGGGCACGATCTGCATGCCTGCCGCCGGCGCGGCCTTCTGCGCAGGGAAGGACTGGTGGAACCAGACGCTGGACGTTCCCAGCGTCCAGTTGATCTGCCCGGCAGCGTCGTACGCACGGACATCGTCAACAGGCACGGGCGTGCCGCCGACCGCGAACTGCCCTGCTGCCTCGTCGTAGGTGAGCTCACGACCGTCGACATACGTTCCGAGCGAACAACTGGGCTGACCAACAGCGGCGTCTGTCATCGAGGACCCCCTGGCGCGGTCTCTCCCCGGGCTGCCCGAGGAGGAATCAGGACTCTCACGCATGGTCGCACAGGTTGAGAGCTAGGAGAACCGTGAACGACTCTTCGGCGGCAAGCTGCGGACCCCACGGAAACGATGCGTGCTCGGCCGAAACTCGTGGCGGCCGCTTCCAAAACGCGTGGCACAGAAACTATCACCTTCGGGCTCGTGTGCACGGGTCGGCCGGGACGGAGGAACCGGCCATCGCGCGCCGTTCAACGCGGGCTCTTCGCGTTCCCGGCAGTCGCTCGCCGGGCTTCTCGTCTCGCGACCGCCTCGTCCTCGGCGTCGATCTGGGCCTCGATGCGATCGCGGATGGAGTAGGCGATCGAGCTGGTGGCCACGTCCATGAGGTTGCCGCGCACTCTTGCCATGGGGTTCAGGCCGAGCTCATTGGAGACCAAGCGCAGACTGTTGAGCGCGCCGCCGTGCACCTTGAGGGCCGGATTGGCCTTCAGGCGGTGGCCGACCACGACGTCGCCGCCGGTATCCGGGTCCGCAGCGAGGATCGGCTCCTTCATCATCACCCCGTACCTTCGGAGGCAGGCCGCGGCCTCGATCATGTACGAAGCGGTCTCGCAGTAGCCGCGAAGCAGTATCAGGTCCGGCTCGCGAAGGTGACCGAGCAGGGCCATGTCGGCGATGCACACATCCCAGATGTCGGCCGCCACCGGCGAGAAGGCCACGGGGGCATGCGCGCCGATCGTCGTGGACTTCCCTGGCGCGACCTCGACCGCGTTGCCCGCACCCCCCGCCCTGCCTTGCCTGACCCGCCTGTCTTTGTTCACCGGCGTGCGGACGTGGGGGCTCGCCTGTCCCTCCTCTCCGAAGTTCTCAGCCAGAGCCGCGCGGACCGAGCGGCACATGCGCTCGCAGGGGGCAGCGAGCTCCGGGCGCGCCTCGCCGGCAAGACGCGCGAAGATCGAGGCGAGGGCCTTCTGGTCGGCGACCGCGCGCACCACCTGCTCGTCGGTCGACCCCGAGGATGGCAGCTCGAGAGCTTCCGGATCCACCGCGGGCAGCCAGCGCTGGCCCTGGCGCCGCTCGCGCAGGGCGGCCACCCTACAAGCGTCGGAGCAGTAGACGCGCGCGGGACCGCGAGGGCCCTTGGCAGGCACGCGGTTGTCGCAGCCACCACGTGCGCATATCGGTGAGAGATCGCCCATGGGACCTAGCCTGGGCCGCCTGTCACCGAAACCCGTTACACCCTCTCGACGATCCCGTTACGGAAACTGTGCACGCGGGATATCGTCACTGGGGCGGCCAGGCAGGGTCGGCGCAAGAGGGCCGCTAGAGATTCGACCCCCCTACCCGTCCGGCGGCCGTGTTGCGCAATCTGCGCGCTGTGCGCCTCCAGTGGGCACCTATGTGAGGCCAGGTGGATGGGCTCGTCAGACCGGCTTGTCCGCTTCAAGCGTCGTGACTACCTCGATAGCCTGCATCAACCGCAGGCAATCGGCCTCCTCCCATTCGGCGGCATCCCGACCATGCAGAATCCAGTGCCGATTGAGTACGAGCGGACGTTCGCCGCTGAAGTCTGAGCGGGCGTACACCTCCCGAACGAATCGTCCGACCGCCTCCCAAATCCACCCGAAGATTGAGTCGGGGTCTTCCTGTCGAACCCGCTCGTTGACTGCGCTGATGACGCCAGTCTTGTTGCCACAGCCATCCATGAGGACCCCTTCGAGGACCGTCAGGAGCGCTGGAACGGCGATCGCGTACTCGCCTCTGGCGTACGCGCCATCGACTTGCGTCAGTAGTTGCCGCCACCGGCTGAACTGGCTCCAATTGAGCAGCGCTTGCCTGAGGCTGGTCAGACGCCCGTATGCGTCGTCGTGGTACATGCGAACGAATCGGGCGTCGATGTCTGCGGGATCTCCCGACCCCAGCAATTCAATCGTTTCGCCCGGCACGAACCAGGGCGGCGTGGTCCAGCCCTGCTTCGCCAGCGCCCACGCGGCGTCGCGATCCCGCCGCAGTCCATCGTCGATGCACGCGCCGGAATCAAGATCGAGATTGTTGCCGTAGTCAGACACGGCACTCCTTGTCTTGGCCTGGTGGTCCGGTTCAGCGGCAAGCGTAGCGCAGTCCGCTGAAAGCGGTCGCTGGGCAGGCCCCCCGCTCACCACTAGTAGAGGACAGGGATCCGCTCGTCGCCTGGGCACTGCAAGTGAACTTGTGCGACTCCCAGACCAAAGGCGCCGGCGTAGTCACGCCCTGCACCTAGCGCCTGATAGAAGCCAACTGAGAACGCGATCGCGGCGTCATCTCCGATGGCATCGTTCATCCCGATTGCACAGCCAATCTCTTGTGCAATCGCCTGCGCTTGGCTCTCAGAGTGGCAGGCATTGAGCACTACGCACTCGACTTGACCGGCGAAGCTCCGAAACAGGGCCGCGATTGCCTCCGGCGTGACGTCTCGGGCGAGACCGGCTGAGTCCTCCAGGCAGATCGAGCCGTCTCGAGTCCCGTGTCCTGAGAAGTGGACAATCGCCGGCGCGTCGCCTAGAAGTGCTTGACTGACGTCGCTGACTCTCGCAGAAAGCACCGGCATCGCGAGAACGAACCGATCACGGTGCCGTGAGAGTTGCAGCTTCTCGCGAATGTCACGGAACTCTTGATCCAGCCTCAAACGCGCTTCGTCGGTCGGATCCGCAGACACGAACAGAATCGTGGCGGGTCTCTTGGCGCCGCCCTTCGGCGCGCGATCTGACATGGATTCACATAGCGAGAGCGCTTGCCTGACAATCGCACGTTTCACCAGTAGGCCATGAACGAGATCGTCGGGACTGTCGAGATCAAGCTCGCCATGCACGTACCATCCCGACAACAGATGAGTATCTGGCGGCAGCACGGACTCAAGGATCTCGAGGCCGAACATGTCGAAGATCCGCACTTCAGAGAACGAAATCACGTGCGGAAGATCCCTCAGGTCGATACCTTCTGGATTGCCCCGCTGGCGGATGCTTGATTCGTACTCCTGATCCAGAAGCCGAGCCCTCTTGAGGAGATCTTCAAGCGAGCGCTCGACGGCCTGCAGTCGGTACATGTCGCCCAATGCGCCTGACCCTTCCCGAGCCGCCATCTCATCATCGCTAACCCCGTTGTCAACGGACCTCTCGCTCGTGGTCTGGCGCGCATTGCTCTTGAGACGCTCGACGATACGGAGACACTCGCTCGGTGGTTCCGCCGGCGAGCCATGCGCAGAGAACTCACCCCAGTCGCGGAAGATCTGCTCAAGTACCTTGGCGACGACCGGGTCGTCTTCCTTCTCCCAGAAGGCGCGCATCCTGTTTGCCTTCGAGCTGCCGCGATGCTCGTACTTCGCGCCGTAGATGTCGATGTTTGCAACGTCCAAGAAGAACTCCGCGAACGTACGGTTCGAGAAGTCCAGTACGTATCCGCTCTCCATGCGGAGCGTGCGCTCTAGCTTCCGCTTCTCGACAGCGCTCAGGTCAGACATTTCACGTATCCGGGACGTCGGCTCCGGCGCCGTGTCCCACCCCCAGTCGACTACTGGTGCCCTACTTCAGCCGGATGTTCACCGTCGTCGGAGAGGTCGAAGTCAGGTAGCCAGGCCACGCAGACATGACCGCCTTGAACTTGTAGACACCCTTCGTCATGCCCCTCTTGAAGGTGTACTTGTACTGCCACGCCGCTCCGGCGCCAAGGGCGTAGACGGTGCGGTTGGATGAATAGGTCCAGCGGGCAGAGCCAGGCTTCATCACGTAGACCACCATGTTCTCGCCGATGCAGTCAGTCGGCGTCACCGCACCAGACAGTATCGGGGTCTTGCCGATGGCCGTAGCGGTTGCGGTCGTCTTGATCGTAATCGAGGTTGCGGAGGCCGAAGTGCCAGTGGTCCCGCTGTCCAGCCCGACGCTCACCGCACTCACCCAGGTGTCGCCCGCCTGCTGCGTGAAGGCGAGCGTGTGCGAGCCCGCCTTGAGGAACAGGTAGAGGGTGGTCTCGCGCACGAAGCCGGCGTCGCTTCCGCCCACCCAGTGGC
>CAIKZH010000039.1 GCA_903831865.1 uncultured Coriobacteriia bacterium
CCGAAGAGATGCGCGCGGATCTGCGTGCCCAGTCCGCGCCGTCACCGGGCGCATGGAGCGCGGGACCGGTCGCCACGGGCGCGGGTACGGCGGGTCGGCCCAACACCACCTACTGGGTCGTGGGAGGCGCCGTCGTGGTCGCGGCCCTGGCGCTCGCATTCGTGTTCGCAGGGGGGAACGGCATCGCGATCTCTGGCGCCTCGGGGTCGGTGGCGACTGAGGCAAGCGCCGCGTCGACCCCCACGTCCGCGCCGTCGGTTGCACCCGTGGACCTTTCCTCGCAAGCAACGCTAAATGCGAGCTCGGTGTTGAGAAGCGGGAGCGTCTACTACGGACCGGAGAACTTGATCGACAGCAACCGCGCGACGTGCTGGACTGATGGCACCCACAACTACGGAATCGGGCAATGGGTCCAGTTCGACTTCCCGTCTCAGGTCACGGTGAGCTCGGTGCGACTCATCGCCGGCTACGATAAGTTCAACGTGGTCGATCGTTGGAAGGCGAACGGGCGCTTGGCAAGGATGGAGCTTCGTTTCTCGGACGGCTCCACCTTGGATTGGCGCGTAGCAGATGTTCGGAGTTGGCAAGACTTCACCCTGCCGACTCCGAAAGTGACGACCTCAGTGAGGTTGATTGTTGAGGGCGCATACCATGCATCCGGAGGCACCGTTCATGATGCGCCCGACATGGCGATCGGCGAGTTCCATGTCTGGGGAACAGACTGAAACGCCCCGGGGTCCGAGTCGGCTCAGGCACGTCGATGCCACGGCGTCGACTGCGATTTGCCGTTCCTAGTGCTTGAGCACCGGCGGACCTGTGCCTGGCGCCTCATCTGTCCTCGCGCCTTGAGCGACCGATGCTGGCGTCGGCAGTCCGCAACGCATGCGGTGTCTGGACCCGCCCCAAGACTGTCGCCGGTCGACTCCTAGGCAGGGGGGGAGCATCGCGCCGTCGCTGCCTCTACCTTGCACTCCTTTGGCCTGGGCGCGTCAAGCATCACTCTTGCCCCCCGCCCTTCGGAGAATCATGCGCACGTCACCAAATCCAATCGCGTCCTTCTCGAGCAGCCCCGCCTCTTGGACGCGCTTGCCGTTCTTGAAGGTGCCTCGTGTGCTGTTGAGATCCGTCATCACGGGCGACGGACCAGAACAGTCGATTACCGCGTGGTATCGGGAGACGGTGCCCGAGTCCACGACTATGTCGTTGTCTGCGCACCGGCCGACGCTCGTCAGTCCCATGCGCAGTCGGAATCGCTCACCGGCGTCACCGATCAGGAAGAAGCCTTCTCCCTCAGGGTATTCGGTCGTTTCCCTAGTCGAGTCGCTGGCGCCTGTCGCTTGCGCCTTCTTCGACGAGACGAAGACCCATGCGCCCGCGCCTGTGAAGCCGAGCGCCATCAGCGCCACGAGGAACCATGATGAGTCCGCTGATGCTCCGGCAACTGGCAGGCTCCCGACAGTGGGTTCCTGCGAGGCGACGAGGACGTAGTACGGTTCAGCACCGGACACCTGCGCTCCGTAGACGCCGACGCTCCACGTCCCCTTCATCGGATTGGCGATGAATAGTTGGCGAGGACGAGCTGATCCGGAGGCGGTCAGACCAGGATACGAGCTCGTGACCGCCGACCCGCTCGGATCCTTCATCTGCAGGTCCACGATGCTTCCGGGCCAGTTCAGGACGGCCTCCATCTGTCCAACAGTCGCCGTCACGTCGAACGAGCCCGCCTGAGCGAGCTGACCCTGACTCACTGTCCCGCTGAGCTCGGCCCACACATGCGGCATCTGGGAGGTCACGCCGATGCGGATATAGGTGTTGGCGAGTTGTATGGCGTCACTCGCCGGGAAGTACTCGCCCCCTGTTCGGTCAGCGACTTGCTGCAGGAACTGCTCGTCAATGTCCCCAGGGTCGCCGAAGCCGATCGTGAAGATCTTCACCCCAGCGTTCGCTGCGTCTTGAACCGGACCGCTGAACACCTCGTCGTTTGTCATGCCCGTGTTGTTCTCGCCGTCGGACAGGAGCACCATGATCCGCTCCACACCCGGAGGCGCCTGCTCAATCTGCTGGAGACCAGTGGTGATCCCGTCGCCGATGTTCGTGCTGTTCTGCGGCGCGAGACTTTGGATGGCTTGACGAACCGCCGAGTAGTCGCTCGTGGAATCTATGAGACTCTGGGCGGAATCCGAGAACGAGGACACCGAAATCTGGTCCCCAAAATTGGACTGCTGCGCTTGCCCATCGATGACGCTGACGAGTTCGTCCGCGGCGTTCTTTGCCGAGTCGATCTTGACACCGCCTTGCCACGTATCGCCCATGCTGCCAGAGACGTCCATGACTAGGGCAGTAGCTGTTCGGAGGGAGCGTTTCGCTGGCGGTGTGCCGAGAAGCTGGTTGGGCTGCTGATACGCCTTCAGCGCTTCACGGTACCGCGCGATAGCCCAGTCCTTGACTTGCGAGGAGGCAGTGGCGGCCGTGTACCTGTTGTAGTTGATGCCAAACATGCCGTGGCCGTGCACGACCGCGAACTCCCGGATCTCCGTCGACGAGGGGACGGTCCCGTCTACGGGTTCTTGCTCGTCTACGGAGAACAGATCGTCTCCCCCCGCTTCCCCCATCGCATTCCCCACAGCAACCGAACAGAAGGTCGCCTCGGATATGGAACCTGCGTTCAGCTCTCTAAGGAAGGCAGAGCCAGAAACCATGTCTTTGGCGGCATCATCACCCAGCTGCTTTCCGAGATCCACCATGCTCGAGCTCGAGCCCTTGTGGGGCGTGTCAATGGTCATGAACCCAAAAATGTTGTTCTTGTAGGGGATGGCGCTGCCATCCTGGGGATCAAGAGCAAGGCCCTCCATCACCGCTCTGGTCATCAGTCCGCCCTGGCTGTGAGCGACGACGTACACATCAGTCGCCCCTGAGTCCTTGGTAACCACGTCGAGCGCCTTCGCGAGTATCCCGGCATTCTGTTTGAGGGGGCCCTTGGCATCGTGATAGCCGTGGTAGTCCAACGAATACACCGGAGCCGTGTCGAAGATGCCCGGCGCAACCTTGTGAGCGGAGGTTTGCATGGCCGACGTGTAGACCGCCCAACCACTCCCATGACCTACTTCGCGGAGGCCGTCTGCTATCCAGCCGTCGTTGACCCAGTCGGACTTGGAGTTGCCCCAACCATCGTGTCCGTGCACCAGAAGGACAGGGAGAACCGTGGAGTCCGCATACGCGGGTGACGGCGCAAGGGATAGCGCGATACTTACAAGTACGATCGCAAACCCCGCAAGAGCGAGGTAGATTCTGCGGACTCTGGAATGCTTCACTGCTGCGTAGCCCTCCCCCGGGGACACGTAATGCCCGCCCTGCGACGGCTTCCGGACCGGGTGTCAGCTCGCTGGCCCGTAGTTCAGCGCTCCAAGAATCGGCCCGGGCAGTTCCAAGCGCTCTTCGTGTGGCGTGTCGAGAAACACTCGGAATGCGGCCATACATGCTCCCCCGGTATTCCATGGCAGAAGGCGTAACCCTCTTGCATGTTATCGCACACTGGCTAGCCCCTCTGGCGCCAGTCAGTGTGCGAGGACGACGGGTAAGGCAAGAGCGACACGAAGACTGCCCGTTACTGCCAGCGCGGGTGGGCGCTTCCATCAGACGAATCACAGCTCAGGTACGGTGCGCCGGCAGGCGTCAGGGGGTCACCCAGAATATCGGCGCCACTGCGCCACTCCAACGCGCTGGAGTTGTGACAAGATGTGACGAGTGCCGGCCCGAATCGCGCCGATGGCCACCGCGCTTCGCGGCATAACCGCAGGTAGATGGTGGTGCCCGGGGAGGGAATCGAACCCTCATGGGGTTTCCCCCAGCGGTTTTTGAGACCGCCGCGTCTGCCGTTCCGCCACCCGGGCGATGGGACCGCGCGCCCGGCGATTATAGCGGAGCGTGGAGGCCGCCCGGACCTCCAGCCCCGTGGGCGGCGGTGTAGAATCCGGCGCATGGATCCCACCCCACTCGGCCTGCCTGCGGAGCTCGACGAGGCGCAGCGGGTCCACCTCTCGAACGTCGCCGCGAACCTCCAGCTCGTCGCCGATCTCGGCTACGGGGACGTCGCCCTCGCGGCGCGGGAGACGGACGGCACCCTGCATGTCGTCGCCGACGCGCGGCCCATGACCGCCGTGGCCGCGGTCGCGTTCAGTCGCGTGGGCCGCGCTCTGAGCGAACACGACGAGCAGGAGGCCTATCGCGCCTTGGCCGAGGGCGCGGCGGTCACCGGCGAGAGGCGGCGCGCCACACGCGGCATCCAGTACCTCACGTCGGCCCACCCGATCGGCGATCCGGTGGTGGGCGTGCTCGTCCGCGACGTCAGTCAGCAGGTCGCGCACGCCCCCGGCACGATGGAGCGCCAGTTCATGGCGCTCGCGGAGGATCTCATCGAGGTGATGGGCAGGGCTCCGCTCATCGACGCACGGAGAGGCGGACCGTTCGCGACGACGAGACGCGCCGGGGACGGCGTGATGCGGGTCGATGAGAGCGGCCGCATCGCCTACGCGAGCCCGAACGGTGTGACGATCATGCGCCTCGCGGGGGTCGACGGGGCGCTCGCAGGGACAGAGGCGCTTCGACTGCCGGGGGCCGAGACCGCTCTCGCGCCCGTGCTGGGCGGCAGCGGAGCGCTCGAGAGCGAGGTGAGCGTCGCCGGCCGTGTGCTCCTGTATCGCGTGATCTCGCTGGAGAAGGGTGCGGCCGTCCTGGTCGAGGACACGACCGAGGCGCGCCAGCGCGAGGCGGAGATCAAGGTGAAGGAAGCGACGATCCGCGAGGTGCACCATCGTGTGAAGAACAACCTTCAGACCATCTCGTCGCTCCTGCGGATCCAGGCCCGGAGATCGGGCTCGGCCGAGGCGTCCCGGGCGCTCGCGGAGGCGGTCGAGCGCGTGGGGTCGATGGCCGTCGTGCACGAGATGCTCTCAGCCTCCACCGAAGAGACTGTTGACTTCGTCGAGGCGGCGCGGACGGTCGTCGACATGGTGCGCCAGGGCCTCGCCGGGCAGAGCGCCAGCACGTCCGTGACCGTGGAGGGATCGACCGGCGAGGTCCCCGCCGCGGTGGCGACGTCGCTCGCGCTCGTCATCGCGGAGCTCGTCCACAACGCGATCGAGCACGGGCTCGCGCCGAAGGGCGCCGGTCACGTCGTCGTCTCCGCGCGCCGTGTGCCCGACGAGCTGCGACTGACCGTCCGCGACGACGGGGTCGGACTGCCCGAGGGGTTCGAACTGACCGGGTCGTCCCATCTTGGGCTGGAGATCGTGCGCACGCTGGTCGAGGACGATCTGCGTGGTACGCTCGCGCTGCGCGGAGGCGCAGGCACCACGGTCGTGATCACCATCCCGATCTACGGATAGGACGCTCCCAGTCATGCGCGTGCTCATCGCCGAGGACGAAGCACTCATCCGTATGGATCTGCGCGAGATGCTTGTCGAGGAAGGCCACGAGGTCGTGGGTGAGGCCCGTGACGGCGCGGAGGCCATCGAGCTGGCGCGCTCCACGCGACCTGACTGCGTCTTCATGGACGTGAAGATGCCGCGACTCGACGGGATCAGCGCCGCGAACACCATCCGCGATGAGCGCATCGCGCCGGTCGTCATGGTCACCGCGTTCTCGCAGTCGCGCTACATCGAGGAGGCGACCCAGGCGGGCGCCATGGCCTACGTCGTCAAGCCGTTCACGAAGAAGGACATCCTTCCGGCGATGCAGGTCGCTTCGGCACGGTTCGCGGAAGCCCGCGCGCTCGAGGACGAGGTCTCCGACCTCGCCGAGCGGCTCGAGACCCGCAAGGTGGTGGACCGTGCCAAGGGACTCCTGATGTCGAGCGGACTCACCGAGCCGGAGGCGTTCCGCCGCCTGCAGAAGCTCGCGATGGACAAGCGTCGCACCCTGCGGGAGGTCGCCGACGCCGTCGTCCTCGCGTCGGAGGCGCGCGACGGGAAGCGCGGGTAGCCCGGTGGTTCCGGCCGGGGCAGCCGTGGCGTGCCCGTGAGCGGCCTCGGGGTCCTGCTCCGCGCGATCGGGATCGGTTTCGTCGTCGCCGCGCCGGTCGGGCCCATCGCGCTGCTGTGCATGCAGCGCACCCTCGGGCACGGCCGCGCCCGCGGCTACGCCACGGGAGCGGGGATCGCTACCGCCGACGCTCTCTACGCGTCGATCGCCGCGTTCGGGCTGACCGCGCTGTCGACGCTGCTCGTCGGCGCGCAGTCGTGGGTGCGCCTGATCGGCGGCGCGGCTCTCATATGGCTGGGCCTGAGGTCCGCGCTCGCGCGGCGCCGGGAGCGAGCGCAGGACGTTGCCGCCCCGACGCTGCTCGGCCAGTACGCGTCGGCGGCAGGACTGACACTTGCCAACCCGCAGACCATCCTGACCTTCGCCGCGATTTTTGCCGGTGCCGGGCTGGCGCTCGCTGGCGGCGGGTGGACAGGCGCGGCAGCCACGGTCGCCGGGGTGTTCGTCGGCTCCTTGAGCTGGTGGGCGCTTGTCGTGACGACAGTTGGTGCGCTGCGCACACTGGCCGGAGAGCGCTTCCTGATCTGGGCGGGGCGCGTCTCGGGGGCGGCCATCGCGCTCCTGGGCGTCGTCGCAATGCTGACGGGGGCCGCCCGCCTGATCGGCCGGTAGTTCCGGGGCGATCCTCCTTGTTGTTTCTCCTGCGTTTCGCCCGACACTTCCAAACGGGCCCGCGACTTGCTAGACTTCCTGCACCGGCGCGACGATGCGCCGGCCCAGAGACTCGAACGAGCAATGGCGCTCGCATCGGACCCACGTGGTCCGGGCGGGCGCCATTCTTGTCAGACGTGTGTACGGCGACGAGGGCAGGTCATATGAAGGAGTTCGCGGTCTTTTGGGGGTGCACGATCCCGGCGCGCTTCCCGTTCATCGAGAAGGCGACGCGCCTGGTCTTCGGCGACCTCGGTGCGAGCGCCCGCGAGCTTCCGGGGCACACGTGCTGCCCCGAGGGCGTGCTCGTGAAGAGCAACGACGAGGAGGCCTTCTACACGACCGCCGCGCGCAACCTCGCCTTGATCGAGAAGGAGGGTCTCGATGTTGTGACCCCCTGCAATGGGTGCTACTCGACTTTCAAGGAGACGTGGAGCCACCTGGAGAGCGACTGGCGGGACCGCGAGCGCGTGAACGCGCGGCTCGCCCGCGAGGGGCTTCACTACGATGGGCGCCTGAAGATCACCCACTTCGCCGAATGGCTCGCCGACGACATCGGGGCGGGCGTCGTGGCCGGCGGCGTGAAGCGCAACCTGTGGGGGATGCGCATCGCGGTGCACTACGGCTGCCACCTGCTGAGGCCCACTCCTGCGGTGAACTGGGACGACCCGCTCGCCCCCACGAAGGTGGAGGGGATCGTCTCGGCACTCGGCGCGAGCGTCGTCGACTACCCGAGCAAGATGCAGTGTTGCGGCAACGCACTCGACCGAGTGGGGGAGCGCGAGGGCTCTCTTGCCTTCGCGCGGCGCAAGCTGCTCGAGGTCCAGGCTCACGACGCTGACGCGCTCGTGGTCGTCTGCCCCTCCTGCTTCCAGCAGTTCGATCTGAACCAGGCTGCGCTGCGACGCAACCGCGAGGACGTGAACGTGCCTGTCCTGTATCTGTCGGAGCTGATCGCGCTCACCTACGGTCACAGCCCCGAGGAGATCGGCCTCGACATGCACCGCGTGAGCGTGCAGCCCTTCCTCGACAAGTGGGAGGCGCGGGGCGCTGACCGCGAGCGGCTGGCGACCAGCTTCGATGTGGCCATGCTCGCGAAGTGCGACGCCTGCCAGGCGTGCAAGGACGACTGCCCGGTGTGCAAGGTGGACCCGACCTTCCAGCCGACCGAGATCGTCTCGGCGCTGGTGCGCGGAGAGCTCGACCAGGTGCTCGAGGACGGCCAGCTCTGGAAGTGCCTCGAGTGCTACACGTGTCAGGAGATGTGCCACAGCCGTATCGGCATGGCTGACACGTTCCGCAAGCTCAAGGAGCTCGCCACGGCCGAGGGCAAGGGGCCTGACGCGGTCTCGGCGGCGTATGCCACCTTCCGCAAGACCGGGATGCTTGGCTCGCCCAAGGAATCGGCGCGCCGCAAGCTGGGTCTTGCACCACTACCGGAGAGCGGCGGGGAATCACTCGCGCGCGTCCTCGACGACGACTGGGAGGAGTGATCATCCCTATGACGACACGTCCCGCGTACAGTCAGGAATCGCCGTTCAAGATCCACGGAGGATGCGGGCTCATGGGCATCTGCGATGAGACCGGACGGCGCTTCTCCGGTTCGGTCGCGCTCGAGTCGATGGCGGTGCTGCACGAGCGCGGCAACGGGCTCGGAGGTGGCTTCGCCGGCTACGGCATCTACCCGGAGTTCCCCGACCACTTCGCCTTCCACATGATGTACCACGACACGAAGGGCAAGGAGGAGGCCGAGGCGGTCTTCGACGAGTACTTCGAGGTCGATCTTGCGGAGCCGATGCCCACGCGGGTCGTCAAGGGCATCACGGGTGCGCCGCTGCTGTGGCGGTACTTCCTGCGGCCGTACACCCACAAGGTGGAGAGCGCGGAGATGACGCCCGAGGACTACGTCGTCCACGTCGTGATGCTCATCAACTCGACGATCGACGGGGCCTTCGTCGCCTCCTCAGGCAAGAACATGGGCGCGTTCAAAGGCGTCGGCTACCCCGAGGAGATCGGCCACTACTTCCTGCTCGACGAGTACGAGGGCCACACGTGGGTGGGGCACAACCGCTTCCCGACGAACACGCCGGGCTGGTGGGGCGGCGCGCACCCGTTCACGCTGCTCGACTGGTCCATCGTGCACAACGGCGAGATCTCCAGCTATGGCATCAACAGCCGCTACCTGGAGCAGTTCGGCTACAAGTGCACGCTCGGCACCGACACCGAGGTGGCCGCATACCTGTTCGACCTGCTCCTGCGACGGCACCGCCTCCCGCTCTCGCTCGCATGCAAGGCGCTCGCGAGTCCGCTGTGGTCGGAGATCGACCGCATGCCCGAGGAGCAGCGCGAGCTGATGACGACTCTGCGCGCGGTCTACGGGCCCGCGATGCTCAACGGCCCCTTCGCCATCGTGCTCGGCTTCAACGGCGGCATGGTGGCGCTCAACGACCGGATCAAGCTGCGTCCGCTTGTGGCCGCCCGCAAGGGTGACGTCCTCATGGTCGCGAGCGAGGAGAGCGCTATCAGGGAGGTCATGCCCGATCCCGATTCCCTCTGGGCGCCGAAGGCCGGCGAGCCGGTCGTCGCGCGCATCAAGGGCATGGACTGGCCCATCCACGGCGACCTGCACCTCGCACCCTCGGAGATCTCGTGCGCGGTCACGGGCGTCGAGGACAGCTGCGACACCGTGGAGGTGAGCTAGCCATGGCGACGACCTTCATCCAGCCAGAGTTCAAGGTGGAGATCGACTACGACAAGTGTCACAAGTGCGGCCGATGTGTGCAGCAGTGCGGCTGGGGTGTCTACGACTTCAACGGCCGCCCGATCCCGGATGACAGCAAGTGCCGGGCGTGCCACCGCTGCGTCACGTTCTGTCCCGCCCACTGCATCACGATCAAACGTAACGAACTCGTGTTCCGCGACTCGGAGAACTGGTCGCCGTCGCTTCGCAAGGCGGTGTGGCAGCAGTCCGAGTCGGGCGGCGTCATGCTGACCTCTATGGGCAACGACAAGCCCTACCAGCGCATCTTCGACCATCTCGTGCTCGACGCGTGCCAGGTCACGAACCCCTCCATCGACCCGCTGCGCGAGCCGATGGAGCTGCGGACGTTCATCGGCTGCAAGCCCGACAAGGTGGAGGTCGAGCCGAACGACGAGGGCGGCTTCCGCCTGAAGTCCGGGACCGGGATGGAGAACAACATCGAGCTCGCCACGCCGCTGATGTTCGGCGGGATGAGCTACGGATCCGTCTCGCTCAATGTCCACAAGTCGCTCGCGATGGCGGCCTCGCGGCTCGGCATCACCATGAACACCGGCGAGGGCGGGCTGCATGCGGACCTGTATCCCTACACGGACAACGTCATCGTCCAGTGCGCCTCCGGCAGGTTCGGCGTCAGCGCGGACTACCTCAACCGCGGCGTCGCGATCGAGATCAAGGTCGGGCAGGGGGCGAAGCCGGGTATCGGGGGGCATCTGCCGGGCGAGAAGATCAACCGCGAGGTGTCGACGACACGGATGATCCCGCAGGGCACCGACGCGCTGTCTCCCGCGCCTCATCACGACATCTACTCGATCGCGGACCTCCGCCAGCTGATCTACTCGCTCAAGGTGGCGTCGGGCAACAAGCCGGTCGGCGTGAAGATCGCGGCCGTCCACAACGTGGCCGCGATCGCCTCCGGGATCGTCCGCGCCGGCGCCGACTACGTCTACCTCGACGGCTTCAAGGGAGGCACCGGCGCGGCGCCGCAGGTCATCCGGGACCACGTCGGCATCCCGATCGAGATCGCCATCGCTGTCGTCGACCAACGGCTTCGCGACGAGGGCATCCGCAACCGGGCGTCGATCATCGCGGCCGGCTCCATCCGTTCCTCTGCGGATATGGCGAAGGCCATCGCGCTGGGCGCGGATGCGGTGGCCATCGGGTCCGCTGCTCTCATCGCGCTTGGCTGTCACGTCTGCCAGAGCTGCCACACCGGATGCTGCTCCTGGGGCATCACCACCCAGAAGCCGGAGCTCACGCGTCGCATCGATCCCGAGTGGGGAGCCGAGCGGCTCGTGAACCTGGTCAACGCCTGGAGCCACGAGCTGCAGGAGATCCTGGGCGCTCTCGGCGTGAACGCGGTCGAGTCGCTGCGCGGCAGCCGTGAGCGGCTGCGCTCGCTCGGTCTCGACGAGCAGACCAGCCAGATCCTCGGCGTCAAGGCGGCGGGTCTGTGATGGGGAAGGAGACGAACCCGATGGCGACAGCCGGCCCCATCGAGGGCTACCTGAAGGTCGAGCCCGAGGTGACGGTCGATGGTGACACCGTCACGCTCGACGCGCGCGGCGTCTACTACCGCAACCTCAACGCCGCGGTGCGCGCCGCGTTCGCCGAAGGCGCGAAGACGGTGAATCTGCGCAACGTCAACGGGCAGCGCTACATCGGCAACGGCGTCTCCGGCGCCGGTCTGCGCATCGAGATCGACGGCGTCCCCGGCAACGACCTCGCCATGTTCATGGACGGCCCCACAGTGGTCGTCAGGGGCAACGCCCAGGACGGCGTCGGCAACACCATGAACGCCGGGACGGTCTACGTCCACGGCGATGCGGGGGACGTGCTCGGATACGGGATGCGGGGCGGCAAGGTCTTCGTCCACGGCGACGTCGGGTATCGCGTGGGCATCCACATGAAGGCGTACGAGAACCTCGTCCCGATCATGTGCTGCGGCGGCAAGGCGCGCGACTTCTTCGGCGAGTACATGGCCGGCGGAGTGCTCGTGCTGCTCGGTCATCACACGCAGTTCGAGTCCCAACCGCTCGTGGGCGGCTTCTGCGGGAGTGGCATGCACGGCGGCGTCATCTTCCTGCGCGGCGAGGTCGAGCCGTGGCAGGTGGGCAAGGAGTGCGGCATATTCACGGCGGGGGAGGAGGACATGAAGACGCTCAGACCGGTGGTCGAAGAGTGGTGTTCGGAGTTCGGGGAGGACCCGTCAGCGGTGATGTCCGGGCGGTTCACCAAACTCGTGCCCGTATCGCACCGTCCGTACGGGAAGCTCTACACGAACATGTAGCGCCCGGGGCGCCTGAGCCTTAACCCGTCCGAAACACAGTCGGCGGTAACCTCTTTCGCACGCGAGCGATGGGGGACGGGCGAAAGGCGACCCGCGATCGATGCGCGGAAGGTAGTGGAGTTGTCGTCGGAAGAAGGAGGGCCCGGAACATGGCACCCAAGTTCGACAAGGACTACGTGCTCAAGACTATGCAGGAGCGCGACATCCATTTCATCCGCTTCTGGTTCACGGACGTGCTCGGCTTCCTGAAGTCGTTCGCTGTCACCGACACCGAGGTCGAGGGCGCTTTCGCCGAGGGGATGGGCTTTGACGGCTCCTCCATCGACGGATTCACCCGTATCGAGGAATCCGACATGGTCGCGCATCCCGACCCGTCGACGTTCCAGATCCTGCCGTGGCGCCCGGGCGAGCAGGGTGTCGCCCGCATGTTCACCGACGTGCTCAACCCCGACGGCACGCCCTTCGAGGGTGACCCGCGCCACGCGCTCAAGCGCATGCTGAGCAAGGCCGCCGACATGGGCTACACGATGTACGTCGGTCCCGAGCTCGAGTTCTTCTACTTCGAGGACTCCGAGTCCACCGAGATCCTCGATCGCGGCGGCTACTTCGATCTCACCCCGCTGGACGTGGCGTCCGACCTTCGTCGCGAGACCGTGCTCACCCTCGAGAAGATGGGCATCCCGGTCGAGTACTCGCATCACGAGGTCGCTCCGTCGCAGCACGAGATCGACCTCCGCTACACCGACGCGCTGTCGATGGCGGACGCGGTCATGACCTACCGCCTGGTCGTGAAGGAGATCGCGTACGCGAACGGCGTCTACGCCACCTTCATGCCGAAGCCGATCCACGGCGAGAACGGCTCCGGGATGCACACGCATCAGTCGCTGTTCTCGAAGGACGGCAACGCCTTCTTCGACGCGAAGGACCCCGAGGGCTTCAACCTCTCGCCGATCGGCAAGTCCTACATCGCCGGCCTGCTGAAGTACGCGCCCGAGTTCTGCGCTGTCACGAACCAGTTCGTGAACTCCTACAAGCGCCTGGTCCCCGGCTTCGAGGCCCCCGTGTATGTCACGTGGGCGCGCCGCAATCGCTCCGCGATGGTCCGCGTGCCGATGTACAAGCCTGGCAAGGAAGTCGCGACTCGCGTGGAGTTCCGCTCTCCTGACCCTGCATGCAACCCGTATCTGGCGTTCGCATGCATGCTCGGCGCCGGTCTGAAGGGCGTCGAGGAAGGGCTGAAGCTCCCGGCCGAGTCCAGCAACAACATCTTCAAGATGACGGACGAGGAGCTGAAGAAGGCCGGCATCAAGACGCTGCCGAAGGACCTCGGCGAGGCGATCGGGCTCTTCGAGCAGTCGGCGCTGATGAAGGAAGTCCTGGGAGACCACATCCACAAGTTCTTCGTGGAGAACAAGAAGGCCGAGTGGTCCGAGTACGTCTCGCAGGTCTCCGAGTGGGAGCTCGACCGGTACCTGTCCGTTCTGTGAGTGGACCGTCACGCCGCCTAGGGGCGTCGTGACGTGAGGTGTGCGGAGCGCGCCGGGCGGGTATCCCGCCCG
>CAIKZH010000040.1 GCA_903831865.1 uncultured Coriobacteriia bacterium
CGAGACCTCGTAGCCCTGAGCGGCGAGCGCCTCCCCGAGCACCCAACGCATGTTCTTCTCGTCGTCGGCGATCAGGATCCTCTTCGCCATGGATTCGTGCTCCTTGTCGCCTACTGGAGTGCCGGGAGCCACACGGTGAACGCACTGCCCGCCGCGGGATCGGTCGCGACCTCTATGTGCCCGTCGTGATCGTCCACGATGCGGTGCACGATCGTGAGCCCGAGGCCTGTCCCGTCGTCCCTGGTCGAGACGAAGGGGTCGAATATCTTGCTCAGCACGTCCGCCGCGATCCCCGGGCCCGTGTCGCTGAACCTTACGAACACGAAGCCCTCGCTGGCGCCGGTCGTGATCGTCAGGATACCGCCCTGACCCGTCATCGCCTGGACCGCATTGCTGATAAGGTTCACGAAGACCTGCTTGAGCTGCTCAGGGTCCGCCATGACATCCGGTATCCCGGTCGCGTAGTCCTCGACGATGCGCACCTTGGAGCGGGTCGCCGAGGGGCGCGAGAAGAGGGCGACCTCCTGCAGGACGTGTCTGACGGCGACCGGCCGCAGCGAGGGCTGGGCCGGCCTTCCGAAGTCGAGCAGTGCCTTGACGACGCGGTCCAGCCGGTCGATCTCCTGCTTGATGACCTCCCCGGCGGCGTGCACCCTCTCAGCGCTGCTCTGGCTGTCCTCCATCAGCTGGACCGACGCGCGGATGATCCCGAGCGGGTTGCGCACCTCGTGCGCCACACCCGCAGTGAGCTCACCCATGGCCGCGAGCCGGTCGGCGCGGATGAGCTGCTCGGTGAGCATCCGGATGTCCGACACATCCTCGATCGTGACGACCGCGCCGAGCTTTCGCCCTCCCACGTCGCGCATCCGGGAGACCGACGCCTGGGCATGGACGAGCTTTCCCCCCTCGGTGACCAGGGTGAGGTCGCGCATCGTGCGCGGCACGCGGCCGCCCAGCACCTTGTCGACATCGCCGGTCAGCCCGGCCGGGTCCTTGAACAGCGACGCGATGGCGCGCTCGGTCATCCGGGCCTCACGCATGCCGAGGATCCGCTCCGCCGCAGGGTTCGCCGTCTCGACCAGTCCCTCGGGCCCGACGGTGAGGACGGCGGTCGACAGCGACCGCAGGATGGACTGGGTGTGCTCCTGGACGGTGATGAGCTGCATCGCCCGCTCCTCGAGCGCACCGTACGCGTCTTCGAGCTTGCTGGAGACCTGGACCAGGTCCCGCGTGCGACGCTTCTCGAGGTCCCTGAGGTGACCGAACAGCCCCCCCATGACGAAGAAGAGACCGATCTCGAGCAAGTTGTCGAGAGGCAACCCGAGGAAAGGGAACGCGCCGCTGAAGTTGTAGGCCCCGTACAGTACTGCCGAGGCGATCGCAGTGGCCAGACCGCCGCGCATCCCGAAAACGAAGGCCGCGTAGAGGATCGGGACGTAGTAGAGACGCAGGTAGATCTCGTGCAGGCCCGCGTAAGCCGGATGCCTGTTCGTGAATTGATGCAGGACCGTGATCGCGACGAGCATGGCGACGATGATGAGCACGTCGCGCAGCTGCTTCTGCGTGCGGGAAGGCCTGTCCGACTCCTCGGCGCCGTCCTGCGCCCGGTCCGGCTCCTGGGGCACGCCTAGCGCCTCTTGCGGGCCCACGAAGGCTCGATCCCCATCTCTTCCCGGTACTTCGCCACAGTCCGGCGCGCGACCGGGATCCCCTCATCAGACAGCAGGTCGGCGAGCCGCTGGTCTGAGAGCGGGTGCAGCGCCTCCTCCTTCTGGAGAAAGTCGCGCAGACGCTCCTTCACGGTCGTCGCCGCGACGTCCAGCCCCGAAGCCGTGCGATAGCCGCCTGAGAAGAAGTGCTTCAGCTCGAAGAGTCCGTAGGGGGTGGCCATGTACTTTCCGGTGACCCCGCGACTCACGGTGGAGAGGTGGACGCCGATCTCCACCGCCACGTCCTCGAGGCGGAGCGGCCGCAGGGGCCCCTTGCCGTCCGCGAAGAACTCCCGCTGCACCTCCAGCACTATCCCGGCGATCCGGCCGACGGTCCCCTTGCGCCGGTCGACGTTGCGGATGAAGGTCTCGGCGCTGCGGATGCGCTCCTTCAGGTAGCGCACCGTCGCCTCGTCGGCGCCGGAACCTGAACGCAGCATGCCGCGATACCGGGTGCTGACTCGCAGCGTGGGCACCGCATCGGAATTCGCGATGATGACCCATTCGTCGTCGAACCTTCGCACGGTGACGTCGGGGACGATGTAGCCGGGAGACGGCCCCGGTGAGAAGGCGCCCGCCGGGCGGGGGTTGAGCTGGCGGAGTACCTCGACGAGGCGGCGGACCTCGTCCTCATCGACGCGCAGGGCACGCGCGATCTTGCGGTAATGGCTCGCGCCCACGTCATCGAGGTGCTCTTCCACGATCTTCAGCAGCATCGGTTCGTCGATGCCCAGATACTCCATCTGGATCGCCAGCGCCTGTGCGAGACTGCGCGCTCCCACACCGGGTGGGTCGAGCTGCTGGACGACGGCGAGCCCCTTGCGAGCCACGGTGCGGCTCACTCCCGCGATGGCCGCGATCTCCTCGAGACTGACGCAGAAGAAGCCGTCGTCATCGAGCGAACCGACGACCGCGCGCGCGGCGCGCGACACGGCCGGGGTGAG
Organism: uncultured Coriobacteriia bacterium; assembly: GCA_903831865.1. Taxonomy (GTDB): domain Bacteria; phylum Actinomycetota; class Coriobacteriia; order Anaerosomatales; family PALSA-660; genus PALSA-660. The sequence goes on from CAIKZH010000040.1 coordinate 2,654, forward strand.
GCTCATCATCGCCAACTGCTGCTCAAGGTAGTCACCGAACGACTGGATCGATCCGACGAAGTCCTCGGTGTCGACCGCCTCGGCGTTGGGGTCCCGGGGGACCACGGGGTCCGATGAGTCGAGATCCTCGTACTGGTCCAGCCATTCGTCCCAGGCGCGTTCCTCGTCGTCCGGACGCTCTTCTTCAGGCTCCTCCGGGGCGTCCTCGAACTCCTCGACCTCCAGCACGGGGTTCTCCAGCAGCTCGGTCTCGATGACCGTCTGGAGTTCCGCCACGGGCATGGCGAGGATGCTCAGCCCCTGATAGACCTGCGGGGAGAGCGTGATCTTCTGCTTGACCTCTGGTCGCTGCGTGAATTCCATCGGACTCCGGCGCGAGCGTCTTCGGCGATGAGGCCGTCCGAAGCGGCCACGCTCACATTATCCCCGATTGTCGCGACGGGGGCGTGAGCACGCTCAGGAGGCGCCGATCAGCCCGCGGGCGGCAGTTCGAGTGCTGCGGCCCTGTCGGTTCGATAGCGTCCGACCATGTGCGGCACCTGGACAAGCATCACGGCTGCGATCACGAGCACGCCGCCGAGGAGCTGGAGCGCCCCGAGAGGCGCGTAGAGGGCCGGGATGAGGTAGGAGGCGACACCGGCCAGCACGGGCTCCATGGTGGCCGTGATGCTCGCCTTGGTGGCTTCGATGTGCTGCAGCGCGGTGAGGAAGGCCCCGAAGGGGATGATCGTGCTCACCAGGGCCATCACGCCGACGGCCAGGAACGTGCGGCGGTCGGCGAGGAGGCCGACGATCGGTGCGGGCCCGCGCAGCCACAGCAGCCAGAAGATCGACGCGAAGCCGAGTCCGTAGGTGAGCAGGGTCCAGGGAGAGAAACGCGGCGCGGCGTACTTGCCCATCAGGGTGTAGCCGGCGAAGAAGCAGGCGGAGGCCAGTCCCCAGGCGAGCCCGGCGGCCGAGACCTTCAGGCCGCCCCCGAAGGCTCCCACCATCAGGGCGCAGCCCGTCACTGACAGCGCGACGCCCATCGGGAGGGCCCAGGCCATGCGCTCCCCGAGGAACAGCACGGAGACGATCAGGACGAGCACCGGGGCAAGGTACTCCAGGAGGATCGCGGTGGGAACGTTCGTGAGCTGGATGGCGGCGAAGTACGACAGGTGCACCATGGCGAGTCCGAGAACGCCGAAGGCCGCCAGGAAGGGCAGATCGCGCACCCGGACGCGGAGGTCGCGACGCCGGAAGAGGAGCAGGTACGCAAGGAGCATGACCGTGGCGAGAACGGCGCGAGCTCCTGCCAGGGGCGCGGGCTCGACCGTCGTGCCCGCCATGGTGAACAGCCATTTCGCGGTGAGACCGCCGGCCGCCCAGCAGGCGGCCGCAAGAGCGGCAAGAAGGTAGCCGCGCGTGGGGTGAGGAGGGGCGGACGAGTAGGCGACGGGCACATGGCTCGTCGCTCCCCTCTTCTCCAATGTCGGACCTCTCTTCGCTGCGTGTGGGCGCGTGCGCGAGATCGGTGCGACGCGGCGTACCCCGGGGGTCGATCGCGGGGGTGGCAGACGTGACGATACGCTTGGAACGGCGGGTCCGCAAAAGACCAGGGTCCGGCGAGAGTCGCGCCCGCCGAGCCCTGGCCAGGGGGGACCAGCGCAACGCCTAGTCGATGGCGAGTTCCCGGGCGAGCCCCGCAGCATCGCGCGCGCCCACGACGTGCGCGACCATCTCGCCGCCGCTGAACTTGGCGATGGTCGGGATGCTCATGACCCCGTAGCGGGAAGCCACCTCGCCGGCCTCGTCGACGTTCACCTTCACGAAGGTCCCGGCGCCGGGGTGCGAGGCGGCCAGCTTCTCGAACTCCGGAGAGACCATGCGACATGGACCGCACCAGGGCGCCCAGAAATCCACCAGCACCGGCACATCGGACTTGAGCACAGTGGCGTCGAAGTCCTCCTGACTCACCTCACGGACCAGCTCGCTCATCGCTTCCTCCTCGTGAATACCGTCTGACGCCGATCGTGAGACTCGCGCACGAGTAGCTCCCGCGCCCGTGACCCGCTTCGCCATCTCGGTGGCTGCACCCTTCCAAAGCGATGTACCCGCTCAGGATATGATGGTCTCACTTGGGCTGGCGGCCGGATCCGATGGGGAGGGCGCGTGGCGATCGGGGGATGGACCCTCATGCTCGCCGCGAGCGTCGCCTGGGGAGCCGCACTCTGCGCCGGCATGGTCGTGACTCGCAGGTGGCTGCCGGCGGTCGTGGGAGTCGGCCTCCTCGCGAGCACGGGGGTGCTTCTCGGTCTCCTCGCAATCTGGCGAGACGGACACCGTCCGGACGTCTTCGTCGTCGAGGCCGTCTTCATCGCCTTCGCGGCCTCCCTCGGCGGTTTCGCCCTGTTCGCGGCCCTGCTCCCTGCGTCGACCGGGCGCCGGACCCGCGCGATCCGCTTCGAGCCCTCCGGCGGCCCGGGCGGCATCAGGGTCATCGTGCTCGTCGACGCGGAGCCAGAAGACTACACACCGTCCGCCGTGACGGAGATCCTCGAGGACCTGGCGGAAAGCGATGTCCCCCTTCCGCCGAGTGCGGCGCGTCCCCTGGTCTACGCTTCCGAGCGGGCGCGCTATCGCAACATGGGCGGCAGCCCCTCCCGCGCGATGGCTCGCCGCCTGACCGACGCCGCGGGCGCGCTCATCTCCGCGAGGGAGCCCACGGCTCGCACGATCACGGCGTTCTGCACCGCGCCGGATGACCTCGCTTCGACGCTCGCTGCCGAGACGGCTCAGGGGACCGACCGCCTCGTGGTCGTCCCCGCGAGCGTTGCGCGGACACGGGCGATCGACCGCGCACAGCGTGTGACGGACGATCTTGACCTCGTCGGGGCAGGACTCCGCCTCCGGTTCGCCTCGCCCCTGTGGGAGTCCGAGGCAACGGGCGCCATGATCGCGGGGCGCTGCCTGGACTCCTTCGAGGGCCCGCCCCAGGAGGAGGACGGTGTCGTCCTGGTGTGCGAAGGCGAGCCCGAACAGTGGCAGCGCGGGTTCAGTTCGACGATCGAGCAGGAGACGTTCTTCGTGCAGAGGATCCGCGCCTCATTGCTCGCCGCAGGATTCGAGGACGAGCGTGTCCGCGTCGCATGGCTGGAATGGGAGGAGCCGGACGTGAACGAGGTGCTGAGGCACCTCGCGGCGCTCGGTTCCCGCCGGATCGCGCTCATGCCGGCCTGCATCCCGTTCGACAGCGTGGAAACGACGATCGACCTGCGCGCGGCAGCGGAGCGCGCAGCGACGGAGACGGGTTCCGAGGTCTTCGTGCTTCCAGGATGGGGCGACGACCCGGTCGTGGCCGACGCCATCTGCGCTGCGGTCTTCGCGGCGCTCTCGGAGTCATCGTGAGGCGGGGTTAGCGGGCCTTGCAACGCTCGCGGTTCATCTGCTGCTGCCGTTTGATCTGCGGATACCGGAACATGTAGCGCAGCGCCACCGACATCCCCCCGCGCCCCGCCCGGGCCCGAGTCTCGAGCTCGTCGAGCGAGCGGTGCAGGTCGGCCGAGGTCGTGCCCCGGAACAGCGTGTAGCCGGTGCCGACGGCCTTCAGCACGTGGGCGTCACTGCCGCCTGTGGCGGCGATCCCCTGCCCTCTCGCGAACGCCTTGGAAGCGAGACGGTTCGCATGGATGAGGTACGGCGACGAGTTGTAGACCTCCATCGCCTGGAAGGCGACCTCGTTGATCCTCTCGCCGAGACTCCTCAGTCCGAACGGGCCGAAGGCGCGGTTCGCGAACGGGTGCGCGATGACCGCGACCCCGCCCTGCTCGTTGATGCGCGCGATCGTCTCGACCGCAGAGAGTCCGGGCGGGACCTCCTCGTCGAGGAAGAGGCCGAGGATGTGTCCCCACTTCGAGGTGATCTCTTCGCCGACCACGACCTCGAGCCCGGGATACTCGTGCTGCATCTCCTTGGCGTCGAGCGCGCCCTCCAGCGTGTTGTGATCGGTGATGGCGATGACGCTCAGGTCCGTTCGGCGCGCCGCGTACTCCATGATCTGTCGGGGCGAAGCGAGTCCGTCGCTCCGGGTACTGTGTATGTGCAGATCGGCCTTGCTCCACGCCTCGGGCACGTGCGGCTCCTCGTTCGAGTTCTTCAGGTCCCTCTGGGCTGGAGAACAGCAACGCGCGTGCCTGCCGCGGCCTCGCGACCGGCCGTCGCCGTGGCTCACTCGAGGCGACTCACCGTCACCTTGACCGACTCGGACGGGGTCGTGAAGGGCCCGAGACGGGCCGCTGCCTCCGGCGACACGAGCCCCGCTGTCAGGTCGTGCGCAAGGGCGCCCGTGGCCAGCTGAAGGTAGCGCCGCGACAGCCCAAGGTCCGACAGGGCCTGCTCCAGCTCTTCCCTCGCGGGATCTCCAGGCGACGGCAGGACAACAGCGGCCGCGTGACGGACTGCGGCAACACGCCCGGTCCCGAACAGACGCTCGACCCCTTCATCGGCCGCGCGCACGATGATGGCCTCGCGAAGGCCGGCCAGGCGCGACCTGGCCTCCGATATCTGCTCGCTGCAGGTCGCATAGTCGTCCACGAGCTGGGAGCTGTCCGGCGCGGGTCCCTCCCGCTGAGGCTCCTCCTCGGCCCGGTACAGGTCGGCCCAAGCCGGGCACGACGGGCGGTAGTCGCACCAGTCGCAGAGCTTCGAGGGCTTCGTCGGGAAGGTCGCCTGCGCCTCGATGTGCCGGACCTCGTCGAGGACCTGCGCACGCAGGTCGACCAGCTGCGCCTCGCTTCGGCAGGACCGCACCTCGTGATCATGCGCGAGGTAGTGCCACACCAGCCGGACCTCTGACGCGTCCGGATACGCGCGACGGACCGCCAGGTCATACAGTGCGAGTTGGCGATCCGCTTCCGCTTTCTCCTGCGTCATCAGCTGCGCGGACGTCTTGTAGTCGTGGATCTCCCACACCCCGTCCGAGACCTTCACGAGCCGGTCGATGTAGCCGACGATCTCGTGATCCTGGTCGAGGGCGAACTTCACACGCATCTCTAGACCGACGGTGTCTCCCTGGTCGAAGGGGTGATAGCGGCGGTAGTACCGGCGGACGGCCTTCTCCCCGACCGCCTGGTAGTCGGTCGCCGTCCGATCAGCGCGGACGACCTTCACTTCGTCGGACCACTCGTCTGCCCAGGCGGCGCGGTACCGCTCGACCACGTCCTCCTCATCGGGAACGCGGCACATCCGCACCTCGGAGTACAGCCACTCGAGAGCCTCGTGGACCCGGCTTCCCAGGAACGCCTCGATGCCGGCGGGACCCCTCGGGAGCCTCAGGACATAGGCGAACTCGTACTTCTTGGGGCACGTCTCGAACGACTCGAGGCGCGAGTGTGAGAACACGGACATGGCGATCAGCCTCCCTGGCGCGTGGGGTCAAGTGTCGCACGGCGCTCTGACATCGTCGCGACACGTCCCTTGCCGAAAGGCCGATCTACTTAGAGATGCGTCTCGGCCCATCCGCGCAGGCGCGCGACGCCCTCCTCGAGCCTGTCGAGGGAGGTCGCGTAGCTGAACCGCAGGAAGCCCTCGCCTCCCGGGCCGAAGTCGATGCCAGGGGCGGCGGCCACGCCGGCTTCCTCCAGCAGTCGGTAGGTCAGCGCGAGCGAATCCCCGCTCCAGGCGCGTGCGTCAGCGAAGACATAGAAGGCGCCCGTCGGTTCGTGGGCGATCTTGAGGCCGGCGTCGCGCAGCGCGGGAACAAGGTAGCGGCGACGCTCGTCGAAGAGCCCGCGCATGCGCTCGACGTCGGGGCCCGCCAGCTCGAGGGCCGCAGTACCCGCGACCTGCACGAAGTGGTTCGCGCAAAGGAAGAAGTTCTGCTGGATGACCTCGGCCGCGCGGACGAAGGCCCGAGGGGCGACCAGGTAGCCGAGCCGCCAACCGGTCATGGAGTACAGCTTGGAGAAGCCGTTCAGAACGAATGCCCGATCGGTGAACTCAAGGATCGAGTGGTCGGCGCCAACGAAGTCCAGGCCGTGGTAGATCTCGTCGCTCGCCACGTAGATCCCATGCGCGTCCGCGAGTCTGCCGATGGCCTGCAGATCCTCCACCGGCAGGACGCTGCCGGTGGGATTCGAGGGCGAGTTGATCATGATGCAACGCGTGCGCGGCGTGATCGCAGCCTCGATCTCCTCGATGCGCATTCGGAAGCTCTCCTCCGGGCGAGCCGCGACCCTCACCGGGACACCACCCAGGAACGAGATGTAGTTCGGGTAGGCCGGGTAGCACGGGTCGGAGATGATGACCTCGTCCCCGGGATCCAGGAGGGCGCCGAAGAGCAGGAGCATCGCAGGGGAGGTCCCCTGCGACACGACGATGTCGGCCGGCTCCACCTTCACGCCATACTTGGCCGCGAACCGGCGTGAGATGGCTTCGCGCAGATCGGGCAGGCCGGCCGACTGCGTATAGCCCGTATCCCCGCTGTCCATGGCGGCCTCGGCCGCCCGGGTGATGACGGCGGGCGTCGGGAAATCGGGATCACCCACGTCCATCCTCACGATGTCACGCCCCGCGGCCTCAAGCTGTTTGGCGCGCGCGACGACGTCCATCACGACGAAGGGCCGGACTGCCAGCGCGCGAGCCGAGACGTGGTCGGTCATGTTCGAAGGGCTCCTTGATCTGTGCGAGGGCTTCTCACAGGCGGGCGCGATAGGCGCGCTGGACGGCCGATGCCAGCACCTCGGCGCGGCGCAGGTCGCGGAACGTGACGCCGGACGTTGCGATCACCTCGTGCGGAGGCTCGCGGTCGAACTCGAGGCCCAGCTCGGCGGCCCGCTCCCACAGTTCGGTCCCCGGCAGGACGTGCAGGGTCGACGACTGCACCACGCCCGGGTCCAGTGACAGACACAAGCGCAGGCCGGCGAGGAAGTCGTACGCGTCGTCCCCGGGTATGCCGACGATGAGGTCGCACTCGCACGAGATACCCGCGCCGCGGAGAGCCTCGACCCCGCGCGCGAAGCGGTCGGCGTGGAACGGACGGTGGCACGTCTCAAGGGCCGCCTTGCCGACGGTCTGAGGACCGGTCTCCACGCTCGCGACGCCCGCGTCTCGCAGAAGCCCGGCGGACTCGTCGTCGATCCTCTCGATGTCGACCTCGATGGTGTGAAGACGCAGCCCCGCGGCGGCATGCGGGACCAGCATCCCGCACAGCGTGCGCAGCCGTTCAGGCGTGAGATTGAAGACCGGGTCGATGAACGAGAAGGACCCGACATGCGGCGCGCCGGCGAGAGCGTCGATCTCCGCGGCGATGCGAGCGTCACTGAACGACCGGATCCTCCCGTACCCCTTGCCTTCGAAGCAGTAGGCGCACCTGTGCGGGCACCCGCGATACGTCTCCAGATACGCTCCGCCGTCCAGCGCCTCGATCAGCCCGGCCAGATGGGGCGACGGGATGCTGTCGAGGTCCTCGATGAGGCCGCGATCGGGAGTCGAGACGATCTCCTGCCCCTTGCGGACGCAGAGCCCGTCCACACGCCACGCCTTGCCGCCCGCGCAGATCGCGCGCAGCAGCTCGGCGAAGGTCACCTCCCCCTCGCCGCGCACGACGGCGTGCACTTCGGGGTGTCCGGCGAGGACCTCGGCAGCGATCGGGCCCACCTCGGGACCGCCGAGAACGATCGCGCACTCGGGTCGCACAGCCCCGACGAGACGGCAGACGTCGTAGACGGCGCGGGCGTTCCAGCAGGTCACGGAGATTCCGAGCACGTCAGGCTCCAGCCCCAGGACCCGCCACGCCACCCACCACGGATCCAGGCCGACCTCCAGATCGAGCGTCTGGAACGCGACACGCCCGGCCAGCTTCCGATCGCTCTCCGCGTAGGCGCGCAGGTAGCCGAGCGCGAGTGACCGGTAGCCGACTGAGTTCAGGGCGAGCATCGCGCATCGAAGCGGGGTCTCAGGCATCGTGCCCCACGCTCCCCCGCGCACGGGACACCGCGCCGGCGAGGTCCCCGGCGCGTGCAGGCGGCGCGAGGACTGCGAGCAGGTCGCCGCTCGCGTCGACGGGACCGCCGCCACACAGTTCGTCCAGACGACAGTCGCGACACGCCGGAGCTTTCGCCCCGGATCGTGCACGGAGCACGTCGGAGACGTGCAGAGCGTGGTCGGGCGCCAGACAGAACGGCACGCCTTCGATCTCCGCCCACACCCCGTTCACGACGCCGGTGTCACACGCGGCGGTCATCCACGGGACCGCCGCGGCCAGGTCGCAACCGGGATCGTCGACGCGGAGGAGGACGGCGTTCGCGCCGGCCTCGACGGCGACTGCTGCGATCGCGGGGAGGTCGTGGAGGTTGTGACGGCAGATGGGCACCAGGGCGCTCAGACAACTGGTGACACCCTGAGCGCGGACCTCGCCCCGCAGGACGTCGAGACCAGTGAGTGTGGCGTCGAGCGCGCCGGGAGCGCCCGCGAGGACGTCGTGCAGGCCCGCGCTGCCGCCCAGCAAGGAGAATCTGAAGTGCCGGACACCCGCCGCCAGCACCCCCGCGGCGTTGTCCTGGGACCTCAGGGCCGAGGCGTCGGTATCGATCCGCAGCCTGCTCACGCCCGCGTCCACGGCCGCCGCGACCAGTGACGGGAGATCAGGATGCCCGAACGGTTCAGGGCCGGTCAGCGCCAGGTTCGGCCCCGGGACCGTGCGAGAGTCGGCCACCGCCCGCGTGATCAGTCCAAGCAGCTCGCTCGTCGCCATGTATTCCGCGGGCATGGCGCTCCCATGGCAGCGCTCGCACGCGACTCCTCCGCCGGTGCCCACAGCCACGTCGATGAAGTCGATCACCCGAGCACCTCCCGATACACAGCCGCGGTGCGCTCGAGCATCCGCTCCTCGGTGAACTCCTCGAGGGCTCGCGCACGGCCCGCCTCACCCATGAGCCGGCGAGCACCCGGGTCGGCCGCGAGCGACAGCATGGCGTCGCCGAGCGCCGTCGCGTCTCCCGGCTCAACGAGCATACCGGTAACGCCCTCCTCCACGACCTCGGGAGTGCCCCCTGCACGCGTGCTGATGACAGGAAGCCCGGCGGCCATCGCTTCGACGGTCCCGAGCGGGAGCCCCTCTGAGAGCGCCGAGGAGACGTAGACGTCCAGCGCCGACAGGAAGCCGGGCATGTCGCTCTCCCGTCCCGGCATGATGATGCGCCCCGCGTGGGTCGCGCCGGCCGCCTGGGATCTCACCCGCTCAAGGAGCGGACCGTCACCCGCCAGAAGAAGCCACGTGTCCCCGTGACGGTCGAGCACTGGCTCAGCAGCCCGCACCAGCACGTCCATCGCCTTCTGCGGCGCGAATCGCGCGGCGAGACCGAAGACCACGGCGCCGGCCGGCACACCCCTCTTCACCCGAGCGGCGTCGCGGTCGGCAGGCTCGAGGAAGGGCCGCAGGTCGAGTCCGTTGTGCACGGTCGTGATGAGCTCCGGGTCGATCCCGTACTGGTGGACAAGCTCGAGCCGCAGCGAGTCGGAGACAGTGATGATGCGGCTGGTCATGCGCGACAGCCAGCGCTCGACGGACACGTAGCGCCAGCGGGTGAATCGCGAGATGCCCCGGTAGAGGACGTGGTTGTGCACGGTCACGATGCAGGGCACCCGCCCGGCGAGCCTCGCCGCCACGCGCGCCACGAGGGCGGCCTTGAAACCGTGAGCGTGCACGAGCGCCGGCCGGCGCTCGTGCATCAGGCGGACGAGGGCCGCCACCGCGATCGGGTCGCGCAACGGGTGGAGCGGGCCGACGATGGGCACCGGATGCACGGTGAGGCGGAGACCCACCGCATCGCGAGACAGGTCTGTGCCGCCGGGACATGCGATCTCGCTGTCGAAGCCGAACGCTTCGAGTCCCTTGGCCAGCTGGAGAAGATGCCCCTTCATCCCGCCCACCGCCGGCCGAACGACCTGCAGCACGCGAACGCTCTGCGTCGGCTCGGATGGCACGGCGACCTCGCTTCGGCGAAGCGGCGGACGGGGCGGACGAGCGACAGCGTAGCACGCCCGCCGATGCACCCGGGACCCGTACGGTAAGGTTGGCGCGGAGCGCGCAACGGGCAGACTTCCTGTGGCGTTGCCCAAGGACCCTGGAGGTCACCGATGATCGAGACCGCACAGCCGGAGAGCTACGACATCGTCATCGTCGGAGGAGGTCCCGCCGGTCTGACCGCGGGCATGTATGCGGCCAGACAGGGGTTGAAGGTCGCCGTCGTCGCCGGTGAGATCGGAGGGCAGGCCGCCTGGGCCGAGCGCATCGAGAACTACATGGGCTGGCAGCTCGTCACGGGCCGGGACCTGGTCAAGCGCTTCCGGGAGCATGCGGAGCGCTTCGGAGTGAACACGCTGGAGGGTCATCTGGTGAACGCGATCGTCTCCGCTGAAGTGGGCGGGTTCGACGTGTTCAGCCGAGAGGGGCTGAGCGTTCACGCCCGCGCGCTCATCATCGCGACAGGGCGAGCCGTGCAGCGGCTCGCCGTTCCGGGTGAGCTGGAGCTGCTTGGTCACGGCGTCTCCTACTGCGCCACCTGCGACGGTGCGTTCTTCGCCGGCAAGCACGTGGCGATCGTGGGCCCGGGTGAATCGGCGGGAGTGGCGACCCTGCAGCTGGCCAACCTCGCATCCTCGGTGACCCTCGTCTCGGAGCGGCCGCTGAAGGCCCCCGAGCCGCTGATGGCGCGCCTTGCTAGGGACCCGGCGATCACGCAACGCACGGGGATGACGGTGGTCTCCATAGAGGGGACGGACCGGGTCACCGGTCTCACTCTCGCCGCCCGCGGTGACTCCGAGACTGCGGAGACCATCCCCGTCGACGCGGTCTTCATCGAGACCGGCTCGCTGCCCGCGTCGGAGTTCACGGGAGGACTCGTGGCGACGAACGACCGGGGTGAGATCGTCACGGACCGCGACGCGGCCACCAGTGTGCCCGGGATCTTTGCCGCCGGCGACGTCACGGACGGGCTGGGCAAGCAGGTGATCATCGCCGCCGGTGAGGGCGCCCGCGCGGCGGTCGCCGCTGACCGCTGGCTGCAGCGGACCTGAGAACCGCCGGACCCTACATCGCCATCTCGCGCAGGCGCGCTATGCGCACGGCGGGGTCGGGATGCGTGTCGAACAGGCCCGCGAGGAAGCCGCGCGTCTTGCCCTTGGTGTCGTGGAGCGGACTGGCGATCCACAGGTGCGCGGTCGCCTTGTTGGCGTGACGCATCGGCGCCGGGTCGGCAGTGATCTTCGCGAGCGCGTCGGCAAGCTCGATCGGGTTCCTTGTGAGCAGCGCCCCGCTCGCATCGGCGAGCAGCTCCCTGCGCCGGGAGATCGCGAGCTGGATCAGCGTCGCGAAGAGCGGCGAGAGGATCGCGAGCACGACCCCGATCACAAGGAGGATCAGGCCTATCTGGCCGGAGTCGCCGCCGCTGCTTCGGCGGCGGCCGCCGCCGAAGAAGAACGTGTAGCGCAGGAAGAAGTCGGACAGCAGGACGACGAAGCCGACGAGCACCACCACGACGCTCGACAGGCGGATGTCGTAGTTTCCGATGTGAGAGAACTCGTGCGCGAGAACGCCCTCCAACTCCGGCTTGTCGAGCTTGGCGAGAAGACCCGACGTCACCGCGATCGCCGCGTGCTGCGGGTCCCGGCCGGTGGCGAACGCGTTCGGCGACGGGTCCTCGACGATGCACACCCGAGGCATGGGCAGACCGGCCGTGATCGAGAGGTTCTCGACAAGACGGTAGAGCTCGGGCGCGTCGGCCTTCTGCACCTCGTGGGCGCCCGAGACCGCCAGCGCCACCTTGTCGCTCCACCAGTACGAGGAGAAGGACTGCACGATGGCGATCGCGATGGCAAGCGGCAGCAGCCACGGCAGGTTCAGCGCGACGCCGAACACGTAGCCAAGCCCGATCACGACGATCACGAACAGCGTCATCACGACCACCGTGCGCCACTTGTTGGCTGAGATGTTGGTGTAGATGGTGGCCATCGTCTAGAACTTGACCTCCACGTTCTGCGTCTCCGCCTGCGTGGCCTCGATGAACTCGAAAGTGCTGAAGCCCAGGGCGGCGGCGAACAGGTTCGTCGGGAACACCTGGATCGCCGTGTTGAAGTCCCGGACGTTCGAGTTGTAGAAGCGCTGGGCCGCCATGATCTTGTCCTGCGTGTCGGTGAGGTCGGCCTGCAGCGCCAGGAAGTTCTGGTTCGCCTTCAGCTCGGGGTAGTTCTCCGCCACCGCGAACAGCGACTTCAGGGTCTCAGTGAGCTGGTTGCTAGCCTTGACCTTGTCGGCGGTGGAACCCGTGACCAGACCGGCCCGCAGCTCCGTGACCTTCTCGAAGACCTCGCGCTCGTGCGTGGCGTAGCCCTTGACGGTGTTCACGAGGTTCGGGATGAGTTCGTAGCGGCGCTTGAGCTGGACGTCGATGTCGCTCGACGCCTCCTGCACCCTGTTCTTGCGCGTGATCAGCCCGTTGTACGTGGCGATCACGAAGATCACGAGCAGGACGATGATCGCGAGCACTATCCAGAGTCCGATCATGTGGGGATCCCTCCCGATGACGTGTTCCGATGTCCTTGCGGATGGGCGTCCATAAGCAACCGCGACGCCACGGTGCCCATACTACGCCAGCCGAGGCTCGTTGCCTTAGCGAGAGACCGCTACAACCCGGTGTCCACAAGGTGATGTATGGTGCCGGCGCTCAAGTCCGTGACCCACAGTTCGCCGTTGTCGTCCACTCCGAAGGCCGTGATCGCATACGGCGTCGCCAGCAACAGCTGACGCACCCAGACTCCGCCGGAGTCCTGCAGGCCCCAGATGCTGCCGCTCGCATAGTCGCCGAAGAAGTAGACACCCTGCATGCGAGGATAGGACGAGCCACGATACCGGTATCCGCCCATCACGGCCTCGCCCTCGGCGTGGGAATACTGCGCCACCGGCCAGGCGAACCCGCGCAGCTTGGACTTCGCCTTGAAGAAGTGCGAGCCCTCATACAACGACCATCCGAAGTTCCAGCCGCGAGCGCCGGCCGTCATCCGATCGACCTCTTCCCAGCGGTCTTGCCCCACGTCGCCTATCCACAGGTCACCCGTCGAAGGATCGAACGAGAAACGCCACGGGTTGCGCAGGCCGTAGGCCCAGATCTCGCCGCGGGCGCCTCTCCGCCCGACAAACGGGTTGCCTGCCGGGATGCGGTATCCCGGCGACGAGGGCGTCGACTCGACATCGAGCCGCATGATCTTGCCGAGCAGGACTCCCAGGTTCTGCGATTGGTTCTGCGGATCTCCCGCCGAGCCGCCGTCGCCGATGCCTATGTACAGGTACCCGTCCGGACCGAACGCCATGGCGCCACCGTAATGGGTCGTATGGGGGTGCGCGACCTTCAGGATCAGTTGCATCGTCGTCCGGTCGAAGACGTCCGGGTCAGAGGCACTGATCCGGACCCGGTAGAAGTAGGACGACCCCGCCCGGTTCGTGAAGTAGATGTACGCGTACTGCTTCCCCGCGAAGCCGGGAGGGAACGCAAGGCCGAGCAGGCCTTGCTCGCCTGCGGTGCCTACCACGTCGTGAATGTCGAGCGCCGGAGTGGCGACCAGTGACCCGCCCTTCACCAGCCTGATGACGCCTGCCCGATCGGTGACGAACAGGCGATCCGTCCCGTCCCCCGGTGACACGATGTTGGTGGGCTGGACGAAGCCGGCGATCGTGCCGGTCGCGGCCAGAGAAGGCCAGACGGGCGCAGCGACGGCCGTGGAGTCGGCGACCGCCGCCGCAAGCATCGATCCCATCGCCACCGCCAACCCCAGGTCCGCGAGCCAGCGCGTGTTCCTCATGGATACCACGACCATCCTTCAGGTGTGCGGGCGAGACACCTTGTCTATTCCCCTCGGGGTCCGCGCTGGAGTCAGCTCGCGGAACAGCGCCAAACGGAGAAGCGGCCCTCCCCTTCTTCGGGAAGAGCCGCAGGTAGATGCTGGTGTCCGAGGGGGGATTTGAACCCCCACGAGGTTGCCCTCACTAGGCCCTCAACCTAGCGCGTCTGCCGTTCCGCCACTCGGACGTGTGGGCGCCGGTGCCCGGCGCGGATTCGCAGTATAGCAATGGCCCGAGCCGTCGCAAAGCCCGCGACGCGTGCCAGGAACGTGCCGGACTCGCGTTCGGCGCCCCCTAGGCGCTCTCGACCGGAGTGTCGACGATCACCTTGACCGGGGCCCTGTCCAGCGGGATGGGGTACGGCTTGGCGAAGTGACAGGCCGCCCTATGGCCGGGAGCGACCTCGAGCAGGTCGGGGTCCCTCTCCGCGCAGATCGGGAACTCCGCGATCGGACACCGCGTGTGGAACCGACAGCCGCTCGGCGGGTCGATGGGGCTCGGCGGATCGCCGACCAGCACGATCCGCTCGCGGTTCCTCTGCGCCTCCGGGTCCGGCAGCGGCACCGCGGACAGCAGTGACTGTGTGTACGGGTGCGAGGGGGCGTCGTAGAGGGCGAACCAGTCCGCGATCTCCACGATCCGTCCCAAGTACATGACGGCCACGTGATCCGACACGTGCTGCACCACCGACAGGTCGTGCGCGATGAACAGGTAGGTGAGGTCGAACTCCTGCTGAAGCTTCTCCAGCAGATTGAGGACCTGCGCCTGGACCGAGACGTCGAGCGCAGAGACCGGCTCGTCGCAGACGATCAGCTTGGGCTGGAGGGCGAGCGCGCGCGCGATCCCTATGCGCTGCCGCTGACCGCCCGAGAACTCGTGTGGGTAGCGCGAGATGTGCTCCGGACTGAGCCCGACGATGTCGAGCAGCTCCTTCGCCCTTGCCGTGCGCTCACGCCTCGTGCCGATGCCGTGGATGGTCAGAGGCTCGGTGATGATCTCGCCTATCGTGAACCGCGGGTTCAGACTTGCGTAGGGGTCCTGGAAGATGAACTGCACCTGACGACGAAAGGCCTTGAGGTTGCGACCGTGGAGACGCAGGACGTCGGTCCCCTCGAACTCAACGGCGCCCGAAGTCGGCATCGTGAGGCGCATGATGCAGCGCCCCGTCGTGGACTTCCCGCATCCCGACTCGCCGACGAGACCAAGGGTCTTGCCGTGCTCGACCTCGAAGCTCACGCCATCCACGGCCTTCACCTGCGGCCCCAGACGACCGGCGAGCACGCCCTGCTCGGCGGGGAAGTGCTTCACGAGGTCAGTGACCTTCAGCAGCGGCGCCATGTCACACCGCCTCCCGCACGACGTTCAGAGAGCAGCCCCGGTTGAACCCCGGGTCCCCAGAGAAGTGGCACGCGGAGCTGTGCCCGCCCCTGATGTCACGCAGCGGAGGCACATCGGTCGTGCAGACTGCCTGTGCATACGGGCAGCGGGGGTGGAACGAGCAGCCGCTCGGCACGTCGATGAGGGACGGTGGCTGGCCGTCGATCGGGCACAGCTGGCTCTTCTCAGACATGCCCGCTCGCGGGATGGAGTCCATCAGGCCCCACGTGTAGGGATGTAGCGGGTCGTCGAAGACCTCGCGCAGGGCCCCGTACTCAACCGCCTTGCCGGCGTACATGACCAGCACCCGGTCCGCCATGTCGGCGACGACACCGAGGTCGTGCGTGATCATGATGATCGCCGAGTCGGTGCGCTCCTGGACCTCCTGCATCAACTCGAGGATCTGGGCCTGGATGGTCACGTCGAGCGCCGTGGTGGGCTCATCCGCGATCAGGATGTCGGGGTCGCAGGCCAGCGCCATCGCGATCATGGCGCGCTGACGCATGCCGCCCGAGAACTGATGGGGGTAGTCGTCGACGCGCTTCTCGGGCTTCGGGATGCCCACAAGACGCAGCAGTTCGATGGCCCTGTCGCGCGCCTGGCGCCGTGAAGCCTGCTTGTGGATGCGCACGGGCTCGCCGACCTGCCGCCCGATCCTGTACACCGGGTTGAGCGACGTCATAGGGTCCTGGAAGATCATCGAGATCTCGTTGCCGCGGATGGCGCGGATCTCGTCGGGCTTCATCTTGAGCAGCGAGCGACCCTTGAAGACAGCGTCGCCGCTCATGACGCGCCCGGGCGGCATCGGCACGAGCCCCATCAGGGTGAGCGCGGTCACGGATTTCCCGGAGCCGGACTCCCCGACCACACCAAGGGTCTCACCGCGGTCGAGCGTGTAGCTCACGCCGTCGAC
>CAIKZH010000041.1 GCA_903831865.1 uncultured Coriobacteriia bacterium
ACACATCGAACCCCGAGTGCTCGGCGATGAACCGGTGCTGGGCGTCGAGGAACCCGGGAAGGTAGGCGTCGTCGGCATCCAGAAAGCAGAGCAACTCGGCGGACGACAGCGCCAGTGCCGCGTTCCGCGCGGCGGACACGCCGAGATGACGCTGACGCACCAGCGAGAAGCGGACGTCGCGGGCCACGTACTCCGCGGCGACCGCGGCCGTACCATCCACCGAGCCGTCGTCGACGATGATGGCCTCCCACGACTCGTATGTCTGAGCCACGACCGAATCCAGCGTCGCGCCCAGAGTCGCGGCGGCATTGTAGGCGGGAATGATGATCGTGAAGGTGGGCTGTGCCCGGCTCATCGGTCGCCGCCGGCGCCTGAAGAGGAGTCTCGGCGCGCTCTCACGCGTCTCAGGCACGCCGCGTACAGCCGCGGGCTGGCCATCATCAGTGGAGTCGCGACGGCGAACTTCATGGTGCTCTGGTAGGCGGGACGCGCGCGCAGGAACTCTCGGCGCGCGTCCCGCAGATCACCGTGGCACAGTCGCTCCTCGAACTCCTCGCGGGCGACGATGGCGCGCCCGCGTGCGGCGTCGGCACGAAGGCGCCGCGCCTGAAGCACGTAGCGCCGCGCCGACGTGCGCGCCACCCGCATTTGGCTGCGGTCCAGAAGCCCGGAGTCGGCGACGCGCTGCAGAGCCTCAGCCGCGCCCTCCACCATGGGGATGACCGACGCGGTCTTCTGCGAGGGGGTCAGCCGATAGCGCACGAGCGCTTCGGGCACCATGATGTGGCGGCCGCCGTGGGCCAGCGCCCGAAGCCAGAGATCGTAGTCCTCAGCGTAGGCGTCCGGTCTCAGGCCGCCCACCCGATCGTAGTGGGCTCGCGAGATCACCGACGCCGGGCAGACGATCACGCACCGCTCGAGCAGATCCGCGAGCACGAATTCGGGCTTCGCGGGGAACCGTTCCGCGCCGTAGTAGCGGCCGAGGTCCCCGTCCGGCCCGAACACCTCGGCGTCACACGAGTAGATCTCCCGCGACGGGTGAGTGGCGATGAACTCGGCGTAGGTCTCCAGGCAGCTCGGCAGGAGCACGTCGTCGGCATCAAAGTTCACGATGTACGGGGCCCGGGTCGCCGCGATGGCTCGCGCCCGCGCACCACCGACGCCCGCGTTCGCCTGCGAGATCACCCTTATGCGCTCGTCCCGAGCCGCAACGACCTCCGCTCGCTCCCGGGTCGCGTCGGTGGAACCGTCGTCGACGACGACCAGCTCCCATGCCGAACAGGTCTGTGCAAGCGCGGAGTCGAGCGCTTCGGCGATGGTGGCTTCGGCGTTGAAGGCGGGCATCGCGATTGCGAAGAGCGGGGCCTCACCCGACGACTGCCCCGCGCTCACGGGGCGACCCGCCCGGGAGGCGTGATGTCCACATCGTGCCCCAGCGTACGGTCGAAGACTGACCGGCAGACGCGGAGCCACTCGCGCTGAGGGCGCCTGGATCCTCGGACTTCAAAGTAGCTGACGGCCTGGACGGTGATCACCGCGCCGTCCTCCCTGCGCTCCATGTGGGTTGTCGGTCCCGATGAGGTCATGCGCGGTCACCCATCTCGGTCTCGCGCGTCTGACGGCAGGTCGAGAGCGCGCCCCCGACGCCACCCTCAGGCGGGTCGCGATCGGGGTCACGTGACCAGCTCTCCCAGAAGGGCGCGACGTTCCAGGCGCAGCGATGGGTCTGCGCGAGACGCGTCCGTATCGAAGCCGCTCGCGCGCCGGCGTTGGGGGCGAAGTCGTGGAACTGGATCTGAAGGTGGCCGATGCGAGGGACCCAACCCACGTCCAGAAGATGCTCCAGCAGCTCGTACTCTCCGCCTTCGATGTTGACCTTCATCAGATCGATGGCGCAGATGCATCGTTGCTCGAAGTACGGGCCGGCGGCAACGAGATCGACCTCGACCCGACGCCCGCCATCGACCAGCGCCGACGAGGCGTCCCCGTTCACCAGCATGTCTTGGCGTCGTGACGAGCCCGCGAGCCCCACCGGCAGGACTTCCACGTCATCATTGTCTGCGAAACGCTCCGCCACCTGACTCGCAAACTCAGGGACCGGTTCAAACACGAGCACACGACTGCGGAAACGCGAGTAGATGTCACTGGCCCACTGACCACGGAACCCGCCGACGTCGAGGACCAGTGAATCCCGCCCGAGGTCGTAGTCAAGGCGAAGCGTCTGGTCCCCTCGACGCTCGAC